>NZ_LZIR01000070.1 GCF_001667035.1 Mycobacterium sp. 852002-51057_SCH5723018
TGTCTGCAAGAGCCAAACATCGGGTGATCCAGACCCAACCACCGCCAATGCGGCACCGCCACCATGACACTGAGTGTCTGTACGGCGACACGCCGTAGATCGCGTGCATCTGCGCACCCTCGCGGCTAAGCGTCAGTACAGCGGGATCCAGACGCCGTCGAACCAGTAACCCCAACCCCCGTACTGCCAGTTGAAGATCGGGAGGACGGTGTAGGTGTTGTAGGTGAACGGCGCGAAATAGCGCTGTCCGTAGCTCGCGTCAACCGGCGGCCCGACCCAGGGACGGTTCCAACCACCGGGAGGCGGCGCCCCGTCCCAGCCACTGGCAGGCGGCGGGCCTTCCCAGTTCGGCGGGGGGTGGCCAGGAGCCGGGCCGTCGTTCCAGCCGTAGCCGTTCGGCCGCGGCGGAGGCGGAGGCGGCGGCACTCCCGGACCCCAGCCGTAGAAGCCACCAGGCGCGTCGACAGGACCGCCGACTTGCGCAGTGCCGCGCAAGATGGGACCGCGCGGCGGATAGTACGGCGCGTGAGGCGGCTGATCGCTCGGCGCGTTGAGGACCGGGCGGGTCGTGGTCGCCCCCGGGTAGGAAGTGCTCCCACCCGGCTGAGTCGTCGAACCGCCCCACGGCGACGTGGTTGTCACCTGCGGGGTCGAACCGCTCCACGGCGTCGTGGTTGTCACCTGCGGGGTCGAACCGCTCCACGGCGTCGTGGTTGTCACCTGCGGGGTCGAGCCGCCCCACGGCGTCGTGGTTGTCACCTGCGGGGTCGAACCGCTCCACGGCGTCGTGGTTGTCACGTGCGTGGTGACCACCGGCGGCGAGGTCGTCACGTGCGTGGTGCCCCCCGGCGCCGAAGTGGTCACGTGCGGCGTGCCGGCGCCGGGAACCTGTGATGGCCCTGGAGTGAAGCTCGAGGTGCCCCCGAAGCCGGGGCCCTGGTTAGCGGGGGGTGGATCACAAGTCTTGTCGTGTTGCCACGCGGGGCACGGGACGGAGTTGGCGAACCCCGCATGGAACACCGTTGCGGAGGCGCCAAGGCCCGCCGCAACTGCGGCTGCTGCGGCGACACGTTTCATAGACATTAGCTGGGTCCCCTCTCGGGATTCGGTCCGAACGATGTCGGTGGGTGCACTCAGCCCTTAAGGGCAGGTCACGTCCAACTCGAATGGCTTGGTTACCGGCTGCGGCTGCTGCGGATTGCGCATATCGGCGCCGGTCGCGGTGCCCTTGATCTGATAAGACTTGCCGCTTGCCGCGGCTCCGGCGGTTCCGCCCTGACCTGGTGCGGCGTCGGAATAACCGAAGTTGATGCCGTCGACCGTGCCCAGCCCGACCGAGTGAACGATTGGCGGGTTGTCATTGCTGATCACCGCACCGACACCGTTGGCCGGCTCGCCGATGCCAATGGTGATTTTGTTGCCGGCCGGGTTGCAGGTGACCGGACCGCTGACGTTCTGGCTCTTTCCGTCAACGATGACCTGCGGTCCAGCGGGTGCCGGGTTCGACGCTCCCGTGTTTGACTTATTGCTGGAACAGCCAACGCAACTCGCGACAACGACGGCCACGCCGGCTAGGCCGGCTGCGATCCCATGCTTCACGGCTGCTCTCCTTCTTGTTAGTCGTCGCTGCGCGGTCGCGCTCGCGGTGCCGTCCGCGCTTTACTGCGCCGGGCCGGGGATCTGATAAGCGCACCTGCCGGGCTGGTGTTCGGTGAGCGCGACGGGGTGGCCATCCACCTGAATCGCGCAGTCGTGAGGGCCGCCGGTTTTGTCGGTGTAGTTCAACGCCAGGTACGGGTTTCCGGTGACCTGCACGGTCTGCGACCAGGGAGTTGAAACCCAGGTCGTCGTGCTCGATGGATAGACCGGGGTTCCGGGGTCGGGGATGACGGAGAACACGTCACCGCCGCCGAGGATCCGGTAGACCACGGTGTGTTGCCCGGGGTCGGCGTGGGCCGCGGGCAACATCGCCTGCGGTGCGGTACTCGTGGCTACGGCAAACGCCGCGAACAGACCCGCCACGGTGCGGGTCCGTGGGGTCGCGCCGCGGCAGCGGCCAGAGTCAGCACGCATAAGGCGACGCGTAGGCGGATTCGTCGGCATGGCGTTCCTTTCGATACGCGGATGCAGCGGCACGCAGTCGTGCCCCTATGCCCTTTATTCGTCGTGTGTCGTATTCGTCGATGAGGCAAACGGCCGCCCGCGCGGTGGCTTCAGCAAACGCCCCGTACGGCCACCGAATCAATTAGGGATTTCCCTACACTTTTTGCTGGCGCGGTTGCTGATCGTCACCGGCTTAGGGCCGCCAACCTCTCGCGAGCGTGCGTGTTGTTACGTCGACACGCCGCAGATCGCGTACATCCGCGCACCCTCGCGGGCGAACCGACCGACCCGCTAAACCCCGAGGCACCCCGGGCCGAGCAGCGCCTTGAGGTCGCCCATCAGCGCCGGCGAGGGGGTGACGCGCAACGAGGCGTCCAGCTCCAGGGTGGTGATCCGATCGCCGCTGATGAGCCGCAGATGCACCTGGGATGTGCCGGGGTGGCGCGCCAGCACCTGCTTGAGCGCGCTGACCTTGTCGAAGGTGCACTGTCGCGTCGGCATGCTGACGGCCAGCGGCCGGTCCGCCTGGGCATTGGAAAAGTCTGGCACCACAAGCTCGTTGGCGATCAAGGCGATCCGGTCGTCGCGGATCGCCACCTTGGCGTTGATCAGCACCACCGCGTCGTCGACGATGTCGGCGCCGAACGTGGAGTACGCGTGCGGGAAGAACATCACCTCGATGCCGCCGGTGAGGTCCTCCAATTGCGCTGAGGCCCAGGGCATCCCGTTCTTGTTGACCCGCCGGTTCACCGACGCCAGGATGCCGCCCACCCGCACCTGCGTGTCGTTGGGGATGTCGCCGTCCAGGATCGCCGGGATCGCGGTGTCGACCTGGGCCGCAAGCAGGTGCGCCACCCGGTTGAGCGGATGCCCGGACACATACAGCCCCAACATCTCCCGTTCCAGGGCGAGCTTGTGCTTGTCCTCCCACTCGTCGTCGGGCACCTTGATGGTGAACACAGGGTCTCCAGGGTCGCCGGCCTCCCCGGAGCCGCCGAACAGGTCGAACTGACCCATCGCCTCGGCCTTCTTGGTGCCCAGCACCGAGTCGACGGCGTCGGTGTGGACCAGGAAGAGACCCTTGCGGGCGTGACCCAGCGAATCGAACGCACCCGCCTTGATCAGCGATTCGGTGACCTTCTTGTTGCACGCCGAAATGTCGATCTTGTTCAGGTAGTCCGAGAAGTCGGTGAACTTGCCCTTGTCGCTTCGGGTTTGGATCAGCGAGCCGACTACGTTGGCGCCGACGTTGCGCACCGCGCCCAACCCGTAACGGATGTCGGGGCCCACCGACGCGAAGTTCAGGCCGGACTCGTTGACGTCGGGCGGTAGCACGGTGATGCCCAGCTTGCGGCAGTCGGCGAGATAGACGGCCGCCTTGTCCTTGTCGTCGCCGACCGACGTCAACAGCCCCGCCATGTACTCGGCGGGATAGTTGGCCTTGAGGTAGGCGGTCCAGTAGGAGACCAGGCCGTAGCCCGCGGCGTGCGACTTGTTGAACGCGTAGTCGGCGAACGGAAGAATGGTGTCCCACAACGCCTTGATGGCAGCGGCCGAAAACCCGTTGGCCTTCATGCCCTCGGAGAAGCCCTCGAACTCCTTCTCCAGCACCTCGCGCTTCTTCTTGCCCATTGCCTTGCGCAGAATGTCCGCTCGGGCCAGCGAGTAGCTCGCCACCTTCTGCGCGATGCGCATAATCTGCTCCTGATACACGATCAGGCCGTAGGTCTCGGCGAGGATCTCGCGCAGCGGTTCCTCGAGTTCGGGGTGGATCGGCTTGATCGCCTGCCGGCCGTTCTTGCGGTCGGCGTAGTCGTTGTGGGCGTTCATGCCCATCGGCCCGGGCCGGTACAGCGCGATGACGGCGACGACGTCTTCGAAGCCGGTCGGCTGCATGCGGCGCAGCAGGTCGCGCATCGGCCCGCCGTCGAGCTGGAACACGCCCAGCGTGTCGCCGCGGCCGAGCAGCTCGTAGGTGGCCTTGTCGTCTAGCGGAACGGACTCCAGGTCCAGGTCAATTCCCTTGTTGGCCTTGATGTTCTCGATCGCGTCGCCGATGATCGTCAGGTTGCGCAGGCCCAGGAAATCCATCTTCAACAGGCCGATGGCCTCGCACGACGGGTAATCCCAGCCGGTGATGATGGCCCCGTCCTGCGGGCGCTTCCACAGCGGGATGGCCTCGGTCAGCGGCTCGCTGCTCATGATCACGGCGCAGGCGTGCACACCGGCGTTGCGGATCAGGCCCTCCAGGCCGCGCGCGGTCTGGTAGATGGTGCGCACGTCCGGGTCGGTCTCGATCAGGCCGCGGACCTCGGCCGCCTCCCTGTAGCGCTCGTGGGCCGGGTCGGTGATGCCGGCCAGCGGGATGTCCTTGGCCATGATCGCCGGCGGCAGCGCCTTGGTGATCCGGTCGGCGATGGCGAAGCCGGGCTGGCCGTAGTGGATGCGCGCCGAATCCTTCAGCGCCGCCTTGGTCTTGATGGTGCCGAAGGTGATGACCTGGGCGACGCGGTCGTGGCCCCACTTGTCGGCGGCGTAGCGCACCATCTCACCACGGCGGCGGTCGTCGAAGTCGATGTCGATGTCGGGCATCGAGGTGCGCTCGGGGTTGAGGAACCGCTCGAAGAGCAGGCCGTGCGGGATCGGGTCGATGTCGGTGATACCCAGCGCATAGGCCACGAGCGACCCTGCCGCCGAACCCCGTCCCGGGCCGACCCGGATGCCCACCGACCGCGCGTAGTTGATCAGGTCGGCCACGATCAGGAAGTAGGACGGGAAGCCCTTGTCGCAGATGACGCCGATCTCGTAGGCCGCCCGCTCGGCGTAACCCTCCCGCGGGCCGTCCGGAAACCGCCGCCGCAGCCCGGCGTCCACCTCATGCCGCAGCCACGAAGCCTGGTCGTGACCCTCGGGCACCGGGAAGACCGGCATCCGGTCGCGCGGCTCCCAGACGTCGGCGTAGGACTGCACCCGCTCGGCGATCAACAGGGTCGAGTCGCAGGCGCCCGGCACCTCGTCGTCCCAGATCTGGCGCATGTCGGCGGCCGACTTGAGGTAGTAGCCATCGCCGTCGAACTTGAAGCGGTTGGGATCCGACAGCGTCTTGCCGGTCTGCACGCACAACAGCGCCTCGTGGTTGTGCGCGGCGTCGCGGGTGACGTAGTGGCAGTCGTTGGTGGCCAGCGGCCGGATGCCCAGCGTGCGGCCGACCTCCAGCAGCCCCTCGCGGACCCGCCGCTCGATGGTCAGGCCGTGGTCCATCAGCTCGAGGAAGTAGTTGTCGGGCCCGACGATCTCCCGCCACCTGGCGGCCGCCTCCAGCGCCTCGCGATCCTGGCCCAGGCGAAGCCGGGTCTGCACCTCCCCCGACGGGCAACCGGTGGTGATGATGATGCCCTCGGCGTGCTCGGCGATGAGCTCGGCATCCATTCGCGACCACTTGCTCAGCTGGCCCTCGAAGGAGGCCAGCGAGGACAGCTTGAACAGGTTGCGCAGCCCGGCGGCGTTCTCGGCCAGCATGGTCAGGTGCGTGTAGGAGCCGCTGCCGGAGACGTCGTCGGCCTTCTGGCTCGGGTCACCCCAGCTGACACGCCGGGTGTCGAACCGCGAGGCCGGCGCTATGTAGGCCTCCACGCCGATGATCGGCTTGATGCCATGCTTGGTCGCCGCGTTGTAGAACTCGCTGGCCCCGAACATGTTTCCGTGGTCGGTCATCCCCACCGCCGGCATGCCCAGCCGCTCGACCTCGTCGAGCATGGGCGTGATCTTCGCGGCACCGTCCAGCATCGAGTACTCGGTGTGGTTATGCAGGTGCACGAAGGACCGCGAAGATGAATCGCTCATAGGGACGCCAGTCTATGACTGACCACCGACGCAACCCCGGCGTGTCGCATCGTGTGTCTTTTAACCCCGCTCGTGGGCGCAACGGACTTAAGGTGGGCCCTATGACCCAGACTGCCGACCGGTGCGCGGCGTCATCGCCGTGGTCGCCGCGGGAGGCCGAGCTGCTGGCGGTGACGTTGCGGCTGCTGCAGGACCACGGTTACGACGGGTTGACGGTCGACGCTGTGGCCAGCGCCGCCCGCGCGAGCAAGGCGACGGTCTACCGGCGCTGGCCCTCGAAAGCCGAGTTGGTTCTGGCGGCTTTCACCGAGGGCATCCGCCAGGTCGCGGTCGCACCGAACACCGGCACGTTGCGGGGCGACTTGTTGCAGCTCGGGGACAAGATCTGTGCGCACGGCCGCCAGCATGCCGGCACCATCCGCGCGGTGCTGGTCGAGGTGTCGCGCCACCCCGGCCTCAACGACGCCATGCAGCATCAGTTCCTCGATCAGCGCAAGGCCCTGCTCCAGCACGTGCTGCAACAGGCCGTCGACCGGGGCGAGATCGCCAAGACCGCCATCGCCGACGAGCTCTGGGACCTGTTGCCCGGATATCTGATCTATCGGTGCATCATCCCCGGCCGGCCGCCCACCCGTCGCACCGTGCAAGACCTCATCGACGGCTTCCTCATGCCCGGGCTCACCCGATCCAACGGATATCAGGCAAGTTGATGCAAAGTGTACGGTCGCGTCTCTTGTGCAGTACTGATCAGTACCGTAGGGTCATATCCGACGATCACGCTCACAACGGACGCGTCACCGTAGCGCCCGAGCATCGAAAGGCCGACGGGTGAAAGGGTTTTCGATCACGTCCCTCCTCAGGAGGGGGTGGATACCGCTAGTCGCGGTGCTCGTCGTCGCGCTCACGGGATTCGCCATCTACCGCCTGCACGGAATCTTCGGTTCGCATTACCGCACCTCGGCCAATAGCGGCCTCTCCAATCAGATCGTGCCGTTCAACCCCAAGCAGGTGGTCCTCGAGGTGTTCGGCGCACCGGGCGCCGTGGCGACCATCAACTACCTTGACGTGAACGCCCAGCCCCAGCAAGTCAACGACGCCCCCCTGCCCTGGTCGTACACGATCACCACGACGGAACCCGCGGTCATCGGCAACGTCGTGGCGCAGGGCGACGGGGATACCCTTGGCTGCCGCATCATCGTCAACGGTGAAGTCAAGGACCAACGCACCGTCAACGAAGCCGCCGCCTACACCTTCTGTCTGGATAAGTCTGGATGAGCAACGATCAACAGTCGCGGCCCCGTACGCCGCACACCATCCGCCGGCTTGCGCTGCCGATCCTGCTGTTCTGGGTGGCGCTGGCCGCCATCACCAACATCGCGGTGCCGCAGCTGGAAGACGTTGGCAAGACACACAATGTGGCGCTGAATTCGCCCGACGCGCCGTCGCTGAAGGCGATCAAGCGCATTGGTCAAAAGTTTCAGGAGTTCGACACCGACAGCCAGGCGATGATCGTCCTGGAAGGCGACAAGCCGCTCGGCGCGGACGCCCACCGGTTTTATGACGAGATGGTCCGCAAGCTCGAGCAGGACAAGAAGCACGTCGAGCACGTCCAGGACTTCTGGGGAGACACCCTGACCGCTGCGGGCTCGCAGAGCAGCGACGGCAAGGCCGCCTACGTCCAGCTGTTCCTCGCGGGCAATCAAGGCTCGGCGTTGGCCAATGAGGGCGTGGGCTCCGTCCGCGACATCGTCGAGCACATGCAACCACCGCCCGGTATCAAGGTCTATGTGACCGGCGCGGCGCCGCTCATCTCCGATCAATTCGACGTGGGCAGCAAGGGCACCGCGAAGGTCACGGCGATCACCGTCGGGGTGATCGCGGTGATGTTGCTGTTCGTATACCGTTCCATCTTCACGATGCTGCTCGTGCTCGTCACGGTGCTAATCGAAATGTCCGCCGCCCGCGGGATCGTCGCCTTTCTGGGTAACGCCGGGGTTATCGGCTTGTCGACGTACGCGACCAACCTCCTGACGTTGCTGGTGATCGCCGCCGGAACGGACTACGCAATATTTATCGTCGGCCGCTATCAGGAAGCGCGGTGGGCCGGCGAGGACAAGGAAACCGCCTTCTACACGATGTTTCGGGGGACGGCCCACATCGTCTTGGGTTCGGGCCTGACCGTCGCCGGCGCGGTGTTCTGTCTAGCCTTCACCCGGCTGCCCTACTTCCAAAGTCTCGGAATCCCAGCCGCTCTCGGCATCCTCGTTGCGCTGTTCGCCTCGCTCACGCTGGGCCCGGTGGTGCTCACTCTGGGCGCCGCCCTGGGCGTCTTCGACCCGAAACGCGCGATGAGAACCCGCGGCTGGCGGCGGATCGGCACTGCCATCGTGCGATGGCCGGCCCCCATTCTCGTCGCGGCGTGCGCCCTGGCCCTCGTGGGCCTGCTCGCGTTGCCCGGATACAAGACGAGTTACGACACTCGCCCCTACATGCCCCAAAGCGCGCCGGCCAACGTCGGCTACACCGCCGCCGAGAAGCATTTCTCGCGCGCCCGGCTGGAGCCCGAGTTGCTCATGGTCGAAACGGATCACGACATGCGCAACCCGGCCGACATGCTGATCGTGGACCGGGTGGCCAAGGCGGTGTTTCACGTCCCGGGCGTCGCCCAGGTGCAGACGATCACCAGGCCCCTGGGCACCCCACTCGACCACAGCTCGCTCGCCTTTGTGGTCAGCAATCAGAGCGCCGCCCAGCAGGAGAACCTGACGTACCAGCGGGACCGAGCCGACGACCTGCTCAAGCAGGCCGGCGAATTATCCAAGACGATCGACATTTTGAAGCAGCAGTACGCCCTGCAGCAGCAGCTGGCCGCCGCCACCCACGCCGAGACCCAGAGCTTCCACGATACCGTCGACACGATCAGGGACCTGCGGGACAAGATCGCCAACTTCGACGACTTCTTCCGGCCGATCCGCAGCTATTTCTATTGGGAGAGGCATTGCTTCGACATCCCGGCGTGCTGGGCGATCCGCTCGGTCCTTGATGCCCTCGACGGTATCGATCAGCTCACCGAGAAGTTCGAAAACCTCACGGCCACCCTGGACAAGCTCGACGCGTTGCAGCCGAAACTGGTGGCGCTCATACCACCGCAGATCGACAGCCAGGAGACCAATCGCGAATTGACGTTGGCGAGCCACGCCACCCAGTCGGGTATCAACGCACAGACGCAGGCGGCGATCGACAATGCGACGGCGCTGGGTCGAGCCTTCGACGCGGCCAAGAATGACGACACCTTCTATCTGCCTCCCGAGGTTTTCAACAACCCCGACTTCAAGCGCGGGCTGAAACTGTTCCTCTCCCCCGACGGCAAGGCGGTCCGGATGATCGTCACCCATGACGGCGATCCCGCGACCCCCCAAGGCATCTCACACATCGACCCGATCACCAGGGCGGCGCACGAGGCCCTGAAGGGCACGCCGATGGCCGACGCCCAGATCTACATTGGCGGCACCGCGGCGACGTACAAGGACATCCAGGACGGCGCCAAGTACGACCTGATGATCGTGGGGCTCGCCGCGCTCGCCCTCATCCTGCTGATCATGATGATTATCACGCGCAGCCTGATCGCCGCGCTCGTCATCGTGGGCACGGTGGCGCTTTCGCTGGGCGCCTCGTTCGGGCTGTCGGTGCTGGTGTGGCAGTACATGTTCGGCATCAAGCTGTATTGGGTGGTGCTGGCGCTGGCCGTGATCCTGCTGCTGGCCGTTGGATCCGACTACAACCTTCTGTTGATCTCCCGGTTCAAGGAAGAAATCCACGCCGGGCTCAAAACTGGCATCATTCGCTCGATGGCCGGCTCCGGCTCGGTGGTCACCTCCGCCGGACTGGTATTCGCAGTCACCATGTGCGCGTTCGTGTTCAGCGGTTTTCAAGTGCTGGGTCAGATCGGGACCACCATCGGCCTCGGGCTGTTGTTCGACACGCTGATCGTGCGGTCGTTCATGACGCCTTCTGTCGCAACGCTTCTGGGGCGCTGGTTCTGGTGGCCGCAGCGGGTGCGGCCGCGCCCGGCCAGCACGATGCTTCAGCCCTACGGGTCACGCGCGGCGGTGCGCCAGTTGCTGCTGTGGGAAGACGGCGACACGGCGGTGATGCCGGCCAAGGCTCGCTAGCTATCCGTAGAGCTCGACGAACTGCCGCAGCGACTTCTGCACGTCGCCCTTGACCGCGCGGGCCGCGGCCGAGCCCACCGGACCGAACAACGGACGCCCGCCCAGCTCGAGCCGCAGGCCAAGGGTCGACCCCTCCTTCGCGGGCCGAACCGTCAGCCGCACAGCGTATTTCGCTCCGCCCTTGCCGGATCCCTCCATCGCGACCTCGTGCGGCGGGTCCCACTTCGTCACCGTCCACGTGACCCGGTTGCGCAGCCCTTTCGAACGCGCCACGCCCACGATCTGGGTCCCTTCGGTGATCTCGTCGGGCAGCTCGCTGCGCCACCCCTCGTGCATGACGAGCCAATCGCCCAGCTCCGACAAGTCCGACACGTGGTCCCACATGTCCTGCGGGGTCATCGGCAAGTCGGTGGTCATGTCAACGGAGGCCATGGCCTTGAGCCTAGCCCGAAGGTTCGTCACACCCGCCACATTGGCCCCTGGCCGGAGGAGACATCCTTCTTGTCCACCTACGCGCGACAATCCGGGCGCGCAGGAAGCTGTCGCGCTGAGGCGGACAAATCATCGACCGCCCCGAGCCAGAGACTCAAGTGGCGGCCGTTACCAAGGAGCTCATCGCGTCGGCCCCCCGCGGAACCGGTTGCCGATCCGGATCCCGGGCAGCAGCAGGCTGCGCGGTACGAACCGGCCGCCGGTGCTGACCACCTTGGGCACGATGCCGGGCACCACGCTGCGCTTGCCGGCCAGCATCCCGCCGATGGCCGCCTCGGCGACATCGTGCGGCGAGACCTGCGCGAGCGGAACACTGAACCGCTCGGCGTTGGCGATCTCGGCCCATTCCGTCGGCACCGGGCCCGGGCACAGCACCGTGACCGACACGCCCGTCCCGTGCAGCTCCTCGTGCACGGCCTCGGAGAAGGTCTGCACGAACGCCTTGGTCGCCGAATACACCGCCATGTAGGGCATCGGCTGGAATCCGGCGATCGAGGCGATGTTCATCACCGCCCCGGCACCGCGTTCGATCATGCCGGGCAGGGCGGCGTGGGTGAGCTCCATCAACACCAGCGCGTTGAGGACCACTTCTTCGCTCTCGCGTTCCAGCGGCAGCGTGTGAAAGACGCCGCTGGTGCCGAAACCGGCGCTGTTGCACAGGCCGGCGATCGGTTCATTGCGGAGCCGGTCCGCCAACTTGGCGCGGGCCTTCGTGTCGCTGAGGTCGAGCGGCAGCACCTCCACCGCCACCGAGTACTCCATGCCCACCTCGTTGGCGAGTTCGTCCAGGCGCTCGCGGCGCCGGGCGACCAGCAACAGCGGGAAGCCGCGGCGGGCCAGGCCGCGGGCCAGCTCGGCGCCGATCCCCGATGAGGCTCCGGTGATGACGACGGTCGTATCTGTGTCGGGTTTTGGCAGACTCACGGCGTCACCAATGGATTCCGCGGGTCGCCCGCACGAAGGTCTCGCTTCGTTGGTCGAAAGGCTTTGCGTCGCTGGCAGATTCGCCGCCTTTGGCGGCATCGGAGTCTTCGAACATGACGAACGCGCGGTTGCGCAGGCGGTCCATGACCGCCGGGTTGAGCGCGTCGGCGACGGCGGCGAATTGCCCGAACGGCGAGCTCGCGCGCCGGGGCCGGTGCACGATCGCGTCGGTGATCACGCCGGCCGCCTGATCCGGCGTCAGCGCCGGGAACTTGTCGTACATGGTGGTCGGACTGATCATCGGCGTGCGCACCAGCGCCATGTGCACCGTGGTGAATTTGACGTTGTCGTTCACGACTTCGGCCTGCACGGCGTCGCACAGGCTGTCCAGCGCGGCCTTGCTGGCGATGTAGGCGCCGAAGCGCGGCGCGCGGGTCTGCACGCCCACCGAGGAGACGTTGACGATGTGCCCGAAGCCGCGCTCCCGCATCCCGGGGATGAACTTGAGGATCAGCTGCACGGCGCCGAGATAGTTCAGCTGCATCGTCCGCTGGTAGTCGTGAATGCGGTCGTAGGACAGCTCCAGCGAGCGCCGAATGGACTTCCCCGCGTTGTTGATCAGGACGTCCACACCGCCGAGGTCATCGAGCACCTTGTCGGCCATCGCGGCGATGGCGTCCATATCGGTCAGGTCGCACGGGTAGATGTGGGCGATGCCCCCGTCGCCGCGGATCTCGTCGGCGACCTTCTCGAGGTTTTCCCGGGTCCGGGCGACCAGGACCACCTCGCCGCCCGACTCGGCGATCTTCTTGGCGGCGGCCTCCCCGATGCCCGACGACCCCCCGGTGATGAGGATGGTCTTGCCCTGCACGGCATCGGCAACCGTGCGGCCCTGCACCACGTCGAGCAGATTCCTCAGATAGAACGGCCGATATCGCCCGGCCGAGTTCGGGGTGTTGATGATGCTGGAGACCGCCGCGATCGGCTTTTCCACCAAGCTCGTCAAGTCACCAAAAAGATTCACCGGTTTCCCCCTCGATGTTCGTCCCCGTGGGCGCTGTGACGTGGGTCATAAAACCTAACCTATGCCATTGGTGGGCCACCAGATGCAGATTGCCGCCAAGTAAACGGGTTTTGCGTCTCACACGGCGGTCCGCAGCACGGCCACGTGAGCGCAATCGGCTTGTTACACACCGCAATCCGTGTGTGATCGCGCACTAACTGAGGGGCAACGCCCAGATGTTCCAATCGACATCATGAAAATGCTGGCGCGCTTCCGCAAACCCGAGCCGGCCACGATCTACGAGCGGATCGGCGGGCACGAGGCCCTCGAAGTGGTGGTCGAGGACTTCTACGCGCGCGTGCTCGCCGACCATCAACTGTCGGGCTTTTTCGCCGGGACGAACATGAACCGCCTCAAAGGCAAGCAGGTCGAGTTCTTCGCGGCCGCCCTCGGCGGCCCCGAGCCCTACACCGGCGCACCGATGAAACAGGTGCACCAGGGACGCGGAATCACCATGCACCACTTCAGCCTGGTGGCCGGACACCTGGCCGAGGCGCTGGCCGCCGCCGGGGTGCCGTCGGCGACCGTCACCGACATCCTCGGCGCCATCGCGCCGCTGGCCCCCGACATCGTGTCGGCGGAGACCAGCACGGTCTGAACGCGGCACCACGAAGCCCTTCACTCGGGCAGGAATCGAGTAGCCGACTACTCACGCGTCGTTGGCGAACCAGAGCAACGATGGCGTCGTGGCTAGCACGAGCGTTGACACGATGCCTCCACGAAGTTGCCCGAACGTCTTCGACGCTGGGTTGCCCACCTTGGCGTACGAGCACCTGGACGATCCCGCCGAGGCGCATCGGCTGATCGCGCAGGCCCGCGCGCGGGCGCCGGTGGCGATGGGCACCCACGGACCAGAGCTGCTGACCTACGAGCTGGTCCGCGGCGTGCTGCGCGACCCACGCTTCCGCGTGCCCCAAGGGATGTTCCTTGCGTCCCAAGGCATTACCTCCGGCGCACTGTGGGACCGGGTGGCGACGAATCTGATCAGTCTGGACGGCAGCGAACACCACCGGCTGCGTCGCCTCATCTCCAAAGCCTTCACGCCCCGCGCCACGGCCCGGCTGGACGCGACGATCACCGGCGTCATCACCGGCCTGGTCGACCAGCACGCCGGCTCGGGGCACTGCGATGTGGTCGCCGACATCGCCCGCCAATATCCCATCCCGATCATCTGCGCGCTGCTCGGCGCTCCGGCTGAGGACTGGGAGCTGTTTTCCGACTGGGCCGACGACATTTTCAAGGTCTTCGACTGGAACGTCGCCGCGCACGAGGCAACCATTCTGGCGGCGTGGGACGAACTCGACGCCTACATCGACGACATGGTTGGCCGCCGGCGCCATACCCTGACCGACGACCTCATCTCGGAGCTGATCCGCGCCGAGGACCACGGCGATCACCTCAGCACCGAAGAGCTGCGGATGCTGGTAGCGGGGCTGCTGATGGCGGGCACCGACACCACGCGAAACCAGTTGGCGGCCTCCGTGCATGCGCTGTGTGATCACCCCGACCAGTGGGCACTGCTGGCCGAGCACCCCGAGCTCGCACCGAACGCCGTCGAGGAGACGATGCGCCATTCGCCGATCGCGGCCGGGGCCCTGCGCCTTGCGATGGAGGATGTTGAGCTGGCGGGCGTCACGATCCCCGCGGGCACGCTGGTCATCGCCAACACCGCTGCCGCCAACCGCGATCCGTCCGTTTACGACGATCCTGATCGGCTGGATATCACGCGTGCGGGCGCGCCGGCGATGCAGACCTTCGGCGCAGGCGCGCACTACTGCCTGGGCGCCAATCTCGCCAGGCTCGAACTCGCCGAAGCTCTGGCCATCATGGCGCGGCGCATGCCGGGCGCCCGGCGTACCGCCACCGCACCCTGGAAACCGCTGACCGGGCTGAGCGGCCCGATCACCCTGCCCATCGAGTTCGACGTTCTTGAAGTGCTGGCCTGGTAGCCAGGCGTAGCGCGTTTCCGATTTGGCGTTGGGGCGCACAATGCAATGCATGCCCCGCACATTCGAAGACCTGATCTCGGAAGCCGATTCGGTATCCGTTGACGGCTGGGACTTCTCCTGGCTCGACGGACGTGCGAGCGAAGAACGGCCGTCGTGGGGCTATCAGCGGTCGCTCAGCACCCGCTTGGCGACGGTCACGACCGGGCTGGACATTCACACCGGCGGCGGGGAGGTGTTGTCGGGCGCCGGACCGTTTCCGCCCGCCATGGTGGCCATCGAGACGTGGCCTCCGAACGCTGCCCTGGCAACCAAACGCCTGCATCCCCTCGGCGTGGTACTCGTGGCGACCCGCGACGAGCCGCCGTTGCCGTTCGCCGATGAAGCGTTCGACCTGGTGACCACCCGGCATCCGATCTCGGTGTGGTGGAGCGAGATCCGTCGGGTGCTCCGACCGGGCGGCACCTACTTCGCGCAACACATCGGACCCGCCACGATGGGCGAGCTCGTCGAGTACTTCATCGGGCCGCAGCCGGAGAAGTGGGCCGAGTTCCACCCGGACTCGGTCCGCGCGCAGGCAGAAAGCGCGGGGCTGGAGATCGTGGACCTGCGCATGGAGCGGCTACGCGCCGAGTTCTTCGACATCGGCGCCGTCGTCTACTTCCTGCGCAAGGTGGTGTGGACGGTGCCGGACTTCACCGTGGCGCGCTATCGGGACCGGCTGCGGGAACTTCACGAGCGGATCGAGGCGGAGGGGCCGTTCGTCGCGCACCCGACGAGGGTGCTCGTCGAAGCCCGCAAGCCGGGGTGATCAGCCCTCGTCCCGCAACACGTCCAGCGCGTGCTGCAGGTCGGGCGGGTACGGGCTGACGATCTCCATTCGCCTGCCATCGGCCGGGTGCGCGAAGGACAGCGACCGCGCGTGCAGCCATTGTCGTTCCAGCCCAAGCCTTTTCGCCAGCGTCGGGTCGGCACCGTACACCAGGTCGCCGCAGCAGGGGTGATGCAGCGCCGAGAAGTGCACCCGAATCTGATGCGTGCGGCCGGTTTCCAGGTGCACGTCGAGCAGGCTGGCCGCCACGAACGCTTCCAGGGTGTCGTAGTGGGTGAGGCTATGCCGGCCGTCCTTGGTGACCGCGAACTTCCACTCGCCGCCGCGGTGCCTACCGATCGGCGCGTCGATCGTGCCGCTGGACGGATCGGGATGTCCCTGCACCAGCGCGTGGTAGCGCTTGTCGACGGTGCGGTATTTGAACGCCCGCTTGAGCACCGTGTAGGCGCGCTCTGACAGCGCCACCACCATCACCCCCGAGGTCCCGACGTCGAGGCGGTGCACGATGCCCTGCCGCTCGGGCACACCGGACGTGGTGATCCGGTAGCCGGCGGCGGCCAGGCCGCCCAGCACCGTCGGCCCGGTCCAGCCCACCGACGCGTGCGCGGCCACCGCCGCGGGCTTGTCGACGGCGACGATGTCGTCGTCGGAGTACAGGATCGTCATGCCCTCTATGTCGACGGGCGTGTTCTCCAGCGGCGCCGGCGCGTCCGGCAGGCGCACCCGCAGCCACGCCCCGCCGGTCAGGCGATCGGACTTACCCGCCTGCACCCCGTCCAGTTCGACGCCGCCGTCCTCGGCCAGCGTGGCCGCGGCGTTGCGCGACAGGCCCAACAGGCGGGCCAGCCCGGCGTCGACGCGCATGCCCGCCAGGCCCTCCGGAACGGGCATCGAACGCTCAGCGGTCAATTGCGCCGCTCCTCCTCATCGCTACGCTCTGCATCGTCGCTGGCGGCGGGCCCCATCAGCGCTGGTCGGCCTTTCGGCGCCCCAGATCGGGCTTGCGGCGACCCACGATGTCGAAGTCGTAGCCGAAAATCGACAGCACCACCAGCAGGATGGCCCCGCCGACCACCGACGGGTCGGCGACGTTGAAGACCGGCCACCAGCCCACCGAGAGGAAGTCCACGACGTGGCCGCGCAGCGGCCCGGGCGCGCGGAAGAAGCGGTCGACCAGGTTGCCCATGGCCCCGCCCAGGATCATCCCCAGGCCGACGGCCCACCACGGCGACACCAGCCGCCGCCCCATCCAGACGATGCCGACCACCACACCCGTGGCGATCAGCGTCAGCACCCACGTGTAACCGGTGGCCATCGAGAACGCCGCGCCCGAATTGCGCACCAGCGTCCAGGTCACGGTGTCGCCGATGATCGACACCGGCTGGCCGGGCGGCAGCAGCTTGACCGCAAGCACCTTGGTCACGATGTCCAGGGTCAGCACCACCGCCGCGACCGACAGCAGCAGGCGCAACCTGCGCGACGACGCCGCGGCCGCCGGTTCGGCCACCTCATCGGCGTCCCCGGCCTCCGCCGGCTCGGCCGGTCCTGTTCGTTCCTCGGGCACTCCCCCATCTTCCCTTAGTGCGGACGCTGCCTCGCCGGAGCCCGTGCGCGAGTGCGCAATGATTCCACGGTGACCTTCTCGAAGACCTCCTCGACGACCTCCTCGAAGGCCCGCCTCACCGTGATCGCCACCGGGGGAACGATATCGACCGGCAGGGACGCCGACGGGGTGCGCCGACCGGCTTACAGCGGGGCGGACCTGGCGGCGGGCCTCGACGTCGATGTCGTCGACCTGCTGGCCCTCGACAGCTCCCAGCTGACGCCGGCCGATTGGGATCGCGTCCGCGGCGCCGTGCGGACGGCGATCGACGGCGGCGCCGACGGCGTGGTCATCACCCACGGCACCGACACGATGGAAGAAAGCGCCCTGTGGCTCGACCTGACCCATGCCGGAGACGTCCCCGTCGTCCTGACCGGCGCCATGCGTAGCGCCGACGCCCCCGATGCCGACGGCCCGGGCAACCTGCGCGACGCGCTGGCGGTGGCCGCCAGCCCGGCGGCGCGGGGCCTGGGAGTTTTGGTGTGTTTCGCCGGTCGGGTGCTGCAACCGTTGGGCCTGCACAAGGTCGCCACCGAGGACTTGAGCGGCTTCGCCGGCGAGCTGGTCGGCACGTCGGGCGGCGGCGGCGCGACGTTGACCGGCGCCAAGACGCGCCCCTACCTCGGCGATCTGAGCGCAGCCGGCGCCCCGCGGGTCGACATCGTCGCGGCCTACCTGGGCAGTGACGCGGTGGCGCTGGACGCCTGTGTGGACGCCGGCGCGCGGGCCGTGGTGCTGGAGGCGCTTGGGTCGGGCAACGCCGGCGACGCCGTGGTCGACGGGGTGCGCCGCCACTGCCGCGAGGGGGTCGTCGTCGCGGTGTCCACCCGGGTGCCCGGCGGGCGGGTCAGCGCGGCGTACGGTCCCGGCCACGCGATGGCGGCGGCCGGCGCGGTGATGGTGCCGCGGCTGCGGCCCCCTCAGGCGCGGGTGCTGCTGATGGCGGCGCTGTCCGCCCGACTACCGGTCGCCGATGTCGTCGGCCGCTGGGGTTGACGGCGCGCTGACCTGCAACGCGCCGACGTACTCCGGCCAGTCCAGCGAGTCGACCGGGTTGGCGCCGACGAGGTCACCGGTGTCGGCGGGAAAGGTCCGCGCCTGGCCCGGGCCCGAACTGCGCGTCTCGAACCGCACGGTCACCACGCCGTGGCCCGCGCCCTGCACCCAGCCGTGCCCGAAGTCGCGGTGTGCGACATCGTCGCCGACCCGCCAGCGCGAGGCCTCCTCGGCCGGGGCGAACATGGCCTCGGTGGCGGTCACCGGGGTTTCCGCGGGCTGTTCCTCCAGCGAATTTTGGGTCGCTCCCGCCAGCTCCAGGTCCGGGAACAGTGACTCCTGGCGCACGTCGCTCAGCCCCGAAAACCCCACGCCGAGAAGGCGAATCGGCCCGATCTCGCGCGGGTCGAGCAGCAGCCGGCGGGCCACCGCGACGAGCGCGCCGGCCTCGGTGGTCGCGTAGGGCAGCGTCGCCGAGCGGGTCAGCGTGCTCATATCGGACTTCTTCAGCTTCACCGTGACGGTGCGGGCGCCGCGGCCGTCGCGCAACAGGCGTTGGTGGGCGTGCTCGGCGATCGGGTCGATCGCCTCACGCAACTGCTCGAGGCTGGTCAGATCGACGGCGAAGGTGGACTCGGAGCTGATCTGCTTGGCTTCGGCGCGCTCGGCGACCGGCCGGTCGTCGACGCCGCGCGCCAGCTGGTGCAGCGCCGGCCCTACCGTCGCGCCCAGGATGTTGGCCACCTCGGCGTCGGTCAGCGCGGCCAGCTGCCCGATCGTGTCGATGCCCAGGCGATTCAGCTTTTCCTCGGCGACCGGACCGATGCCCCACAGCCGCCGCACCGGCAGTCCGCCGAGCAGCGCTCGTTCCTCGGCGCGCCGCACCACCCGCACGCCGTCGGGTTTGGCCAGCTCCGAGGCGATCTTGGCGACCTGCTTGCCCGAGCCCGCACCGACGGAGGCGACCAGCCCGGTCTCATCCTTGACGCGTCGCCGCAGCCCCTCGCAGAACGCCTCGACCTCCTCGGCCGACGCCCCGGCAAGTTGCGGCGGCTCACCGAAGCCCTCGTCGAAGGACAGTTGCTCGATGACGGGTATCAGGCCGCGCACGGTGTCGAAGACGCGCCGGCTCGCCACCCCGTACACCACGCCGCGCGGCGGCAACACCACCGCGGTCACGCCGACCAGCCGGCGGGCCTGATGCATCGGCATGGCCGACCGGGCGCCGAACACCCGCGCCTCGTAGCTGGCGCCGGCCACCACGCCGCGGCCACCCAAGCCGCCGACCAGCACCGGCCGCCCCCGCAGGGTCGGCCGGGTGAGTTGCTCGACGGAGGCGAAGAACGCGTCCATGTCCAGGTGCAGCACCCAGCGGGACTCCACAACTGCAAATGCTATTGGTCTAACGTCCTGGGGTATGGCCATGAACCTGTGCCACCGGCTGGTGTGCAACTCGGACCGCTGGGCAAAGGAAGTCGAAGACCAGTTGCTTCCCTGGGTGCTCGCCGACGTGGAGTTGGGCGACAGCACCCTGGAGATCGGGCCCGGGTACGGCGCGATCCTGCGGGTGCTGGTCGACAAGACGCCGAATCTCACGTCGGTGGAGATCGACGCCCCGATGGCCCACCGGCTACAGCGGTTGTACGGCGACCGTGCCCGCATCATCAACGCCGACGGCACCGACACCGGGTTGCCGGCCGACGAGTTCAGCTCGGTGGTGTCGTTCACGATGCTGCACCACATCCCGACCGCCGAACTGCAAGACCGGCTGTTCGCCGAGGCCTTCCGGGTGCTCCGGCCCGGCGGTGTGTTCGCCGGCAGCGACAGCGTCACGTCGTTGAAATTCCGCGTCCTGCATTTCCGGGACACGTGTAACACGGTCCCGCCGGCCACGCTGCCGGATCGCTTGCGCGCGGCGGGTTTTCGCGACATCGACGTCGAGGTCCGCGGCGGCAGGCAGCGCTGGCGCGCGATCAAGGCCGGCTAATGGAAACAACCGGGCCCGGCGGCGCCGTAGCGACGCGGTTGGCAAAGCTACGCCACCAATGGAGCGAACGGCTGCAGCCCGGCGAACAGGCCACCGTTTTGGCGTGGGCGTCGTTCACGCTCACGTTCGCGGGGTTGCGCGGACTGACGCACTGGATCCGGGCCGGCCACGGGCCGTCGGGCGGCGGTGTCAAGCTGGGCGGCAAGCACTTTCACCACTACAACATCGGCATCGGCATGCTGGCGACGGTGGCCGGCGTGGGTCTGCGCGGAAGCGAAGAACAACGGCGACACCCCGCGGCGGCGATCGCTTTCGGTGCCGCGAACGCGATGATCGTCGACGAGCTGGCCCTGCTGCTGGACCTCAAGGACGTGTACTGGGCGCAGGAGGGCCGCCGAAGCGTCGACGTGGCGGTCGGGCTCATCGCGACGGGCGCGACCGTCGTGGCCGGCATGCCGTTCTGGCCGCACGCGCGCCGGGCGCTGCACTCGCACGGTTGAGCCGCAAAGCCGCGAGCGTAACGCTCGACGATTGAATCCTGCTGGGGCGGATAGTTTCCCGCGAAGACACGCGTGAGGCCGGACTTATCGTCCGGCCTCACGGTGTGCCGCGCCGTCTCAGTGATGCTGCTGAACGGGTTGCTGCTGCACCGGCTGGGGGTGCACGGGTTGCTGCGGGTGAATCGGCTGCTGCTGGATCGGCTGCTGCTGGATCGGCTGGGGGTGGACCGGCTGCTGCTGGACCGGCTGGTGGCAGGCAAGGCACTGAACCGGCCCGTGGCCGCCACCGTTCGGCTGACCGCCGCCATTCTGCTGACCGCCGCCATTCTGCTGACCGCCGCCATTCTGCTGACCGCCGCCATTCTGCTGACCGCCACCGTTCTGCTGACCGCCCTGATGGTCGTCGCCGTCATGCGTCGGCACCGGCACCGGCACCGGCACGAACACCGGCGGGAGGTTGACGGTCACGGAAGGTCCGGCCGGCGGGGTGCCCGGGTCGGCCGGCGGAGCCGGGTCGGCCGGCGGAGCGGGAGCGGCCGGGGGTGCTATGACGACCGGCGCCGGCAGCTGCGCGGGAGCGGTCACCAACGGGACATCCCCACCGTTTGCGGGTCCGCTCGAAACCTGGCCGGCATCGGGAACGATAGCCGGCGCGGGTGGCGCCGGCGCCACCGACTGCGGCGCAACCGCGCCGGCAGGCTGGGGCGCCACCGAACCGACGCTGGAGTTCGGGACGATGACGGCCGGTTGGTTGCGCTGGCTCGACCCGGTGTCATTTATCAACATCAGACCGAGGCCCGACGCGATCCCGATCGCCGCAATCACGGCACCGCCCACCAGGACATTCGTTCCCGTCAAGCGCCGCTTCGCGGGGGCCTCCGCCGGCAGCTCCTCCTCAAATTCCGCGGGCCCCGACAGGAATCCGTCTTCGAACGTCGGATCGCCCAGCGGGCTCGACGCCCACGCCTCGGCGACCGTGAGGTCCTCGTGCGGGGGGGCGGCAGCCGTCAGGTGGTCGCGCTGGGCGGCGGCAACCGTCAGGTCATCGCGCTGGGCGGCGGCAACCGTCAGGTCGTCGTGCGGGGCGGCGGCGACCGTCAGGTCGTCGTGCGGGATCGCGGCGAAGGTGGCCGACTGGAAGTCTTCGATGATGCTCATGGCGTGTTCCTTAAGTGTGGTGCGGCCCCGGGTGGACCGCCGTCACAGGTAAGAGCAGCCACCTGCCATGGGTCGGACACTTTTCTGGAAACTTTTTTCCGGGCCGCTGACAACCCCCGCGAGCACTACACCTTCGCGATGCCCACCCGCACGCCGTCGCCGATCTCTGAGCCATCGCCAGGCTCGCCGAACTCGAAGCTGGTCGCCAGGATCTCCCCGGCGATGAGGTCCCGATGGGTGCGCGCCCAATCGACCCGCTCGGCCGGCACCGACATCACCACGCTGATGCGATCGGAGACGTCCAGCCCAGTCGACTTGCGCAGCTCCTGCAGCTCGCGGATCCGGTCCTTGGCCCAACCCTCGGCCTCCAGCTCCGGGGTCACCGTGCCGTCCAATACGACCAGTCCGGTTCCGTCGGGCAGCGCCGCGGTGTACTCCGGGTCGGCGGCCACCAGGCGCGAGCTGTACTCCTCGGGCTGCAGCACCGCCGGACCCGCGGTCAGGGTGCCGTCCGGGTTGACGACGCCCTCGCCGGCCTTGACCGCCTTGATGGCGGCCTGCACATCCTTGCCCAGCCGCGGCCCGGCCACCCGCGCGTTGACGGTGAGCTCGAACCGGCCATAGCTGTCGATGGCGTCGGTCAGCTCGACGCGCTTGACGTTGAGCTCGTCGGCGATCAGGTCGACGAACGGCTCCAGCCGCCGCGGATTTTCCACCGCCACAGTCAGTTTCGGCAGCGGCAGCCGCACCCGCAGCTTCTTGGCTTTGCGCAGCGACGACGCGGCCGAGCACACCTCGCGGACCTGATCCATCGTGGCGACCAGATCGGGATCCGCCGGCACGGCACCGGCCTGCGGCCAGTCGGTCAGGTGCACCGACCGCCCTCCGGTCAGACCGCGCCAGATGATCTCGGTGACCGACGGCAGCAGCGGCGCGGCCAGCCGAGCCGTCACCTCCAGCACCGTGTGCAGGGTGTCGATGGCGTCGGCGTCTTCCTCCCAGAACCGCGAACGCGACCGTCGCACATACCAGTTCGTCAAGGCCTCGGTGAACTGGCGCAGCTGCTCGCACGCCCCGGAGATGTCGCAGACCTCCATCGACGCGGTCAGGTCGTCGGTCAGCACCGCCAGTTTGGCCAGGATGTAGCGATCCAGCACGTGCGCCGAATCGCTGCGCCAATTGCCGACTTTCGGCGCGTAGAGCGCCAGAAAGCTATAGGCATTCCACAGCGGCAGCAGCACCTGCCGCGCGCCTTCGCGAATCCCCTGCTCGGTGACGATCAGGTTGCCGCCACGCAGGATCGGGGAGGCCATCAAAAACCATCGCATGGCATCGGAGCCGTCGCGGTCGAACACCTCGGAAACGTCGGGATAGTTGCGCAGCGACTTGCTCATCTTCTGGCCGTCGGAGCCCAGCACAATCCCGTGTGCCACACAGGTTTTGAACGCCGGACGGTCAAACAGCGCGGTGGCCAGCACGTGCAGGGTGTAGAACCAGCCGCGGGTCTGGCCGATGTATTCGACGATGAAGTCGCCCGGGTAATGACTGTCGAACCAATCGGCGTTTTCGAACGGGTAGTGCACCTGGGCATACGGCATCGAGCCCGAGTCGAACCACACGTCCAACACGTCGGGGATGCGCCGCATCGTGCTGCGACCGGTGGGGTCGTCGGGGTTGGGCCGGGTGAGCTCGTCGATGAAGGGCCGGTGCAGGTTCGTGGGCCGCGCCCCGAAGTCGCGCTCCAGCTCGTCGAGGCTGCCGTACACGTCGATTCGCGGGTAGGCCGGGTCGTCGGACTTCCAGACCGGAATCGGCGTGCCCCAGTATCGGTTTCGCGAGATCGACCAGTCGCGGGCGCCCTGCAGCCACTTGCCGAACTGCCCGTCCTTGACGTGTTCGGGGTACCAGGTGATCTGCTGGTTGAGTTCGACCATGCGGTCCCGGAATTCGGTGACGGCGACGAACCACGACGACACGGCCCGATAGATCAGCGGGTTGCGGCACCGCCAGCAGTGCGGGTAGGGGTGCTCGTAGGTTTCGTGGCGGACCAGCACCGCGCCGTTGGCCGCCGCCGGGCCGCTGCCGTTCTTCAGGTCGCGGATGATCTGCGCGTTGGCGTCAAAAACGTGCTGCCCCTGGTAATCGGGGACGGTCGCGTCGAACCGGCCCCTGGCGTCGACGGGGGTGACCGGCGCGATGTCGGCCGCCTCGCAGACCACCATGTCGTCCTCGCCGTAGGCCGGCGCCATGTGCACGATCCCGGTGCCGTCCTCGGTGGTAACGAAGTCACCTGGAAGCACCCGAAAAGCCTTGGCGGTCTCCATGAAATACGGGAAAGGCGGCAGGTAGCGCGTGCCCAGCAGGTCGGCGCCGCGATAGGCGCCGAGCACCTCCGGTTCTTCACCTTTTTCGAGACCCAACTCGCGGGCGTAGGCGGCCAGCCGCGCCTCGGCCAGCACGAACCGACGCTCCCCCACCCGGACCTGCACGTAGGTCACCTCGGGGTTGACGGCCACAGCCAGGTTCGATGGCAGGGTCCACGGCGTGGTCGTCCACACCAGCAGGTGGGCGCCGTCCAAATCACCGCCGACCACCTTGAACCCCACCGTGATCGCGGGGTCCTGGCGGCTCTGGTAGACGTCGTCGTCCATCCGCAATTCGTGGTTGGAAAGCGGGGTCTCGTCGCGCCAGCAGTACGGCAACACCCGGTAGCCCTCGTAGGCCAGGCCCTTGTCCCACAGCTGTTTGAACGCCCAGACCACCGACTCCATGTAGCTGGGATCCAGCGTCTTGTAGTCGTTGTCGAAGTCGACCCAGCGGGCCTGGCGGGTCACGTACGCCTGCCACTCGTCGGTGTAGCGCAACACCGATTCGCGGCAGGCCTCATTGAACGCGGCGATCCCCATGGCGTCGATCTGCGACTTGTCGGTGATGCCGAGCTGGCGCTCCACTTCCAGTTCGGCGGGCAGCCCGTGGGTGTCCCACCCGAACCGGCGCTCCACCTTGTAGCCGCGCATGGTGCGATAGCGCGGAACGAGGTCCTTGACGTAGCCGGTGAGCAGGTGCCCGTAGTGCGGCAGGCCGTTGGCGAACGGCGGGCCGTCATAGAACACGTACTCCGGCGCGCCGTCGCGGCGGGCAATGCTGGCCCGAAACGTGTCGTCGCGGGCCCAGTAGTCGAGGACCTCGAGCTCGAGCGCCGGGAAGTCGGGCGCCCCGCCGGCCGGCTTGGGGTAGCCCTTGACTTCGGCGTTATCCGTCACGATCTGCGTCATCTCCTGTGGCCATCATGCTCAGGCCGGGGACGACGACGCGCTTCGTGCGCGAGCGCCGCGGTACCACCCCGCTTGCCGCGCTGCCGCGCGGCCGCTCGTTGCAGGCTGTGACGGGCCCAACCGTTCGGTTCTACTGAGCCGGGCAGGCTGTTCTTCCGAAGGCTCCCCGGTGATGGCCGGATCGACGCCGATGTGTGAATTCTACGGAATGGCGCGGCCCAAGGAGCTACCTGGCCTCAGGGAACACCTGCGGCCGGGTAGCTCCTTGGAGCCCTGATCGCTCGCTATCCATCAAACTTCACCACTAGGCCTGGACCTCGAGCACGCCAACCCGCCACAGCGCCGCGTACACATGACGCATGCCGATGGTCAAGAAGCGAGCGGCGCCATCCACCAGCGGGTCGCTGATGACGATGGTCGGGCGCTCAGGCTGACGCGTCGCCTTCTTGGGCGCCGGCGCCTGAATCGTGTCGGCATCGCGCACCACCGCCAGCTTGCGGGCGGGCGCTACGGTTACCACTTCGTCGTACACAACTGCGGTCATGATCGCCTCCTAGGCGGGGAATCCCAAACGAGCACTGAATGGACTGACGTGTCCCGTCCCGTGGTGGTTCCGGTCCTGAGAACGCTTGGGCGATAAGCCGATTAGCGTTTCGACGACTCAGCGGAGAGCGTCGTGCCGGAGACCGGATCGGGACGAAACGGAGTTCGGACTTCGGTCCGGACTATCGCTGGAACTCATTTGTCCCTCACCTCCTCAACGGCCACGACGCGTGCGGCTGCCCGCGCCATCTGCGCGCACCAAAAGGAGTACAGAAACCGGCGACCGCCGGAAACTTGCACCCCTCTCGTCAGAGCTTTGGCACCACACGACGTGTCCGGTGTTCCGGAAGCCACCTGGGCTCAACCCTTAAGCCGGGAGGAGCTGTCCTGACCCGGGGCGTCTTTCGACGTTCGGGGTCAGTGGCCTGTATTCGTGTAGACGCCTCACCTAACGAGGTGCATACCGTGCCGATAATGCACGACCGGTACGACGCGGTCAATGTGACCCGGCCCGGGCGGCCGGATCTTTATGCGGTTATTACGTACATCCACAGCTTCCAGCCAGGTCAGCGGTCACATCTCGACCAGGCCGTCCAGCCGCCCGATGGTGTCGATGAACTCCTCGACCATGTCGAGCACCACCGCCCGCACCGGCCGGACCCGGTCCAGGGAGCCCACCACCTGCCCGACGAAGTAGGTCGCCAGCTCGCGGGCCTGGGAATCCGGCTGACCGGCGGCCCGGTTGATGCGCACCTGGGACTCGGTTACCAGCGCGGTCTGCAGCGGCATGCCGAGCGGATCGGGACTGTCGGGCCGGGCCCACTCGTCGGTCCACGCGGTGCGCAGCATCCGCGCGGGTTTACCGGTCAGCGACCGCGACCGCACCGTGTCCGAGGAGCTGGCGGCCAAAAACTTGTCCCTGACCACCGGCGTCGTTTCCGCCTCCTCGGTGGTCAGCCACACCGACCCGCACCACACGCCCTCCGCCCCCAACGCCAGGGCCGCCGCGACCTGGCGCCCGCGGGCGATGCCGCCGGCGGCCAGCACCGGGACGGGCGCGACCGCGTCCACCACCTCGGGCACCAGCACCATCGTCGCCACCTCGCCCGTGTGGCCGCCGGCCTCGGTGCCCTGCGCGACGATCAGGTCGACACCGGCGGCCGCGTGCCGGCGCGCGTGTTGCGTGGTGCCGGCGAGCGCGGCCACCAGCACGTCGCGGCCGTGGGCGCGCTCGACCAGGTCGGCCGGCGGCGGGCCCAGGGCGCTGGCGATCAGCCGGATGTTGTGGTCGAAGGCCACGTCAAGCAGCGGCTCGTATCCCTTCGGCGAGATGTTGAGGCCGCCGGATGAGGTGCGCGGCTCGTCGGTGCGCGCGGGGACGCCATAGCGGGCCATGATGTCGTCGACGAACGCGCGGTGCTCCTCGGGCAGCAGCTCCCGGGCCTGCTTGGCGTCGATTCCGCCCTTCTCGGCGCCGACGTACTTCGGCGGCAACAGCAGGTCCACGCCATAGGGCTTGCCGCCGGTCTGCTCCTCGATCCAGGCCAATTCGTTCCGCAGTCGCTCGGGACTGTGCGCGACGGCGCCCAGGATCCCGAAGCCGCCCGCGTTGGTCACCGCCGCCACCACATCGCGGCAGTGGCTGAAGGCGCAGATCGGGAACTCGACGCCGAGCAGTTCGGCAACTCTGGTTCGCATTTACCGACGCTAGGAAGCCATCGATTGATATGTCAATCGATGGCGGGTGACCGGCCGTCCGGCGGCCAGCTGGACACGCCCTCCTCCAACGGGACACCGAGGCTCTGCAGGATCGACGCGACCATTCGCCAGGCGCCGATCGCGGCCACCAGCTCGATGAGAACCATTGTGTCGCCGTGCAATTCGCGTTCACAAGCCGCCCAGCTCTCGGCGCTCACCGCGCCGTCGCGCAGCACGTCGTCGGTCGCCGCCAGCACCGCCCGCTCGACCGGACCGAACCCTTCATGTCCGCGCCAATCGCGCACGGCCACCAGGTCGTCGTCGCTCACGCCCAGCCTCGACGCCACCCGCCAGTGCTGCGTCCACTCGTAGTCGCACGCCGTGACCCAGCCGATCCGCATGATGACCAGCTCGCGCAACCGCGGGTCGAGGGAACCGTGCCACAACATGGTGGCCAACAGGTCGTTGATCGCGCGCGCCAGTGGCGGGTGGTTCAGCAACACCTGGAAGATGCTGAGCTCGGCCATGTAGTCGGGCACGGCGGCTTCGTCGGCGGCGGCTTTGGCCTCGTCGAGCGGCAGTTTTGGTACCCGGGCTGTCGTCATGGCATGCGCACTCCGTGTACTTGCGGGACACCTCGGCGGTCATCGGCCATGGTAGCCAGCGATCGCCCGGGATCTTCGAGCCACGCGCACCCGGTTCGTGCGAAAAGCCCACCGCGCCAATGCCTAAGCCGCCGGCTGGCCGCCAAGCCGGTATGCGCGTGCGTGAAACCCGTTGTCGCCAAGGCGGTTACGACTCCGGCCGCCAGGTAACCGCAAGATGAATTCAAATCGGCCGGCCGGAGGTGCCGGGACGATCGCCTCGAAGCGGGAAGCCCCGGCCCCCACCGCCGCGCGGCCCGACACCCGCCAGGATCCGGTACGGCACTTCCCGCGAACTTAACTTGCAATCTTTATGATTTCAGCGATTCGCCTGCGTGCTTTCGCGACAACGTTTACCATATCGTGATTGCGCATCACCGATGCTGCGTATGGGCGCGTCTAATTGCATTTGACCAGCCCTTGCCCGGATCGGGCCACTTGGTGGCGTCCCGATGTCGTGACGGTTGACAACGCCTGAAGTCTACTGCAGATACAGGTTCCGGAAACCCCGACACCGTTGGTGGACAGCGCCTTAGGAGCTACTACAACACCAGCGCAATGCCGCGGTACCGTCCGAAAGGTATGTGATTTCCTTGCTGGCCCGCCCGAGGTCAGAAGGGGGGCTTGTTAAATTTTTGTACGTTCGCACGATTTTTCCACGGCTGTAGAGCAAAGCCGCTACGCTGCTGATCGCGCCAGGTTCTTACGGCGAGCTTCGATAGCGGGGGTCGGTGGGTTGATGGTGCGTTGCTGCGGAGTTGCCAGCTCGCACAAAAAAATTCGGCGATATTTCTCGAAGCCCTGATAAGAGCGTGCGGCAGTGATAGGAACTTGTGGATAGGCAAGGAGAGGTGAAGGACAGTGGATAAGGCAGGCGTTACTCCGGTTGCCGTCATTGGGATGGCGTGCCGGCTGCCGGGGGGAATCGACTCCCCTGACCTCTTTTGGGAAGCGTTGCTGCGCGGGGAGGACTTTGTCAAGGAGATTCCCGCCGAGCGTTGGGACGTCGACTACTACTACGACCCCGAGCCGGGTGTGCCTGGCCGGTCGGTGTGCAAGTGGGGATCGTTCCTGAACAGCGTCGGCGACTTCGACCCCGAGTTCTTCGGCATCACCGAAAAAGAAGCCACTGCGATGGACCCTCAGCACCGATTGCTGATGGAAACCTCGTGGGAGGCCATGGAACACGCCGGCCTCACCAAGGACACCATTGCCGACGAAACCGGCGTTTTCATCGGATTGAACTATGGCGACTACCAATTCGTCCACGCCGCCACCGACGCCTTCGACGGCCCCTACGGCAACCCCGGCACCATCTCTTGCATGGCCTCCGGCCGGGTCGCGTACGCGCTCGGGCTGCATGGGCCCGCCGTCACCATCGACACCGCCTGCTCTTCCGGCCTGTTCGCGATTCACCAGGCGTGCCGCAGCCTGAACGACGGAGAGAGCAAGCTCGCGTTCGCGGGCGGCGTCAACGTCATGATGGAGCCCCGCAGGTCCGCCTCGGCGTCGGCCGGCGGCATGCTCTCGGGCACCGGGCACTGCCACGCCTTCGACGTCAAGGCCGACGGCTTCGTCTCCGGCGAGGGTTGCGTGGTGCTGCTCCTCAAGCGCCTGGCCGACGCGCAGCGCGACGGTGACCGGATCCTGGGCGTCATCCGCGGTACGGCCGCCAACCAGGACGGCCACACCATGAACATCGCGATGCCCTCGGGCGAGGCGCAGGCCGCGGTGTACCGCGCGGCGCTCGCCGCGGCGGGCGTGGACGCCGGCACCGTCGGCATGGTCGAGGCGCACGGCACGGGAACGCCGGTCGGTGACCCCATCGAATACGCGAGCACCGCCGAGGTATACGGCATCGACAATCCCTGCGTGCTCGGAGCCTCGAAGACCAACTTCGGGCACACCCAGGCGGCCGCAGGTGCGCTCGGCATGATGAAGGCGGTCCTGTCCGTCCAGCACGGTGTGGTCCCCAAGAACCTGCACTTCGAAGCCCTGCCCGACGAGATGGCCCGGATCGACACCGGACTGTTTGTGCCGCAGGAGCTCACGCCGTGGCCGCTGAGCGGCGCGCAACCGCGACGCGCGGCGGTGTCGGCGTACGGCATTTCGGGCACCAACGTGCACGCCATCGTCGAGCAGGCGCCCGAGCCGCTGTCCCGCAACGGCGCGGCGACCAGGCCGAGCCGCGACGGCACGCTGCTGTTCCCGCTGTCGTCGTCGTCGGTCGACGGGCTGCGGGAAACCGCTGGCCGCCTCGCCGACTGGGTCGAGGCACACAAGGCAGAGCTGGCCACGCCGGACGTGGCCTACACCCTCGCCCGCCGGCGTGGACATCGGTCGGTGCGGTCCGCCGTGCTGGCCAGCGACAACGACGAGCTGCTGGCGGCGCTGCGCGAGGTCGCCGACGGTGACGCGCTCTACCAGGAAGTGGTGGGTCAGGAGGAGCGCGGTCCGGTCTGGGTGTTCTCCGGGCAGGGCTCGCAGTGGGCCGCGATGGGCGTCGACCTGCTGGCGAACGAGCCGGCCTTCGCGGCGAGGATCGCCGAGATCGAGCCGCTGATCGCCGCCGAGTCCGGCTTCTCGGTGACCGAGGCGCTGACCGCGCCGGAGAAGGTGACCGGCATCGACCGGGTGCAGCCGACGATCTTCGCCATGCAGGTCGCCCTGGCGGCCACCATGAAGTCCTACGGAGTGCAGCCCGGCGCGGTCATCGGCCACTCGATGGGTGAGTCGGCGGCGGCCGTCGTCGCCGGCGCGCTTTCGCTCGAGGACGGGGCGAAGGTCATCTGCCGCCGCTCGCGACTGATGACCACGATCGCCGGTGCCGGCGCGATGGCGTCGGTGGAACTGCCCGCCCAGCAAGTGCTTTCCGAGCTGATGGCCCGCGGCGTCAACGACGCCGTGGTGGCGGTGGTGGCCTCCCCGCAGTCCACCGTGATCGGCGGCGCCACCGAGACGGTCCGCGAGCTGGTGGCGGTCTGGGAGCAGCGCGAGGTGATGGCCCGCGAGGTGGCCGTCGACGTGGCCTCGCACTCGCCGCAGGTCGACCCGATCCTCGACGAGCTGTACGACGTGCTGGCTGAGATCGAGCCCTTGACGCCGGAGGTGCCCTACTACTCGGCCACCTCGTTCGACCCGCGCGAGGAGCCCTACTGCGACGCCAACTACTGGATCGACAACCTGCGCCACACGGTGCGGTTCTCGGCCGCGGTGCAGGCCGCCCTCGAAGACGGCTTCCGGGTCTTCGCCGAGCTGTCCCCGCACCCGCTGCTCACCCACGCCGTCGACCAGACCGCCCGCAGCCTGGACATGACCGTGGCGGCTCTCGCGGCGATGCGGCGCGAACAGCCGCTGCCGCACGGCCTGCGCGGCCTGCTGGGAGACCTGTTCGGCACCGGCGCCGCAATCGACTTCTCGGTGCTCTACCCCGGTGGGCACCTGGTCGACGCTCCCCTGCCGGCCTGGACGCACCGCACCCTGCTGCTGAGCCGCGACGGCCACAGCTCCCGCGCGCTGCGTTCCAGCGTCGCGGTGCACCCGCTGATGGGCCAGCACGTGCGCCTGCCCGAGGAGCCCGAGCGTCACGTGTGGCAGGCCGAGATCGGCACCGCGACCCTGCCGTGGCTGGCCGACCACCAGGTCCACGGCACCCCCACCCTGCCGGGTGCGGCCTACTGCGAGATGGCGCTGGCCGCGGCCGGAACGGTCTTCGGCGAGGCATCGGCCGTGCGCGATGTGCGCTTCGAGCAGATGCTGATGCTCGATGAGGAAACCCAGATCAGCCTCACCGCAACCGCTGAGGTGCCCGGCGCCCTGACGTTCGCGGTGGAAACCAACGAGGACGGGGTGTCAGCCCGCCGCGCGTCCGCGGTGTTGCACTCGGTCGAGGACGAGAACCGCCCGGCCCCGCAGGACATCGACGCCCTACTGGCCGCGCACCAGAGCAGCCTCGAGGGCGCCGACCTTCGCGACGCCATGGACCTGTGCGGCATCCAGTACGGCCCGGCGTTCACCGGCCTGGCCACCGCGCACACCGCCGACGGGACCGGCACGACGGTGCTGGCCGAGATCGGCCTGCCCAGCGTGATCCGCACGCAGCAGACCAGTTACGGCGTGCACCCGGCACTGCTGGACGCCTGCTTCCAGTCGGTCGCCGCTCACCCCAGCGTCGTCAACGCCAGCCTGGGCGGCCTGCTGCTGCCGCTGGGCGTGCGTGAGCTGCGGGTCTACGGCCCGGTCCACACGGCCCGCTACTGCTACTCGCGGGTGACCGCGGCGACCGGCGGATCCGTCGACGCCGACCTGGACATCCTGGACAAGCACGGCACCGTCCTGCTGACCGTGCGCGGGCTGCAGATGGGCACCGGCGTCTCGGCGACCGGCGAGCGCGCCCGCGTGATGGCCGAACGGTTGCTGACCGTGGAATGGCAGCAGCGCCAGCTGCCCGAGGTGGCGACCACCGAATCCGGAGCGTGGCTGCTGGTCAGCACCTCCGACGCGGCCGACCTTGTCGCAGCGGCGTTCACCGACGCGATGAAGCTGCACGACGCGGAATGCACCACCCTGTCCTGGCCGCAGGACGCCGACCACCCGGCCATCGCCGAGCGGCTGCGCGGCGATATCGAAAAGGGCGGGTTCACCGGCGTTGTTGTGGTCACCGAGCCGAAGAACGGCAACCCGGACGACGAAAGCGCGGTCCGAGGCGGCGACTACATCCACCACCTCGTGCGCATCGCCCGCGAGCTGCCCGACATCCAGGGCGAGTCGCCCCGGCTGTATGTGGTGACTCGCAGCGCGCAGAAGGTGCTGTCGGAGGACGTGCCCAACCTGGATCAGGGCGGGCTGCGCGGCCTGTTGCGGGTGATCGGCGCCGAGCACCCGCACCTGCACACCACCCACATCGACGTCGACGAGCAGACGAGCGCGGAGCAGGTGGTGCGCCAGTTGCTGCTCGTGGCGCCCGGTGAAGATGAGACCGCCTGGCGCAACGACGAGTGGTACACCGCGCGGTTGTGCCCCTCGCCGCTGCGGCCCGAGGAGCGGCAGACCACCATCGCGTCCCACGACAACGACGGCATGCGCATGCAGATCCGCACGCCGGGCGATTTGCAGACGATGGAGTTCGCCGCGTTCGACCGGGTGCCGCCGGGCCCCGGACAGATCGAGGTCGCGGTCACCGCGTCGAGCATCAACTTCGCCGACGTGCTGAACGCGTTCGGCCGCTACCAGAGCCTGGATGGGATCCTGCCGGCGCTGGGCACCGATTTCGCCGGTGTGGTCTCCGCCGTCGGACCCGACGTCACCACCCACCAGGTCGGTGACCACGTCGGCGGCATGTCCCCGAACGGCTGCTGGGCCACGTTCGTCACCTGCGACGCGCGCCTGGCCACCAAGCTGCCCGACGGGTTGACCGACGCCCAGGCGGCCGCGGTGACCACCGCGCACGCCACCGCCTGGTACGGGCTGACCGACCTGGCCCGCATCAAGGTCGGGGACAAGGTGCTGATCCACTCCGGCACCGGCGGCGTGGGCCAGGCGGCAATCGCGATCGCCCGGGCGGCCGGCGCCGAGATCTTCGCCACCGCCGGCAGCGAGGGGCGCCGCCAGATGCTGCGCGACCAGGGCATCGAGCACGTGTACGACTCGCGCACCGTCGACTTCGCCGACCAGATCCGCGCCGACACGGGCGGCTACGGCGTCGACATCGTGCTCAACTCGGTGACGGGCGCGGCGCAGTTGGCCGGGCTCAAGCTGCTGGCGCTGGGTGGGCGGTTCGTCGAGATCGGCAAGCGCGACATCTACGGCGACACCAAGCTGGGCCTCTTCCCGTTCCGCCGCAACCTGGCGTTCTGGGGCGTGGACCTGGGCCTGATGTCGGTCAGCCACCCGACCCACGTCAGCCAGATCCTGGCCACGGTCTACCGGTTGACCGCCGAGGGCGCACTGCCGATGCCCGAAGCCACGCACTACCCGCTGGCCGAGGCCGCCACCGCGATTCGCGTGATGAGCGCCGCCGAACACACCGGCAAGCTCATCCTCGACATCCCGCAGGCCGGGCGCAGCAGCGTGGTGCTGCCGCCGGAGCAGGCGCCGGTCTTCCGCAAGGACGGCTCCTACATCATCACCGGTGGTCTGGGCGGGCTGGGCCTGTTCCTCGCCGAGAAGATGGCCGCGGCCGGCGCGGGCCGCATCGTGCTCACCTCGCGCTCTCAGCCCACGCTCAAGGCGCTCGAGACGATCGAACTGGTCCGCTCCATCGGCTCAGACGTGGTGGTCGAGTGTGGCGACATCGCCGCTTCCGAGACGGCCGCACGGCTGGTCGCCACCGCCACCGCGACCGGGCTGCCGTTGCGCGGGGTGCTGCACGCGGCCGCGGTGGTCGAAGACGCCACGCTGACCAACATCACCGATGAGCTCATCGACCGCGACTGGGCACCCAAGGTCTACGGCGCGTGGAACCTTCACCAGGCCACCGCCGAGCAGCCCCTGGACTGGTTCTGCGCGTTCTCCTCGGCCGCAGCGCTGCTCGGCTCACCGGGTCAGGGCGCCTACGCCGCCGCCAACAGTTGGCTGGATGCCTTCACCCACTGGCGACGCGCCCAGGGCCTGCCGGCCACCGCCATCGCCTGGGGCGCCTGGGGCGAGATCGGCCGCGGCGCCGACTTCGCCGAAGGCAGCGGCGCCGCCATCACCCCCGACGAGGGCGCCTACGCGTTCGAGGAGCTGCTGCGCCACAGCCGCGCATACAGCGGCTACAGCCCGCTCATCGGGACTCCGTGGATCGCGTCGTTCGCGGAACGCAGCAAGTTCCTCGAGATGTTCAAGTCGGCGGGCGAAAAGCGCTCCGGCTCGAGCAAGCTGAGGGCCGAGCTGTCCGAGCTCCCGCTCGACGAATGGCCCACCCGGCTGCGGCGGCTGCTCTCCGAGCAGATCGGGCTCATCCTGCGCCGCAACATCGATGTGGACCACCCGCTTTCCGAGTACGGCCTGGACTCTTTGGGCAATCTCGAATTACGCACCCATATCGAGGCTCAAACGGGGGTACGCATTACCTCAGCGGACATCACGACCGTCCGGGGGTTGGCGGATCACCTGTTTTCGAAGCTGGCGCCCAAGGAGGAGAGCGCCGCTGCACCAGCGTGAGATGGCTCATTCGTCAACGTCGACTGCATTGGACAGGTCGGTACTAAGGAGGGAAACGTGTTCATAGGTGGAGGCTCTGAGCACGACAGCCTGCGCGTTGGCAACGCCTACGATTGGGACCCGGGGTTGGGGGGGACGGTCGTCAGTTGGGAGCCGACACCGGGATGCGCGGCGAAAGCACGCCAGGCACCGGTAAGCCCGGTGCCGCCCAGCTCGATGCAAGGGGGCCACCTGCGGGGCTTCGTCGAGTTCCGCGACCGGGGGCTGGACTACTCGCGGGCGGTCATGGGGTCCTGGGAGGTGCCCGGCCGGTGCGACATCCGCGCCATGACCTACGTCATCAACGCGCACCTTCGCCGTCACGCGACCTACCACAGCTGGTTCGAGTACACGGACGCGAAGAACATCGTTCGGCACACCCTGAAGAACCCTCGCGACATTCAGTTCGTCGCGAAGGAGTACGGCGTGCTGACCCAGCAGGAGTGGCAGGACCACGTGCTGGCCACGCCCGACCCGTTGCACTGGGACTGCTTCAGGTTCGGCATCATTCAGCACGAGGACCGCTTCTCGCTGTACGCGGTCGTCGACCACCTGCACTGCGACCCGATGCTGATCGCCGGGCTGTATGTGGAGATCGTGATGAACTACAACGCCCTGCTCGAGGGCAAGGCGCCCGTCACCCTGCCGCCCGCGGCCAGCTATGACGACTTCTGCATGCGGGAGAGCCAGTGCGTCTCCAGCATGACCCTGGAGTCGCCCGAGGTGCGAAAGTGGATCGAGTTCGCCGAGGCCAACGGCGGAACGCTGCCCGACTTCCCGTTGCCGCTTGGTGACCAGTCGATTCCGTGCGGCGGGGACGTCCACGTGGAGCGGCTGCTGGGCCCGGAGCAAACGGCTCAGTTCGAAGCGCTGTGCCAACAGGCGGGTGCCCGGTTCAGCGGCGGGCTGTTCGCCTGCTCGGCGCTGGCGCACTACGAATTGACCGGTGCCGAAACGTATTACGGCCTGACGCCCACCGACAAGCGGAAGAGTCCGGCGGACTTCATGACGGTGGGCTGGTTCACCGGCGTGGTGCCGTTCACCGTGCCGGTCGACCCGAACTCGTTCGCCGAAACCGCCCGCGCGGCCCAGGCGTCGTTCGACGAGAACATGGACCTGTCGAATGTGCCGTTCGACCGGGTGTTGGAGCTGGCGCCCTGGCTGCGCAGGCACGGGCCGCAGTTCACGATGATGAGCTACATGGACGCGGGCCTGCCTCCGCTTTCGGCCATCGTCGCCACCGCGCTGGACGGCGTCAACGCGACGGCGTTCACCGATGGGCGCAGCCCGGCATACATGTACTCCACGGTGTTCCGGCTGTTCGACGAGGTCTCGATCATGGTGTCCTACCCGAACAACCCGGTTGCCCGGGAGTCCGTGATCCGCTTCACCGACGCGATGAAGTCGGTGTTCGAGCGGGTGGTCGCCGGCCGCCTGGCCGCGGTGCCGGTTCGCGTAGCCAGGTAGGCGTCGAAGACTTGGCCCACCCGTCTGGCAACTGAAAGTTGCGCGGATGAAGTTTGTTCTGGCCGCCCATGGGACTCGCGGCGATGTCGAGCCCTGCGCGACAGTCGGTGCGGAATTGCGCCGCCGGGGACACGAGGTCCGAATGGCGGTGCCGCCCAACCTGGTTGACTTCGTTGAGTCGGCCGGGGTTTCCGCCGTCGCCTACGGGCCCGACACCCGGGAGCAGATCGTCGCCGTCGCGGATTTCACGCACAACGCCTTCAAGGTCCAAAACCCGGCCGGCTTCATGCGTTCCCTCCGGGAGCTTTTCGTCGAGGGCTGGGCGGGGATGAGCCGGACGCTGACCTCGCTGGCCGACGGCGCCGATCTGCTGATGACGGGCCAGACCTACCACGGGGTCGTCGCCAATGTGGCGGAGTACCACGACATTCCGGTGGCGGGGCTGCATCACTTCCCGGTGCGGGTCAACGGCCAGATCGGCGTTCCGTTCCTGCCGTCGCCGGCGCCCGCCGTGCGCACCACGCTGAAGGCGGGCTGGTGGCTGTATTCACGCATCACCAAGGCCGACGAGGACGCGCAGCGCCGCGAACTGGGGCTGCCGCGGGCGGCGGTTTCCGCTTGGCAACGGATGGCCGACGGCGGAACCCTGGAAATCCAGGCCTACGACCAAGCGGTGTTTCCCGGGCTCGCGGCGGAGTGGAATGACCGGCGCCCCTTCGTCGGCGCGCTGTCGCTGGAGCTGGCGGCGCACACCGACGACGAGGTCGCGTCCTGGATCGCCGCGGGAAAACCGCCGATTTACTTCGGTTTTGGCAGCACCCCGGTCCAATCCCCAGCCGAGACGGTGGCCATGATCGCCGACGCCTGCGCCGAACTGGGTGAACGGGCGCTGATCTATTCGGGCGACGAGTCCATTCCGCACGCCGACCACGTGAAGCTCGTCGGCCAGCTCAATTACTCGACGATCCTGCCCATGTGCCGCGCGGCGGTGCACCATGGCGGCGCGGGCACCACCGCGGCGGGCCTGCGGGCCGGACTGCCCACCTTGATCCTGTGGGACGTGGCCGACCAGTTCATCTGGGCGACCCAGGTGAAACGGCTGAAAGTCGGTTCCGCCAAGCGCCTTTCGAACATCACCCGAAAGTCCCTGGTGGCCCGGCTGCGCAAGATCCTGGCGCCGGACTACGTGGCCCGCGCCCGCGAGATCGCCCCGCGGCTGACGAAACCGGCCGTCGGCGTTGCCACCGCCGCCGATCTCTTGGAGCAGACCGTCCGGGTGGGTGTTTGAGATGGTCAACGACGTTTGGGTGCCCCACCAGTTAGTCATGAAGTCAGCGAATTCGCCCGTTACGCCGCGAGATACGGCCCAACCTAGTAACGTCCCAGACTGATGTGGACTTACGTTTTTTGTCTGGGTTTTGCGATGTTGATCGATCCCGTACGGATCGGCATCGCGGCTGTCCTGATGTCACGTCGGCAGGCCATCGTCAGTTTGCTCGCCTTCTGGGTGGGCGGCATGATCGCAGGTGTCACGGTCGGGATTGCCGTGCTCATATTGCTGCACGACGTTGCACTGGTCGCCATTGAAGCCGCCGCGGCAACGATCAACGACGTGAGGTCCGCGGTGATAATCCTCACCGGCGAACACCTTCGCATCACTCTTGGGGTGCTCGCGCTGGTTGCCTTGGCGGTCATGCTGGTTCGCGATCGTGCTCAAGTGGCGGCGCCGGTGCCCGTATCGGTAGGGGGCGGCGGTTCATCGGATGCCCTGCCGGAGGAACCCAAACGGACTCTGTTCTCGCTTATGGCGACCCGCATCCACGAAATGCTGGAATCCGGCTTCGCTTGGCCCGCGTTCGTGGTCGGTCTCATGTCCACCTTTCCGCCCATCGAAGGCCCAATGGCGCTGACCGTCATCATGGGTTCGCGGGCCGCTGCCGGCACACAGTTCGTCGCCTTCATCGTCTTTATCCTCCTAGTCCTTGTCTTCATCGAGATTCCATTGGTCAGCTACCTGGCGGCGCCGCAAAGAACGCAATCGGTGATGATGGCAATGAACGGCTGGATCACTGCTCATCGTCGGCAGATCGTCGAGACCATGCTGGCGGTGATGGGCATTGCGTCCCTGGTCCAGGGCATAAGCAGTCTCTGATCGCCCAAGGTAACTAGGTGAACGCCAACGAGGTCCATGACTTGCCGGCCAGCCCGCCGATCTCGGTGTGCGTGCCCATGTACAACAACAGCAAGACGATCGAGCGTTGTCTGCGCAGCGTCCTGGAGCAGGATGGAGCCGACTTCGAACTCGTCGTCGTCGACGACAATTCGTCCGACGACTGCGCCGCAATCGCCGCCTCCATGCTGCGACCCGGAGACCGGCTGATTCGCAACCAGCCCAATCTCGGTCTCAACGGCAATCACAACAAGTGCATCGAATTGGCGCGCGGCCGCTACATCCAGTTCGTCCACGGCGACGACTGGCTGATGCCGGGAGCGCTACGCACGCTTGTCCCCCACTTCGACGATCCGGCGGTGGGGATGGTGTTCGCGCCGCGCCGCGTGATCAACGACAAGAACGTCCCGCTGCACCGGAGGTTGGGACCGGCCCACATCTGGTTTCCGTGGCTGCGGAGATACAACCACGGGCCGACGCTGGTCGCGCAGATGATGCTGCAGGCCGGCGGAGCCAACTGGATCGGTGAACCAACCTGCGTGATGTTCCGTCGGCAGCTCGCCCAGGACGTGGGCGGCCTGCGCGACGACATCTACCAGTTGGTCGACCTGGACTTCTGGCTACGCCTGATGCTGCGCTGCGAGGTTTGCTTTGTGCCGCAGAAACTTTCGGTTCGATCGCACTCGGTGGGCACCACATCGCTGAGCATCTTGAAGGCGCGGCGGAACTGGCTCGACCACCTTCGCATCCTCACCTGGCTCATCGTCGACCCGGCGTCACCCACCGTGGTTCGGGTCACGGCCCGGGTGTGGTGGGTGCTCAAGTGGACGGCGATGTGCTTGGGGGCCGCGCTGCTCGGGCCGGAGCGGCGCTCGCGGGTCAAGCTGTTGGCCGACGCGCGCGTTACCGAGTTCGCCAGAGCCCGGCAGCTGGCCGACAAGCTCGAGTCACCACGCCCCGTCAGTCCTTGACGAAGCAGTACAGCCGGTAGGCGATGCCGCCGTCCCGTTCCAGATCCCGGTCCATCACACCGACGCCATAGCGGATCGCGCGCGCCAGAATCGGCGGCACGCGGCGGCTGAGCACCTCGTGTGACCGCTGCGTATTCGCCTCCAGGCCGCGCTTGGCCTCTTCGAGGATGTCTCGCTGCGAAAGCTGTCGCAGCGGGGCTTCGGAGAGCAGCTTGTCCCAGCCCCAGACCGCCTGGGGCCGGCGGTTGTCGGTGTAGAGGAAATGGCCGCCCGGGCGCAGCACGCGGGCCACTTCGGTGAGGAAACGTGCGAAGTCGGGGTACTGGTGCGAGGCCTCGACGTTGATCACCGCGTCGAAGGATTCGTCGGGAAACGGCAGGTTCTGCGCGTCGCCCTGCACGAATTCCAGACCGGCCAGGTGGTGGGTCTTACGGCACAGCTCGATGCTGGCCGGGTTCAGGTCCAGGCCCGTGTAGGAGGCGGGGCCCAGGTTGCGCATGATGTAGGAAGCTCCCCCGCCGGCTCCGCAACTGACCTCGAGCACCTTCTTGCCGGTGAGGTCCACTTGGGCAGCGGTGACGTGGTAGAGCTGGATGCAGTAGCGGTTGCGCTCGTCGGATGCGTTGAGCGGCAGCGCCATTGGCGGATCTTCTTCGTAGCCGAAATTGAAGAACACCACGTCGTCGCCGACTTGGCGGGTTCCGAGGGGCAGAAGGTACTTGGTAGCGATTTTCCCGATCAACGGATTGGACTGCAGGCGGAATCTCGTGGCCACCCGCAGAGTCTTACACCTTTCGTCGCCCGCCACCGTCGAATAGCTCACAGCCCACCCGCTCCGGCCCAGCGATCGCCCCCCTGACCAGCGGGTTCACCGTCAAGATCACGGCAATATCACGGCGGCTGTGTAGATCTTGATTATCCGGCGCGCGCGGGGGCTTGATTGTAGGGTTGTTTGCGTGTCGAGCCGCATTGGCACGGGCGAGGCAGCCAAGCCTGGGGGAATGTTCGACCGCATCGGCGATGTCGTGGTGCGGTGGCCGCTGCTTGTCATCGCCTGCTGGATAGCGGTCGCGGCCACGCTGGCGCTGGTGTTTCCCCCGCTGATGGTGGAGGCCGGAAAGCGCGAGCAGAAGCCGCTGCCCGACAACGCCCCGACGATCGTCACCAACCAGGAAATGGCGAAGGCGTTCGCTCCACTGGCTGCGGATTCCCCGGCCTCGAAAGGCCCCACACAAGGCAAGAAGCCCGGAGACACCGAAGCGGGTGGCGCAAACCCGCTGGGCGGTGGCGGTTCCCTTCTGATGATCCTGCTGACCGACGAGAAGGGGATCACGCCGGCCGACGAGGACGTCTACCGCAAGCTGGTGGACGAGCTGCACAAAGACACCCAGGACAAGCTGACGGTGCAGGACTTCCTCGCCAACCCGCAGATGCGGGAAGTCCTGGCGAGCAAGGACGGCAAGGCCTTCATCCTGCCGGTTTCTTTCCCCGGCGCGGCCACGGCGCCGTCGACGATCGCTAGCTACCACCACGTCAAAGACATCGCCAAAAAGGTCACCGCGGGAACTTCACTGACCGCCTACGCCAGCGGACCGGAGGCCACCCTCGCCGACGCCACCGAAATGGCGATGGAAGACGCGCACTTCATTGAGATCGGCACCGTGCTGGCCGTACTCCTCATCCTGTTCGTCATCTATCGCAACCTGGTCACCATGTTGGTGCCGCTGCTCAACATCGGTGCGTCCATCGGGACGTCGCAGGGCGTCTTGTCCGGGCTGAGCAACGTGTTCGACCTGCCGGTGAACCTGCAGTGCCTCGTCCTGATGACGGCGGTGATGGTCGGAGCGGGAACGGACTACGCCGTCTTCCTGATCAGCCGCTATCACGACTATGTGCGGCGCGGCGAGGATTCTGACCAAGCGGTCAGGATGGCACTGATGTCGATCGGCAAGGTGATCGCGGCATCTGCGGCCACCGTCGCGGTCGCCTTCCTGGCGATGGTCTTCACCAAACTGGAAGTGTTTTCGGCTGTCGGGCCGGCGATTTCGATCTCGGTCATCGTCTCATTCCTGTGTGCGATCACCCTGCTGCCCGCCCTGCTGGTGCTCGCCGGACGACGCGGCTGGATCAAGCCCCGACGCGACCTGACCACTCGTACGTGGCGGATCATGGGAACGCGCGTCGTGCGCCGGCCGCGCATCCATCTGATCGGAAGCCTGGTGGTGCTGATCGCGCTGGCCGGCTGCACGACCGTGATGCGCTTCAACTACGACGATCTGAAGACCATGCCCGCGTCCGTGGACAGCTCCAAGGGATACGACGCGATGAATCGCCACTTCCCGATGAACGCGCTCACACCCATGGTGCTCTTCATCCAGTCACCCTCCCACGACTTGCGCACGCCGACCGCCCTCGCCGACCTCGAGCAGATGGCCAGCCGGGTGAGCCAGCTGCCGGACATCTCGATGGTGCGGGGGTTGACCCGGCCCAACGGAGAACCGCTGGAGCAGACCAAGATCTCATTCCAAGCCGGCGAAGTTGGCACCAAACTCGACGACGGATCCCGCGCGATCAATGAGCATGGGAACGATCTGGACAGGCTGGTCAACGGCTCCAATCAGTTGGCCGACGCCCTGGCCCAGCTTCGGGATCAGGTCACCGGGGCGGTGAGCAGCCTCGCCCCCGTGGCCTCGGCGCTGATGACGATGGAGCAGCTGGCGGGCGGCGACAAGACCATCGCCGCCCTCGACCAGGGTGCCTCGCTCACCGGTCAGATGAAATCGCTCGGCGACAATCTCAACGCGTCCACGGTGAATACGGAAACCATCGCCGCATGGGCCACACCGATGTTGGTGGCGCTCAACAACAGTCCGGACTGCAATGCCGACCCGGGCTGTGTGAGCTCGCGCTCCGGGTTGGCGGCGATGGTTCAGGCCAACAACGACGGCACCCTCACCTCGATCAAGGCGATGGCCCGCAACCTGCAAGCGGCGCAGAAGACGCAGACCATCGGCCAGACACTCGACAAGGTCCAGCAGACGCTGACCCAGGCGTCCAACGCCCTGACGACGATCAAGAACCTGCAAAACACGATGAGCCAGGCGCAGCAGGGCGCCAATGCCCTCGCCGACGGCAGCCGAGCCATCGCCGGTGGCGTCAAAGAACTGGTCGATCAGACCCGAAAGATCGGCAGCGGGCTCGGCGAGGCGTCGCAGTTCCTGCTGAGCATGAAGCACGACACCGACGCCAAGCCCTCGATGGCCGGCTTCAACATCCCACCGCAGATCATGACGCGCGACGAGTTCAAGCAGGGCGCGGCCATCTTCCTCTCTCCCGATGGGCACGCAGCGCGGTATTTGATCCAAAGCTCCCTCAGTCCGTTCACCACCGACGCCATGGATCAGATCCCGAAGATCATCAGGGCGGCGCAATCGGCGCAGCCGAACACCGAGCTGTCGGACGCCAAGGTGCGGGTGGCGGGTCTTCCCAGCGGGCTTGACGACACGCGCACCTACTACAACGACGACATCGCGTTCATCGTCTTCGCGACCATCCTCATCGTATTCCTGATTCTGGTCGGCTTGCTGCGGGCGGTCGTCGCGCCGCTGTATCTCATTGGTTCGGTGCTGCTTTCGTACTTGTCCGCCATGGGTCTCGGCGTGTTGGTGTTCCAGATGATCCTTGGGCAGAACCTGCATTGGAGCCTGCCCGGGCTGTCCTTCATCCTGCTTGTCGCGGTCGGCGCGGACTACAACATGCTGCTCATCTCCCGCATCCGCGACGAGTCGCCGCACGGCGTGCGTGTCGGCGTGATTCGCACCGTGGGTTCGACCGGTGGCGTGATCACCTCGGCCGGTCTGATCTTCGCCGCCTCGATGTTCGGATTGATGACCGCCAGCATCTACACCATGGCCGAGGCCGGCTTCATCCTCGGCATGGGAATCTTGATCGACACCTTCCTGGTCCGCACGATCACGGTGCCGGCCATGGCCGCGCTGATCGGCCAGAAGAACTGGTGGCCTTCGCATCTGGGCAAGAGCGCCGCGCAGGTTGTCGCGGCGCACCAGAAGAAGCAGCAGCAGCTGGACCAGTTGACCGATCAGTTGGTCCGGATGAAGGTGATACCCAGCCGCGAGACTTGGGCGGCCCCCGGTGCGCCGGTCGCCCGCGAGGCGGTCGGACAACCGGAACGGCCGTGGCTTTCCGACGATCTGCTGGTCCGACTCAAACTCGTCCCCCCCAGCCACAAGCCGCGGACCAAGAAGCGGCCCCGGCCGGCCGGCGCCAAGCGCAAGGCGAGGCCCGCGACCCCGGCGGCGACGAATGGCAAGCGGTCGATCGAACGTGTTCCCTCGCACGCGCTTCCGTTGTTCGACCTCAGCGGCCTGCCGGAGCACCTGGCCAACGATCTGCAACAGTCGGGGTTGGATTCGGCGAAGGCCAGCGTGGGCAGCGCCAAGCCCAAGCAGGAGCGCCATCCCGCGCACTCCCTACCGTTGTTCGGGCAGGACATCGAGTCGCGCCGGCCAATCAGCCTGGGCAGCAACGGCAAAGGCAACCGAAACGGCAATGGCAATGGCAACGGGAAAGCGAATGGCAACGGGCATCACGCCGACGGGGAGAAGATCGGCGAAGAACCCGCCGACGTCGACGCCAGCCAACCGCTTCCGTTGTTCGGGCCCGGCGCGTAAGAACCGGTCCTAAAAAGAAGGAATTCAGGCGTCCAACCGGACGAATTCGTCCTGCCGGTACAGCTCAACACACTGTGACCGCCTGATCTTGCCACTCGTCGTGATCGGGATCGAACCGGGCGATACCAGAACCAGATCCGCCACGCTCAGGCCGTGAGACTTCGAAATCGCCGACGTGACTTCGCGTTTGACGCCGCGTATCCTGTCGGCCGCCTCCTCGTCGGACTCGCCGCGCTTCTTCAGCTCGATGATGGCGACCAGTTTTTCCACGCCCTTGTCCGGAACCGCTATCGCCGCGCAGCGGCCCGCGGTGATCTCCTGGATGGTGGCCTCGATGTCGTCGGGAGAATGGTTGCGCCCGTAGACAATCAACAGGTCCTTGATGCGGCCGATGATGTACAACTCGCCGTCCGAGACAAAGCCCGAGTCACCGGTTCGAAGCCACGGCCCCTCGGGCGTGCCCTCGGAAGGGTTGACGATCATTCCGCCGAAGACGCGTTGGGTCTCCTCGGGTTTCTGCCAATAGCCCAAGGCAATGTTTTCGCCGCGTATCCAGATCTCCCCGACCGTCCCATCAGGACACTCGCTGGCCGTGTCCGGATCGACGATGCGCGTCAGCGTCGACTGCTGGCTTCCGTAACTGACCAGCGGTGTGCCGCTTCCATCCAGGCGCGGGATGGCCTGGCCGGCGGGCAATTTCTCCGAGTCGAACTGACCAATCTTGGGTGGTTCACCCACCTGACGGCTCGCGATGTACACCGTCGCCTCTGCCATGCCATACGACGGCCGCAGCGCCCGGGGGTCGAAATTGAAGCGGGCGAACCGGTCGGCGAAGCGCTTGAGGGTCGCCGGTTGCACTCGTTCACTACCGTTGAGGATCGTGTGCACGCCACCCAGATCGAGCCCGGCCAGGTCGTCGTCGGACGTCTTGCGCACCGCGAGCTCGTACGCGAAGTTCGGTCCCGCCGTAATCGTGCGGCCGTTGCGGGCCAGCAATTGCAGCCAGCGGGCCGGTCGCTGCAAGAACCCCACCGGGCTGCTCAGCAGCGTCGGTACGCCCGCCAGAATCGGCATCAGGATGCCCAACAGCAGGCCCATGTCATGGTAGAGCGGCAGCCACGACACCACGGTGGTCCCGGGAGGGACTACCCCACCCTCGGGCGCGAAGAAGTCGCCCATGATCTGTTCGAAATTGGCGAAGACGTTCTTGTTCGAGACCATGACGCCGGCCGGCGTCCGGGTGGACCCCGACGTGTACTGCAGATAGATGAAGTCCGACCCGTCACCGGCGGCGGCGCGGGGCCTCGGGCCCGTGGGGCGCTGCCGCGATTCGAGGTCCAGCGAATCGACTTCGACAATCGAGGGTTCCGATTGCCCCTGCTGCGACTGCACCGACGCGCGGACATTCTCGATGACCGATGACGTCGTGAGGATGACCGACGGCGATGTGTCGGCCAGCACGGCGATGGTGCGTTCGTCGTGGGCGCCGCCGAAGGGAACCGAAAGCGGAACCGCGACAAGCCCGGCCTGCAGCGCGCCCAGGAAGCTGAGGACGTAGTCCAGCCCCTGTGGCGCCAGTATGAGTGCCCGGTCACCGGTCGACCCGCGGGCCCTGAGCTGCTCACCGAGGTTCACCACTCGCCGATACAGCTGCGACCAGGTCAGGGTCTGCGCGACGCCGTCCCAATCGTGGTCATAGTCAACGTATGTGAACGCCGTGTCATTGGGCTGCAGGCTGGCGCGCTCGCGCAGCACGCCCGGAATCGAAGTCTGAACCACGGACAAGAGATTACCTTCGTCAAGAGTGTTTCTGGCCAGGAACGGCAAGGTTACAACCGCACCAACCGCCGCCGCGCCCGGTGGCCCACCGCACCGTGGGTGCCTGGTAGCCGGACAACCGAAAATCGCTGCCCACCGGCCCGGCGCATAAACTACCTTAGACGCGGTGGACAATCGACTCGCACACATGGACCAGGCGTCTTTCCTGGGTCTGCGGGCGCTTGGCTACGGGGCGCTGGTCCAATTCAGCTGGATATACGATCGGCCGGCAGATATCGAGGGATTGCGCCGTTTCCACCGTAACCTTGGTTACGGTTTGCTGGGACGACGGGTCGAGCGGTCCCCGTTGCCCTTCGCGCGTGATCGCTGGGTCATTTCCCGCGGCCCCGCAGACATCGAGATCGCTGAAACACCGCGTCCACGAGCGGAACTGAGCGGGTGGCTCAATGAGCGCACGCTCCTGCCGCTCGATCCCGAATACGGACCCAGCTTTCACCTGGGCGTACTTCCGCTCGACGACGGCGGGACCGCGATCAGCCTGGTGACTTCCCATACGCTGGTGGACGGGCTCGGGATTCTGCAGGCAATCGCCGACGCGGCCAACGGCAGGACGCGCTACCTGGGCTATCCGCATCCCGGTTCGCGCACCCGCGGGCGGGCCCTGCGGGAGGACGCCCGGCAAACCATCGCTTCGGTGCCCGAACTGGCGCGGGCGGTGGCGGCGACGGTCCGCATCACCCGGCGCAGGCGCAAGGACGTCGCCGCGTCGATCGCATCGGCCCCGCCGCCGGCACGGACGGTCGGAGACGATCAGCCGGTGGTGGTGCCTTCTGTCACTGCGTATGTCGATCTCGCGGAGTGGGACGCACGCGCGAAAGGCATTGGTGGTAACAGCTTTACGCTGCTAGCCGGGTGGGCGGCCAGGCTCGGCGTGAGAATGGGGCGTGTCTGCGACGACGGCACGGTCACACTTTCGTTTCCGATCAGCGACCGCACCGAAGACGACACGCGCGGCAACGCCGTGGTGTTTCCGGTCGTTTCGGTCGAGCCGACGCACTTGTGCACCGACCTCGGGGAACTTCGGCTCGAGTTCAAGCAGGCATTCGCCGACCTGTCCGAGATCACCGAGGAGCTGCTGGGACCGCTGCCGCTGACGTCCTTGACGCCCAAATGGATCGCGCGCCGGGCGACGGGGATGGGGCTGGGGGCCGCCCGCCTTCCCATCGGTTGCTCCAACGTCGGAGACATGCCCCCGGCGGTGAACCGCCCGGATGGCACCGAGGCGGACTTCGCGTCGGGACGATTGGTCGAACCGGGGATCAGCAGGCGCTCCCTGGAACGCATAGGCGGCCAGCTCTTTGCGGTTTCGGGACGGGTCCACCAGAAGATCTTCATTACCGTCAACGCATACCTCTGTGGCAGGACGAACTCCCGGGATGCGCTGCGCGAAGACATGTTACGCACGTTCGCCGAATTCGACGTGGCCGCCGAGATTCCCGCCTAGCCGGCCTCGTCTGCGTAAATTCCTGGCGCGCAAGGCTTCTCGGAGAGCAGTCGTCAGGACTGGATCGCCGGCGGCCTGACCCAGGAGGACGGCCCGCAGCCCAGCCTGTCGAGGTTCGATTGGATCAATTCGTACGGGTAGTTCGTGTGGCGTTCGATGAAGTCGCGCAAGTGCGCCATGGAGTCGTGCCACGGCCGGTTGTGTCGCGGCAGGATCGCCTTGAGGAAGGGGAATCGGAGGTATTCGATGAGGCCGTCCCAGAAGTACAGCGTGTTGTTGGTGGGCTCCCCGGACAAGATGTCGGTCCATTCGTGCGCCGGCGCGAGCCGGTAAGCCGCTTCGATGGCGTCGACCGGGATGAACGGTTTCACACTCAGCCCCGCTTCGCGAGCGCGCTCGGACAGGCCGATCTCGTACTGCTGGATGAGGATGTCCTTGTCCACGATGTACTGAAAGCCATCCCAGAACTCGTCGAGGAACGCGCGGGTGCGCGAATTGAGGTCCCACGCCAGGAAGAACGACTGCAGATGCCGGGACTGCTCGGCGCTTTCGATGGCGCCGTACATGTCGGCATCACGGAAGGAGCCCCACATTTCTTCGATGGGATACAGCGGACCGAACACGCTGTCGTTGGCGATGACCAACCGGTCGAACTGCTCGAGCGACCAGCCACGCTCCCGCAGGATGCACCACGCCAGATGCCACGAGCCGAAATCCAGGGACAGGGTGCGGCGCGTGAAAATACCCGCGCACAACGCTTTGATGGGCGCGACCGACTCCGGGCTGAGCGTGGGCGAGCCGGACACGAAAACGATGGTCGCGTCCAAGCCGTACAGCGCCTCCAGGTAGTAGACGACATAGGGGTCGACGATGCCCTGCAGATCGTAGTGCGCGAACAAGACCAGCGTGCGGCGGTCGGGCGGTGGCTGGGACGGCAACTCCTGATGCGTTTCGCGAATGAAGCGCAATGCGTTGCCGCGGAGCCGGTAGCGTGCGGCAGCCAGGTAGGAGGGCGTCGCGGCCAGCTGACGGGAGTTGCGCTCGTATTGCAAGCGCATCATGGTTCGGAGTTTCAAGGTGAGCTCATAGCATCCGAGTGTGTTCAGAAAGTTAGCAGAGACCGATCGCGAAGGCTATTCGTGCAGCTCGCGTCGGCAAATTCGCGCGTCCGACTACCGTGTCGCTGCCGACTTGCTGGCACATATGGCGGTGCGCCGGACTCGAACCGTCTAACATGACGCGTGGCCCCGTCACGGGGGGCGTCCATGTTTGCTACTTTTACATTGACCCAAGACTCACCCGCTGAGACTTCAACCGCTACAAAGGTTTTCGTGTGCCATCTCATTTGAGCAAGCGTATTCGCGAGGGCTTGTTTGCCGTCGGCCTGGTGCCTACGGCGCGCCCGCCTTTCCTGACGTACCACTCCCAGTATCGGGGCCGTCGCCGCATGCTCAAGGCGCTCGGTCCGGACCTCGGCAGGGAAGTAACGTGGACCGCCTCCGACATGCCCGCCCCAGAGGGCGAGCTGGCCTCGATTTTTTCGGAGATACCAAACATCCATAAGATGCTCCACTACCTGCCCGCCTATGAGTCGGCGCTGGCCCCATTCCGCTCACGTCCCATAAGGATGCTCGAAATCGGTGTGGCGCGCGGCGGCTCGCTGCAGATGTGGCGGCGTTATCTCCATCCGGAGTCGACAATCGTTGGCGTCGACATCGACCCGGCCACTCGGCAGTTCGACGATGCCTCTGGGCGGACGCATGTTCGCATTGGAAGCCAAACGGACATCTCCTTCCTACAGGGCGTGGTCAATGAGCTGGGCCCGTTCGATGTGATTCTGGACGACGGCAGTCACATGAATTCCCATATCGCACAGACGTTTCGGTTCCTCTTCCCTAATGGATTGGCCCCTGGTGGCGTCTACATGGTCGAGGATCTGCACTCGAACTACTGGCGGCCGTACCGCGACACTCCCATGTCGTTCGCTGACCTCACGAAGTGGCTGATCGATGCCATGCATGCCCAGTACCAAACGCCCGGCAGCCGGGAACTCGATTTCCGAGTGGGTGATTCGCATCGATTGACCGAGTTCCGGGTGCCGCTGGCGACAACGCTGGTGGAGAAGGTCGAATTCTACGACTCGATTGCGGTGATTCATCGCGCAAAAGGTCGCCGAGAGGTGCCCACCAGCGTCTACCGGTAGATCCGCCTTGTGCACGGGGGTCCGCGCATTACGCGGGCGGTTGTTTGATCAGAGCCCGGTCAATTCCTCGGATGCGTGTGAGGCGCTGACAGCAGTGTTCGACGGGGCCTCGTGAGCCGGCTCCTGATCGTCGAGACTTGAGGGGGCCGGCCGCCGGGCGTAGGAGATGATGACCGCGCCGCATGCGATCAACCAGAGGAGCGGCGCAACCGAGGCCGTCGTAAGGACCAGCGCCCTGGTCTGAACGATCGCGCTGACCCCGTTCTGCAGCGGCCCGGCTATCTCCGCCGGAACCGATGGGCTGGGTAACGCAATGTGGACGATGCTCAGTGCCGCGGCAACACTCACCCAAACACCGACGACGCGGCGACGCTCACCGGCAGCCGCGAGCCTTTCGAAGATGCCGGTTCCCGGCGGCCCGGCAGGGTCGCGGGCCACCAACGCGGCGACCGGTAATGCGAAGACCAAGTAGTACGGCAACGCCACAGCTGGAAAGAGGGCGGCCGTGGCCAGCAGCACTATGCCCACCATGACAGGCGGGATGCGCCGCCCAAGCGCGAGGACGGAGACGACGACGAGCACGAGGATTGCGTACCCGATTAGTGATCGCGGACCGGCGAGATAGCCGTCCGGTACCGTGCCGCCATTTGCGCTGGCTTTGATGCCGTCGGGGACCATGAGGAGCCCCTTTCCGAAGGACACGTTCAGCGTGGTAGCCGCCTGGGAAACTCCGCCGTAGCTGATGGCGTGGCGGACCGACTGCATGATCGTGTCCGGAAAGTCGCGTGGCCACAGGAGATACGCCGCGGCATTCGACGTCACAACCCCGGCCACCGCGACGCCCCCCCACCGCCACTGTCGGGCCGCGAATAATGCCAAACCGACAAGCGCGAATTGCGGTTTCACCATCGCGGCAAGCACCACCATGACGGTGACAAGACCCCACCGTCGTCGGCATAGCGCTACCAGGAAAACCAACGCGATCGGTACCACGAACCCCACCGAGTTGCCTCGATCGACCGCCATCCACGCCGGGATGGCGGCGATGCCGCATGCCACGAAGACTACGACCCGCTCGAGGCCACGTGCTCCCCGAGCCGCCCAGAGCGCGGGACTCATCACCGCAATCGCCAAAACGAGCAGGTAGGCGAACAACCCCAGCCGCGGCGCGTGCAGCCATTGCCCGACCAGCCAAAAGGTCATGTGCGGCAGCATGCCGGCCGCGGGATAGTTACTCGCAATGGTGGCCGGAATGTAGCCGTTCAGGCGCGGCAGATGCGATGACAGCGGCGGGGCCGGGTAAGGCTCCCAAGGATTGGGCCGCCGCCCGAAGTCCATCGTCAAGACAGCGTCGCCGAAGCAGTGGCGGCCGAAGTTCGTAGTCCAATCAAAGGTGCAGTCATCTGGCACAAAAACAAGAGAGGAAAGCACGTCGATCGAGTAGTACTGGGTGAGGACAAAGCACGTCGCAGCCGACAAAGCCGACGCCAGCAAGACGACGCCGAGCAAGATGGTGCGCTCGGATTGGCCGGTCAGCGCCGACAGCCGCTCCCGGACAGCCGAGATTCTGTCCCGTAGCACGTCGAGGGGTTGCCTCACTGCATTCTCCCCGGTTCTCGCGAACAGTAGTGGGAGCAAGGCGCCCCCCAACTCCGCCGCCCGGCAGTTTACCCAACGCCTTCCTAATCAACGTGGTATTCACGCGGTTTGGGCAAGCGACCGATTACACCTGACTTGTTTAGCCGCTCCAGGCCGCAGGCGAGGTTCCGAGGACTTCTACCACGCTGAGGCCGTGCTTCCCTCGACTGCTTCGAAATGCGGTCCATTCGTCAGCCGCTTTATCGGGCCGGCCTGATGCCGTTGGCAGTGCGAATCTTCCTGGCGGAAGCCGACTTTCAGCGGTCCGTACCCAGTTGCATAAAGTCTCCGTCACCGGCTGGCTGTAACGGCTGAACGGTCTAGGTGCGCGACGTCTCGTCCTGAGTTGCGGCGGTGTGACGGTCGGCGGCACTTCGCCGAAAAGAGAAGTACCGGTGACCGAGGTAGTTCAGCAACAAGGTGGGCAGAAAGACGATTGCTTGCGCTGGGATGCGGTGCACGCCCAGCTCGACCAGCGCTGCCAAGCCGATCGCGTTGATGCCAAACGTGGTGAGGTAGACACTCTCGAAGCGCACGAGGTCACGCAGCACGTGCCCCCGAACGCGGAACACTAACCGGCGGTGCATCACGAAGGCGAACAGCACGCTCAGCACGTGTGCGAGGGTGACCGTCACCAGCGACCCGGCCAGCGTGCCGAACCGGCGGTCGGCCAAATGCCCCACGGTCTCGGAGCACGCGACGAAGATCCCGAACCCGACGACGGTGTTGATGCCCCCGACCACCAGGAATGCCACGCGCTGGTCGCGGATGAGCCGGATCAGCGGCCCCGGCGGCGCCGATTCGGGCACCAGGTCGAATTCAGTCATTTTGATGCCTTCGAACGCGGCGAGCTGTCCCCGGGAACACGTCGGCGCGCCCGCTTCGCTCCCAGCCGGTCGTCAACGCCACGGGATCGCGAAGGCCGAGCTGACTCCGCCGGCCGCCCTTCCATCCGACCTGCTCCTGGAAAGCTCATCATCTCGACGGGAGACAAAAAAGCGGTCACTCGCGGACGCGTCCTGCGAATACGATCTCTGCGCCTATACCGTCGTCGGGGCCTGCATAGACCTCAGGTTCGAAGCCCGCCTCGCGCACGTAATCGACGATGTCGCGGCCGAATTCGGTGAACGTCAGCATATCGACTCCCACCGGAATGAACCGGTAGGCCCCGCTGCCTCTGCCATGGTACAGGGCCGGCATCAGGTGCACGATCTCGCCGTCGTCGCCTATCTTGGCCCGTGTTTCCGTCGTCGCGCGCGTCCAGAGGACCGGCACCGTGAAAACATGGCGGCCTCCAGGCCGCAGCACGCGCCGGGTCTCAGCCAGCGCGATCCGAAAGTCGTGTACATGCTCGAGCGTGTCGGACGACAGGATGAGGTCGAAGGCGGCATCGGGGTAGGTGAGGCGGCAGATGTCTTCGTTACGGTTGCCGTCGACAATCTCGCCCAGGCGCTCCGGCCCCCGGTAATCGGAGAAGGCAAGTCGCGGGAGTCGCCGCAGCAGCGCGTGCAGCGATCCAAGCGAGCCGATCGTGTTTACTTCGGCAACATCGAGCTCGCGGAACGCGGGGTCCTCGATCAGTTCAGCGAACGACCTGCACCCGGGAGGGCCGTAGACATCGACGAGAACCTCGGCGATCCGCCTCACTCTCAAATTGCTGCAGCAGTACCGGCAGAACATGCTCTCGCGCCGCGTGTAGGCCCGGGACACATTGGCGTCGGCCCAAAAAGCGTGCAACTCGTCAGGGGTGGTCCAGGAATTGAAGGCGAAGGTGGTATCGGCGCCGCACACCACGCAGCGGCCCGCCTCGTCGGCGCGGCGGTCCCGCAGCGGGCGCAGATTGAGCAGCACAGGCCGCCCCACCCGGGCTTTCACCGCCGCCGCAACCGTCACCTTGGCGAGGCTTCCGTAGGCGTGCGGTGGGGGCGAAAAATCAGCGCGTCGGGAGTGACGCCGCAAGCGGCGCCCGCGCGACCTGCGCCTGGCCGATACTCACTCGCCATGACGACAAAAGGGGGCGTCGGCCCACCCCGCATCGGCGCGTCGATCGTCGCATCCGGTCCACGGTCCGCGCCGTCAGCCAGGATCATCGTCGAATACCACTCGTCGGCGGGTACAGCGTTGAGGCGATCATGACTTGCTCTCTCGTTTCAGCAAGCGGCGTTTTGGCGTAGACCTTACGTAACATATCGGTCCACTACCCGGGCCGCTGGCCAATATCTGAAAAGCCGAGCGCCAACATAACTTAGGAACTAGATTACTGAGCTGCTGGAGTTCACTCGGTTGTCGCAGCTCATCGTCACGCAGTCCGCGGTACAGCTGGTTCGCTTTTCGTAGCGCAATCCCGCCGAACTCCGCCTGGCCGAGCAGTAGGAGGCAGTGTCGTGACGCCGTTGGTATCGGTCGTCGTGCCGGTGTATAACGGCGTCGCGTTCATCCATGAGACGATGCAGTCGATTCTGGCGCAGACGTTCAGTGACTTCGAGCTGCTGGTTTCGGAGCGGTATTCCACCGACGGCACCTGGGAGGCACTGCAGCGGTACGCCGCCGACCCACGGGTTCGCCTGACCCGCCTGGACGCCCCCGGTCCGGCACCCGTGAACTTCAAGCACGTCACAGACCTCGCCACTGGCGAATTCATCAAGGCGGTCTGTGCCGATGACGTGCTCTATCCCGACAACCTCGCGGTGCTGGTGAAGGAACTGAGAGCGTACCCGTCAGCGGTGCTGGCCGTAAGTTCCAGAGATGTCATCGACGCATCGGGAAGGATGGTCCTGCGCAACCGCGGGCTGGCCGGACTGCGCGGTGAAGTCAGCGGCGTTGACGCTATCCGGCGCACCGTTCTCGCCGGCACGAACATTTTCGGCGAGCCGCCAACGGCCTTGTTCAGGCGCGACGCGCTGATCGAAGCCGGTGGTTGGGAAGCCAACCGTCCCTTCCTGTTTGATCTGGCGACCTACTGCAGGGTGCTGCTTCACAGCCACGGCACTCTCGTCGCAGTACCCCGGCCGCTCTGGGCATTTCGGCTCAGCGGTGCTCAGGAGACCGTGCGAACGTATAAGCACACCCAGACGGAGGACGTCGTCGCTTTTTTTCGCGAGTTGGCCGCTGCAAACCCCGGGCTGCTCAATCGACAGCACCTGCTCCTCGGGAGCACGCGAGCCCACATGAACACCCTCGGACGACACGCGATGTATCGCTGGCTCGGCCGCAAGCGCCTCGAGACCGCGACTGTCGGCAGGCAAGGCGACACCGGCAACATGCCCTAAGGAGCCAAGGCATCACAGTCTTCGGAGCCGGCTCGAAGCTAATTGCACATTGCTTGGTGCCGTAGTACATCGTCGTACACACGCTTGACTGCCACCGGAAACGGCGTGATCGCCACACCTTGGAAGTCGCGGGGGAAGCGTGTGCAAAGCCGCAAGTCCCGAACGTGATATTTCGAGGACGGGCTGGTGCCGAGCGCGATGCGGACCGTGCGGTGGGCAACCTGTTGTACCGTCCGTACGACGGTGCAGACGGACACGGGATGCTGAGATGAGATGTTGCGCAGCACCGGCGCCGACGGCTGGTTGTGCACCGCTTTCTCGACCAGCATGCGCACCATGCAGGCGGCATCATCGACGTACAAGTAGTCGCGGAGTGTCTCCATCGGCACAAAAACGTTCAACGACTGTCGGGTGATTGCGGCGCGGCACATCTGGCTGACCAGACCCTGCTGCTTCACGAGATTCTGGCCTGGCCCGGCGAGGTTTGAGAACCGTCCTATGACGAGTGGGAAGCAGCCTGCGAGGGTCGTCTGGAGGATCTCCTCCTGGGCGAGTTTCGTCTCGCCGTACGGGCTCAGTGGCCTTGGCGTCGTTGACTCACTGAATGGTGGATGAACCGACCCGGCATAGATGCCGCCCGCCGACGACGAGAGGAAGAACGCACCCCGACCGCTCGGCCGCTCGTCTCGCAGCCTTGCGAGTAAGTGAGACATGATGCGCGTCTCCGCGGCGAGCTTGTCGGCGGTGGAACCGACGACGCCGCTGCCGGCGGCCCAAATAATCGCCCAATCATCGTTTTGGGCCTCTCGGATGAATCGCTTGAGATCGGCGTTGAGCACCTCGACCGCCGCATCGTGGTCCCCCCATGGCACCCGGACTTCTGTGAACTTCGGGTCGATCGCTCGGGACACGGCACTGCCGAGCAGTCCGCCGCGGCCCACGATCCAGGTAAGCACCGGTCAGTCCGCCCCGCGGTCGAATACGTCACTGGGATCGCGCACGATGACATACAACGGCTTACCCATTGCCATATTGGCCGCAGCCGCGATGTACTCAGCGATGATCCCCAGGGCGAACAAGACGGCTCCGCCCACGACAAGTACCGCCACAAACACCGATGTCCACCCTTGCACGCTCACGTCACCAAGCGCTTTCTGGGCGGCGCTGTTGATCGCCATGCCAAAACCCAATAGGGCGAACAGAATGCCCATCATCGAGACGAACCGCAGCGGACGGGTACCCGAAGAGATGACGAGCCGCCAGAAATGCGCAAACAGGCGGCGGATGGTATATGCGCTGGCGGGTCGTCCTTCTTGACGCATCAACACCGGACAGGTCGAGGGGTTGGCGACAACCCAACTAAGGGCGACGTCCAGAAACACCCCGGCGCCGGTGTAGGCCGCGACGCTTCGCCCCGCCTCGCCCATAATCAGTCGATAACTGTTGAAGGCTTTGGGCCCGTCAGCCGACATCAAGACGTGCACGAACAACCACTTCGTTAGCCAAGACGCCGCGTTGCGCAAGACACCGTGTGGTGGTCGGTTCGTCGGCGTGGCGTAAACGAGTTGCGTGCGATCCCGGTACGCCTTGTCGACTAGGTCGCCGATATATGCCGGATCGTGCTGTCCGTCCTCGTCCATCGTGACGATCCAGTCCCCGCCTGACGACGTCATGCCGGCGAGTGTCGCCGGGTGCTGTCCGAAGTTGCGAGACAACCATATTGGGCGTATCCACTCGTCGCGCGCGGCCAGCTCACGCACGACTTCATCGCTGCCGCGAATGCCCCGGTCCCACACCAGGAGCACCTCGTCGACGCAAAACTGACGGCCGTCGGGCGTTTTCTGGGTCGAACGAAGCTGCTCAAGCTCTTTCACCACGCCGGGCAAGGTCTCGGCTCCGCTGTACACGGGAATCACGACGCTGACCGAGTCCACATGGCTCGATTGACCGTCACCAGTCACGCGTTGCCTCCCCGACGGACATGTCAGTGACGTAACTGTACCGATGCATCACCGACTACGTGAGTCAATTGCGATTTCGTTTGACCACAGGCGAGTCGACCGCCCCGCCAGGTCCACAGACTTCACTTCAGGAGAGATTGGAGTCATGACAGGCGGTTCGTCGAGGGCGCGCGGGAGCCACGTGGCCGGGCAAATCATCAGGGCCGCGGTCGCCCGCAATTTGTCTCGCGGTTTCCGCAGTCGGGGTGGCCGTGACCGGTGTACGCTCACCGCGTGTTGCTGCTGATTGCGGTCGCGGCGTTCGGGCAGCAGCATGAGAACGCCTACGCGCTCGGACGCAACTGGACCGTGAGGGCGCGAAGTATCTGACTATTGGGGGTCCTTTCTAATTCGTCACGTTATGGAAAATTGTTCAAACATTCCTGCGGAAGATTTGGATATATGACTGGCATAATGGAAGGTAACTCAAGTTACGCCCATGGATTAGCAGGTCAGCCAGGGAAGTCGTCGAGTTGGCATCATCCCCAACATAAGCGAGTTAAATGAAAGCCGTATTACTGGCCGGTGGCGCAGGTACTCGCCTCAGGGAAGAAACAGTCATCCGCCCCAAACCCATGGTGGACATCGGCGGCCGGCCGATCCTCTGGCACATCATGAAGCTCTACTCCCATCACGGTATCAATGATTTTGTCGTTTGTTGTGGCTATAAGGGTTACGTCATCAAGGAATATTTCGCCAACTATTTCCTGCACATGTCGGACGTGACTTTTGATATGTCCGCCAACAGGATGGAAGTGCATCAGCGCCACGCAGAACCCTGGCGAGTGACGGTGGTGGATACTGGTGACGACACCATGACCGGCGGGCGCCTCAAGCGCGTGGCACCCTACATTCAGGACGAAGAGGCTTTTTGCTTCACCTATGGTGACGGACTCAGCGACGTGGACATCGGGAAGAGCATCGAATTTCACCGTCAGCACGAGCGTCATGCCACGGTTACGGCGGTGCTTCCGCCCGGGCGTTATGGGGCCATCGAGTGCGCAGGCGACAGGGTCACGCGGTTTGTCGAGAAGCCACGAGGCGATGGCGGCCTCATCAACGGCGGATTCTTCGTCCTGTCGCCCGCGGTGCTCGACTACATCGAAGGCGACCACACCTCTTGGGAAGGGCCGCCCTTGGCTCGCCTCGCTGCCGATGGCGAAATGATGGCGTTCGAACATTCAGGCTTCTGGCAACCCATGGACACGCTTCGAGACAGGAATCTGCTCGAAGAATTGTGGAGTAGCGGCAAAGCGCCGTGGAAATGCTGGCATTGATCGCTCTCGGAAGTTCCTATCGTGGGCGCCGGCTCCTCGTCACTGGCCATATGGCCGACGGAGTTAGCCCACACCAGGTTTGGGCGGGGGCATGAACATCCTCGACACCCCGCTGGCCGACCTGAAGACCGTGCGTTCGGTCCCCCACCGCGATGCCCGGGGCACGTTCATCCGCCTCTTCTGCGGCCAGGAACTCCAGCCCTTGCTTGGCCAGCGTCAGATCGCGCAGATCAACCACTCCAAAACCAGCCACGTCGGGGCCGTGCGTGGCATGCATTTCCAATGCCCGCCGCACGCGGAAATGAAGATGATCCGCTGCCTTCGCGGCCGGGTTTGGGACGTGGCGGTTGATCTGCGGAGGGGATCCCCTACATTCTTGCAGTGGCACGCCGAAGAATTGGCACAGGGCGACGCGCAGATGCTTGTCATCCCAGAAGGATTCGCTCACGGCTTCCAGGCGTTGGAGCCCGACAGCGAGTTGTTATACCTGCACACGGAGTTCTACCACCGGCCTTCCGAGGGCGGTCTGCGTTACGACGACCCCCGGCTCGCCATTACCTGGCCGTTGCCGCCGCAGGACCTTTCACCTCGGGACCTATCCCATCCGCTACTGGACGCCGACTTCGTAGGACTCGCGTTATGAAATGCCGACACTGCGGGACGCCCCTGGAGCACACCTTTGTGGACCTGGGCTTCGCGCCCCCCTCCAACGCCTACCTGCAGGCTGACGACCTATGCAACCCCGAGATGCATTACCCACTGCGCGTGAAGGTGTGCCACCGGTGTTGGTTGGTGCAGACCGAGGACTACGCGCGCGCTGAGGAACTGTTCAGCCCTGACTACGCCTACTTCTCCAGCACCTCGAGCAGTTGGCTCCAGCACGCGGCCGAGTACGTGCGCATGGTCACCGAGCGGCTGCAACTTGGGCCCGAGAACTTTGTCATTGAGGTGGCCTCCAACGATGGCTACCTGCTGAAGAACTTTGTGGCAGAGCGCATCCCCTGCCTGGGCATTGAGCCGACAGCCGGTACGGCCGCAGCAGCCGAGGCGCTGGGTATCCCGGTCATGCGGGAATTCTTCGACGAAGCCCTAGGGCGTCGACTGGCCGACGACGGACGGGCGGCGGATCTGATCGTGGGCAACAATGTGTATGCCCACGTGCCCGACATCAACGACTTCACTCGTGCATTGGCTGCCGCGCTGAAGCCGGAAGGCACCGTTACGCTCGAATTTCCCCACCTAGTGCCGTTGATCGAACACACCCAGTTCGACACCATCTATCACGAGCATTTCTCTTACCTGTCGCTCACCGCGCTCGCCGACATCTTCGCCGCGGCCGACTTGCGCGTATGGGACGTGGAAGAGTTGCCAACCCACGGCGGCAGCCTGCGAGTGTACGGCTGCCATGCCGCCGCAGCGATCGCCACTACGAACCGGGTCGAATCGCTTCTCACGCGAGAGCACCGGTTTGGAGTGACCAAGGTTGAGACCTACACCGAGTTCCAGAAGCGTGCCGACCGTGTGAAGGACGATCTACTGGCCTTCCTAATCGAACAAAAACGCACCGGGCGCAGCGTGGCGGCCTACGGAGCCGCTGCGAAAGGTAACACGGTGCTGAACTACGCGGGTGTCAGGCCGGACTTGCTGCCGTACGTTTGTGATGCCGCCGGTTCCAAACAGGGAAAATTCATGCCGGGAAGCCATATCCCGATCTATTCGCCTGATGCACTGTGGGAGAACCCGCCAGACTACGTCGTCATCCTGCCGTGGAATATCGCCACTGAGGTCCGGAGTCAATTGGCTGAGCTTGCCCTGCGCGGCACACGTTTCGTGACGGCGGTTCCCGAATTGAGTTTCCTGTGAAGCCTCGTATCCCCTACACCAAGCCGTCGATCACCGAACTCGAGGTGCGCTATGCCACCGATGCTGCCGCCAACGGCTGGGGCGAGCGTTGCTATGCATACATCGCACGCTTCGAGGATTCTTTCAAGGCGCACCTAGGGGTCAAGCACGCGATCGCCACGTCGAGTGGCACCGGCGCGCTCCACATGGGCATGGCTGGGCTGGGAATCGGCCCGGGTGACGAGGTCATCATGGCCGACACAAACTGGATTGCCTCGGCGGCGCCTATCGTTCACCTCGGGGCCAGACCTGTCTTCGTCGACATCTTGCCCGATAGTTGGTGCATCGATCCGGAACAGGCGGAAGCCGCGATCACGCCGAGCACCAAGGCCATTGTCGCAGTGCATTTATACGGCAATCTCTGCGAGATGGACCGTCTCCTTGCAATCGGGGAAAAGCATGGTATCCCGGTGATTGAGGATGCGGCGGAGGCCATTGGTTCGATTTACCACGGAAAGCCCGCCGGCTCCATGGGGTGCTTCGGGGCTTTCTCGTTTCACGGCACCAAAACGATCACCACGGGTGAAGGCGGAATCTTCGTGACCAACGATGACGACCTTTATGAGACGGTGCTTACTCTGAGTAACCATGGCCGCGCACGCAGTCAAACCAAGCAGTTCTGGCCAGATATGGTCGGCTTCAAGTACAAAATGTCGAACATCCAGGCAGCCATCGGTTGCGCACAAACAGAGCGGGCCGAGGAACTGGTTTTGCGGAAGCGCCAGATATTCCAGGCTTACAACGATGGTGTCGTCGGCGTCGAGGGAATATCGATGAACCCCGAGCCGCCAGGCACACAGAATGGATTCTGGATGCCCACAGTTGTATTCGATCAGTCGCTAGGGCTAACTTCCGAGCGTATTACGACGGCGTTCGCGGCCGAAAATATTGATGCACGGGTATTTTTTCATCCTCTATCTGCGACGCCCCCGTTTGCAGGATCGCCCGGAGGCAAATGGGCGAGCGATATCCCTAACCGTGCAATCAATCTTCCGAGCTTTCACGACATCACCGAAGACGAGGAGTATCGGATCGTGCAAGTTGTGCGAGAGCTTTGCTCCACCTGACAGCCACGGACAACGTATATGCTCCTGACTGAGCGCCATGTCCGACTTACGCGAAGCCGACGAGAAAACTACCTTAACTTATCTATGGTGACTCGAACCTCGAAAACGTCGTCTCCGTCGTAAAAGCGGCACGCGGGATGCGGCAAGAAGGTGCGGGCGCGGAGGCGGTTTAACAGATCTCTGGCCGTTGTCGGCGCATCTAGGTCTATGACACTCGCCGGCTCGAGCTGCTTGCGGAAGTGCAGACTACCGACGTCTGCTTGCGGAATCCGCGGGATTGTGCCGTGCACGATCGTCGGAAGGACCTCTTCAAAAAGCTCGACCATTCCGGTCAGCGCCTTTTGGTATAGCGTCCCACCTGTGTCAGACCAGGAAACCGGTATTTCTTTCTGGAATGCGATGTCGCCAGCATCGATCGCGGCATTTACGTGATGAAGCGTGACGCCGTACGGCACACTTTCGACAATTGCCCAGAAATTCGGGTCTTTTCCTCGACAGTAAGGCAGCAGGCTTGGATGAGTGTTCAGAATAACCGGCGCTGCGTTCAGAACGGCTCCCTTGAGCAAATGTGGCCACCAGGCAAGAATGATGACATCGAGCCGCCTGGAGCGAAGCCAGTCTGCTCTCTCATCTTCGTCTTGGTCTCGCCAAAGTCTGGCTTCGCATCCCTCCGGAATGTCGAACTCCTCGGACGCCTCCTCTGTGTCGGTTATCAGGGCAAAGATACTTTCGGAGGCATAGCTGAGCAATTTTTCGAGAATGGCATACCCGACCTCTCCATGCGCAAAGATGCCAATGCGCTTGGTTGCCTCACCCACTGATCGATCCCCCGCTACCCATTCCTTCTGGAGCAGATCGTGTTCCTCACCACTCGGTGCAGAACGTCCCCGCGATTCAGGTCGTCGTCGGTCATGTCGGCGTACCTCGGCAGGTTGATACAACGGCCCAGCAGATCAGAGGCGACTCTACTCGAAGGAAAGGCTTCGAACGACGACAGCGGGATGAGTTCGGCAGAAGCTGGGACCTGGCGGGTCGGTGAGCGGCCGCAAGCCACGCAGCGCACTGGTGGACGCTCGCTGGACGAACCAGCGCCGGCTGCAAATCCCGTTCGACCCGTGCGCCACCGGAATTCGGCATACGATCTGCGTGTCACCGATCGCCAGCCGATGGCTGGTAGCCCTGTCTGCTTGGAGGTACGGGATGTCGTTTGTGATGGCGGCGCCGGAGATGATGACGGCGGCGGCGACGGATTTGGCCGGCATCCAATCGGCGCTCAGCGCAGCCAACGCGGCCGCGGCGACCCAGACTACCGGGGTGCTGGCCGCAGCCGAGGACGAGGTGTCGGCGGCCATTGCGGCGGTGTTCTCCGCCCACGGTCAGGGCTTTCAGACACTGAGTGCGCAGGCGGCGGCGTTTCATGAGCAATTCGTGCAGGCGTTGACTGGAGGCGCGGGGTCCTATGCCAGCGCGGAGGCCGCCAATGTGTCGGCCTTTATGGCCAATCCGGCGCAGACGGTACAGCAGGATCTGCTCAACGCGATCAATACGCCCTTCCTGACGCTAAGCGGGCGCCCGCTAGTTGGCAACGGCGCCAACGGGGCCGCTGGGACCGGCCAAAATGGCGCGCCCGGAGGATGGCTGGTTGGTAACGGCGGGGCCGGCGGGTCCGGGGCCAACGCGGCGGTAGGGACAGGCCAAAACGGCGGCAACGGCGGGGCCGGGGGGTTCTTCGGCCACGGCGGTGCCGGCGGCGCCGGTGGCTCTGGAACCGTGGCCGGCGGGGCCGGCGGGAGCGGCGGCGCGGGCGGGACGCTGTTCGGCACCGGCGGAGCCGGCGGCACCGGCGGAAGCTCCGTAACCGGCTTGGGCGGGGCCGGCGGGAATGGCGGCATCGCCGGGCTGTTCGGCACCGGCGGCGCCGGCGGCACCGGCGGACACTCGACGGCGGGCATCATGTCTGGCAACGGCGGCAACGGCGGGGCCGGGGGGATGTTCGGCAACGGCGGCGCCGGCGGCGCCGGGGGCGCGGACGGTCAGAACTCCGGGGACGCCGGAGCCGGCGGAGCCGGCGGCATGTTCGGCGGCAACGGCGGCAACGGCGGCAACGGCGGGCAAGGCGCCACCATGGCCGGCGGGGACGGCGGCATTGGTGGCGCCTCCGGCCTCCTCTACGGCACCCCGGGCAACGGCGGGAACGGCGGGTTCGGCCTCGTCGCCGGCGGGGTCGGCAACGCCGGCGGCAACGCCGGCGGGTTCTTCGGTAACGGCGGCGCCGGCGGCATGGGCGGACCCGGCGGCATCACCGGCGGGAACGGCGGGGCCGGGGGCAACGCCGGCATGCTCGTCGGCAGCGGCGGAGCCGCGGGGACCGGCGGATTCGGCGCCACCACCGGCGGGATCGGCGTGGCCGGCGGCAACGCCGGCATGCTGTTTGGCAACGGTGGAGCCGGCGGAGACGGCGGGGCCAGCGACCTGACCGGCGGTCCGGGCGGTAACGGCGGTAGGGCCGGAATGATCGGCGACGGCGGCACCGGTGGTACCGGCGGCAGCGCCACCGCCGGTGGGATAGTCGGCGGCGCAGGCGGCAACGGCGGCAACGCCGTGCTGATCGGCAACGGCGGCAACGGGGGCAACGGCGGGACCGGCCCGGCCACCGGCACCGCCGGCGCCGGCGGCACCGGCGGCCTGCTGCTCGGACTGAACGGGATGAACGGTTCGCCGTAGTTTCTCGCGCACTCGCTCTACGAATAGAGGCCTCGCAATAGCCGTGCACTACCTGATTACCGGTCATACCGGTTTCAAAGGCCCTTGGCTGACGCTGCTGCTGCTCGGCCGCGGGCACCGGGTATCCGGCCTGGCCCTCGACCCGGCCGACGGCAGCCTGTTCAAGCGGGCAGCGCTTGCCGACCTGCTCGTCTCCGACTTCAGGGTGGACATCCGCGACGCCGAGGCCACGGCGGCAGCGGTGTCGGCCGCGGCGCCAGATGTGGTGGTACACATGGCCGCTCAGTCGTTGGTCCGCGAGTCGTACCGCAACCCGCGCTACACCTACGAGACCAACACGATGGGCACGCTCAACGTGCTGGAGGCCGTCGCGGCCACACCATCGGTGCGCGCGCACGTCGTCGTGACCACCGACAAGGTCTACCGCAACGTCGACCAGGAGGCCGGTTACATCGAATCCGATCCCCTCGGCGGCGACGATCCGTACAGCGCATCCAAGGCGATGGCGGATCTGTTGGCGCAGTCATGGATTCGCAGCTTCCCCGGCTCTCCCACCGCGATTGCGCGCGCGGGCAACGTGATTGGCGGCGGCGATGTCAGCCGTGAGCGACTGCTGCCGGACCTGGTGACCGCTTATTCTCAGGGAGAGGCACCGCGGCTGCGATTTCCCCGCGCGGTGCGGCCGTGGCAGCACGCATTGGACTGCCTCAACGGGTATCTCACCCTCGCCGACGCGCTGCTGGCCGGTACCGGCCTGGGCGAGTGGAACTTCGGGCCGGACCGCGACAGCTTCGTCGAGGTCGGCCAGGTCGCCACACTGGCGGCCGAGCTGTGGGGCGGCGGCGCGCGTTGGGAACTTGACCGCGGGGCTCATCCGCACGAGGCGAACTTGCTCGCCCTCGACGCCTCCAAGGCGGAGCGGGAACTCGGCTGGCGCAACCGCCTCGGCTTCCGCGACGCCCTGGCGTGGACGATCGACTGGGAACGGCGGGTGCATGCGGGCGACGACCCACTTGCGGTGACCCGGGAGCAGATCGCCGCCTTCGAAAGCCTGGAATGAGCGAAGCATCGGCCATCGTCGCCGGGGAGCTTTCAAATCCCGATCTCATCCACCGCAAGTCGAGTGTGGGTCAAACGAGTCACGTCGTGCTCCGACGGCGAAGAACAAACTCACTCCCAGCGCCAGCAACGCAGGGCTTATCCAGGGCAGAATTCGAACCGCGGTCGCGGTGACGCCTGCGGGCGCACCCTTGAGCCACATGCGATTTCGCGCCCCGGCGTTGTCGGCGTCGGGGGGTCGTAGTTCGGACGGCAGAATTGCCCTTTCCTCAGGATCTCGGAGGATCCCGGCCAACAGCTGCGGGAGTGGGTAGGAGAGGTCGACCGTCTGGCCGCGCCCACCCTTCGCTCTCAGGTCGTCGACATTTCCCGTGGCTATATAGGACCGCACGTCGGCCGCCTGGTCCGCTGCGGACTTGCTCCATTCGATCGCCATGAGCACGGACGCGTAGCCCAGCATCGCACCGGCTGCCACAACGGTGAACACCCAGATCGCCGCGCCCGGGCCCACGTACCGGCTGAACCGCGCGGCACGGGCTCTGTCAGCGAATGCGAACACGGCTACCAGCGCCGGCGGATAGACGAACAGGACGATATCCATGTAGCGCGGGGCGACGAGGTTTCCACGGCCGTAGGCGAGCATCACCACCTGGACGGCGACCCACCCGACGATTCCAACGAGGATCCACGCCCGCTCGGAGACGGCCGGGCGCCTCGCCAGCGTGTGCCAACAGAACCATGCCAGCGGAATCACGGCGAGAATAATCGCGCCCGTGAACAGGAGGAGTCCTTGAAGGAATGTCCACGGGGTAGACATTGGATTCGCGCCCGACGATTCCCACATGATCACCCCCACGGCGACTGACGCCAGAACGGCGACCGCGGCCAATTCGCGGACAGACCGCTTCCTCGCGTTCGTTGCCAGTTGCAGACCTACCAGCCCGCCAGCCGCCAGAACGGTGGCCACACCTGTCGCGAAGGACAAGCAACTGAGAACCGCGGCGGCCAATCCTGCGAACCAGCGCAAGGAGAACGGGCCCGCGGGAGCGAACGCAACCAGAGCCGCGATCCCGAAGAACAACGCGAGGTAAACCTGACACTGGAAGCCCCACAACGCGTTCTCGTAGGCGATCGGGAATGCAAAAACGAATGCTACGAAACATGCCAAGAGGATCCGGCGTTGCGGCGCGACAAGTGGCATCAGCAGTGCCGCGAGCCACGTGACCGTAGCGGTGAGAGTGATCGCGCCGAGAATCATCTCCAGGCGCGTGTTCCACTCACCCGCCAGCTCGAGATGGATCAGAGCGAGCACGCGAAAAACGAAGATGCGGTGCTCGTTGTGCGGGGCCATCAGGTCGGCGAAGGACAGTGCGCCCTTCAAATAGGGCGCATATAGTCGGTCGGCCTCTCCGTTCCATTGATCGAGCAGCGGGCAGGGCGAACCAAGCGCCGAAATAACGATGAGCCTGGAGCCGATGACCGCGCAGGCGACCGCCACCAGTAAGGCGAACCTGCCTTTCGGTCGCGACGGCGTGCCGGGTGGTGCATTCGTCGAAACCGTTTGAGGCCCACCGTGATCGGCCGCGGAACGCCCGGTGCTCCGCTGTCGGCCATTTACGCGCGCCTCCTCCGGCATCATTTCTCGCATTGATGGTGTGTCCCTGTTCGCGCCATTCACTTTGACGACAAGCCCTTTCGCGGCCGGCCGAACCGGAGATCACCACGTCTGTACCGGCGCACGAGTCGCAGCGCCCCGAGCCAGGCAAGCCCGCCGCCCGTCCAGCGCAACACGGGCCGCCGCATGGCCAACCCGTACCAGTGGAGGTAGGCGGGCAGCCAACCGACCACGTCGAACTTGCTGCTGCCGGCCGTTCTGTCGTCCCAGCTGCTGGGCACCTCGTCGACCCGATAGCCGAGCAGGTGCGCCTTCGTCGTGAGCTCCAGTCCCACCTCGAACCCGCGCACGCTCTCCACCGCAACGTTCTCGAGAAAGCGGCGGCTGTACGCACGGAAGTTCGTCGTCGCGTCGTGGGTCGGCAGGCGGCCCACATAGTGCAAGCTGAGGCCGGCGGCCCGCGACATCAGCGTCTTCATCCGGGGCCCGCCATGCTGGGAACCGCCAGGCATATACCGCGAGCCACTGACGACATCTGCCCGCTCTTCGCGAATCTTGGCCGCCATCAAGGGGATTACCGCAGGCGGATCCGATAGGTCGGCCATGCTGGTGACGACGACGTCACCCCTCGCGGCCGCGAATCCGGCGATCAATGCATTCGCTACACCCTTCCCGAGCAAGTTGCGGACCAGCCGTAGGGTGGCTGGCTTGTCGGGCATGGCAGCGAGCGCCGGCAGGGTGCTGTCCTCGTCGAAGTCGTAACAGACCAGCAGTTCATGGGGCGTGTCGCGCAAAGCCTCTGTAAGCCTCCGGACACACGCTTGAATGTTTTCACCCTCGTTGTAAACGGGGATGACCACGCTCACTAGACGCTCGCCCTCCGGCTCGGGCAACGATCGGGACTTGCGGGCGCGAATAACGAACTGCTTACCCAGGAGGGGCCACGCCATCCTGGAGCGTAGATACAACCGCACCAAGATCGGCGCTTGCGGCAGCGGCGAAGACGCGGTGTACGGCAGAAAGCGATCGTAGCTTTCCACGATCTCGAACTCGCAGGATTCCAGCAGCTCGATCAGTGAACGATCGCTGATCGGCACGGTGTGGTCCCAGAAGTCCCAATAGTCGCCCGGGACAAAGCGAATATTGGGCCCCATGGCGATGAACTGTCCGCCCGGCTTGAGTACCCTGCGGGCCTCGGCGATCGTGCGCTCGACTTCGGCCTTGCCCTCCAAATGCTCCAACAGGTTGCTGGTGAAGACCACGTCGACCGTGCCATCCGCGAGGAAGCCGAGATCGTCGGCCCGACCCTGACGGAAGTCGATCCCAGGCTCCAGCATGCCGGCACTGTCCGGGTTCAGATCGACGCCGATTCGGCGGGCTGCGACGATGTGGTTGAGGAACTCGCCGTAACCACAGCCGAGGTCGACCACCGTATCGCTGCGCTTGACCCACGCCTGGAAGAAGTCGCGAACTATTACCGCCCAGATGGCGGACCGCGACTCGCGGGCGTGGCCGAAGCGATTGCGGTAGAGCTGCTGCAGGTCGGGCTTACCCGCGCTGTGCATGGCGTCCTGGCGGCGGGAAGCAGCTCACCTCAGATCGTCCCGGCCTCAACGGCATCGACGATCCAGGGTATGACTTCGTCCAGCATGGAATCGAGCGAACTTGTCGCCTCGAAGCCGAGAACTTGGGAGGCCTTGTGAACATCCGGTGAGCGCAGTTGGACATCGTGCTCGAACGGCGGATCGCTTTCGTAGCGAAACGGCGTATCGGGCCGCATCTTCTTCCAGATCACCTCCGCCAGCTCCAGGACCGTGGTCGCCTGGGGCGTCGAAAGGTTGAAGTCGCCGTTGAGGGCGGCCGGGTGTTCCAGGCAGATACGGATGCCGCGAGCCAGGTCGCCGCCGTAGGTGTAGTGCCGCACCTGGGTGCCGTCGCCGAGGATGTGCAATGGATCCTGGCCCTTGGCCACTTTCTGGATGAGGTCCGGCACGACGTGACTCATGGCGAGTTTGACGTTGCCACTGGGGATTTCGCGACCGCCGAGCGCCCGTTGCTCGCCGGTACCCACGCAATTGAACGGGCGGATGATGGTGTATGGGAGACCGTATTGCTCGTACGCGCCGTGCGCGAAGTACTCACAGGCGAGCTTCTGAAATCCGTATGTGCTTGTCGGGGGCGGGCATTCGGTGATGTGCTTCTCCGGCGTCGGGAAAACGGTGGCGTTCTCGAATACCATCGACGAACTCATCACATTGATCTTCTTGAGCCAGCCCTTGCGATATGCGTAGATGGCGGCGTCGAAATGGGCGGCCGCGATGCGTTCATTCTCGGCCAACAGATCGTAGGCATACTCGTGGAAGTAGGTAATGCCGCCGATCCGGGCAGCACTTGCCACCATCTGGTCGCAACCCTCGACAAGGCGACACATCAGATCAACGTCTTTGACGTCGCCCTCGACGAACTCGTAGCGCGGGTGTTCGTCGTAGCTTTTCTTGACCTTGCCGTACTTCGAGTAGTTGTCGATGCCGACGACTTCGTGCCCGGCTCGGAGCAGCTCGTCGACGACGTAGCCGTTGATGAATCCCGCGCTGCCAGTAACCAGTACCCTCACCGGGCCGCCGCTCCCGCGCCTACCTTCGTCGTCGCCGCCGGGGCCTCATCCGCAGCGTTGTCGTCATACTGGTTCACGTCCAAGCAACTCCAGACGTCCTCGACGATCTTGCCGCGCGGGATTCGCAGCCCCCGGTAGATGGAGTGGGGCACGCCGACGACGAGGACGTCGGCACGGCCCAAGACGGCGTCCAGCGGGTAGTAATCCGGGCCGTCCAGGAACGGATCGTGCAGCATCACCTTTTTGGCCTCCAGCATCAGGAGATGCCGGAGCTTGAAGCTCAGCGAGTCGCGCGTGTCGTCGCAATCGGCCTTGAACGTCATACCGAGAAGGCCAACGGTCTTGTCGCGCAGGTTGACCCGGCGCTTGAGCATGTTGACGATGAACTGCGGCTGGCCTTCGTTGACCAGCATCGCCGCGTGCCCGAGCATGAAATTGTTGTTGCTGAAGGCGGCGAGCTGCATGGTGTCCTTCAGCAGGCAAGGGCCGGCCGCCAATCCGGCTCTGGGCAGGCTGTCGACGCGACCATTCTGGTAGGTGGCCGCGTGATGGACGCGGTCGAAGTCGAGCCCAGCCTCCCGACTGAGCAGGTAGAACTGGTTGGCGACCGCGAACTGGATGTATCGGTAAGCGTTGCAGAAGAGCTTGGCCAGCTCGGCTTCCTGGGGCTCGACCTCGATGATCTCGCCGGCTATCCGCGAAAAGAGTTCGCGAACGATCCGGCGTCCCTCAGGATCGAAGCCGCTGATGATCTGGGGAATGATCCTCAGCTCGCGGATCGAGTGGCCCTGCGCGATGCGCTCCGGGCAAAAGGCGACGTGGACGCCGATCCCCCGCTCTTGGAACATGTCGTGGACACGCTGGCTCAGCCCCGGGTAGACCGTGCTTCTGAGGACCAGCGTCTGCCCATCGCGGAAGTAGGGGCTGATCTCGTCGATGATGCGAAAGAAGGTGTGCGCCTGCGGGGTCAGGTATTCGTCGACCGGTGTCCCCACGACGCAGATCACGATGTCGGAATTCCTGACCGCCCATGAATCGGTGGTGGCCGTGATACGCCCGGTCGGCAGTAGCCGCTTGAGCAGATCCTCGGCTCCATCCTCCACGAACGGCATCCGGCCGGCCATGATGGCCTTCAACGCGGCCACGTTCGTATCCAGGATCTCGACGGAAAAACCTTCGTCCGCGAGCACCAGCGCCAGCGGTAGCCCAACATGCCCGGCGCCGCCGATGATGCAGATGCGTTCAGTGGGATGAGCTGACATGCGAAAACCGCCCCCTCCGCTTTGCTCAAAACCCCGCCCCAGGGTCGAACAGTTACAAGAGCAATCCCTTACTGAGATGGATCCCGATGCTGGGAGCCTACGAGATCAGGTCCCGCTCTGCAGAGTTTCTGGCAAATATGCACGACGTCATGCCTCCGGCGATCCCGGTGAAGCCAAGAGCATGGTTGCCGCGGCGTAGAAGCTGCCCGTGTAAGCACCCGAAACGCCCTCCGCCCAACGGGAAGTTGGTAGCCGCCGCGAGAACAGCCAGTTTCAGTCACGGCTTTCAAATCTCCGAGTATTTTTCTGGCTATGCAGGTCACGGGGGGCTTGGTTGCATACCCTGGTTCGGTCAATAGCCGTAGGAAGCTGCGCTACCTTGCCGTGGCGCTGGTATTCCTACCAATCGGCCAGGGCCTGATCCAGTTCATAGGCGCTTGGCTGGGCAACTACACCGCCGCATCGCTTCTAGCAGCGGCTATCGTCACCGTTCCCAACTTCTTGGCTAATAAGCACTTCGTCTGGCGCGTGACATCGGATGAGAAGTTGCGCGAGCAGGTGGTTATATTTTGGATTGTCGTGATGCTGGCCGTGTCACTGGCCACCTTCTCCACGTACCTGGTTGATCATGCGCTGGTTGATAAGACAACAGCCATTCGTGCCACGGCGGTATTCGTGGTCCAGGTGCTCGGCTTCGGCGTCGTCTGGATAGGCCGCTTCTTCATTTTGGACCGCTGGTTCTTCAATCTCGCGAAAGAAGCAGAGGATGCCAGCCCGCGAGCCCGACCCGATCTAGCCGGCTTAGGCTTACTTCGCCGACTTGCACCGGCAATGCTTGATACAAGTGAGCCCATGGTCGTACGCACAGCAGCAAGAAGTTGAGCACTCAGTCACGATGTGATTGGCGAAATCCCGGCCTGATCTGTTCGGCTGGACTGGCACGTCGGCTTGTCGTGGCCTCTTGCCCAAGGCCGGCAGCGAGGCTGAGTTGGGCAGCAGACACCAGACGGCTTCCCTGACCCAAACACAAATCCGTCAGCGGGCGCAACCGACCGCAAGCTAGATTTGGTCCGATGAAAGTTGCGTGGAGGGAAGCGCACATGAGCACGAGCCTGCATGATCTGCTCTCACCACAACGCCTCACCGAGATAGTGGACGTCGGCGCAAACCCGATCGACGGCGACCCACCCTACTCAACGATGCTGGCCGCCAAGCTATGCCGCGTCACCGGATTTGAACCTCAACCAGAGGCCTTGCAGAAACTGGAAGCGATGCGAGGCCTGAACGAGGTTTACCTTCCTTACGCCGTCGGCGACGGCGCCGAACACACGCTCACCGTCTGCCGTGGATCGGGTATGACAAGTCTCTTCGAACCGGACCCGGATACCCTAAACCTCTTCGAATATCTCAAACTTTTGGCGACCGTTGTTGACCGCGTCCCCGTGCACTCCCGCAAACTCGACGACATCACCGAAATCCAGCACGTCGATTTTCTCAAAATAGATGCTCAAGGCAGCGAACTCGCGGTGATGCAAAGCGGCGCAACCAAACTCGCCGAAGCTGTAGTAGTGCAAGCCGAGGTGTCCTTTGTGACTCTATATCGCGAGCAGCCGTGCCTGGGTGAGGTCGACCTCGAACTGCGAGCGCAAGGTTTCATCCCTCATTGCTTCGCGGCACTCAAAAATTGGCCCATCACACCATTTGTCGACCCCGCTCGGCCGTTCAACCAACTCCTCGAGGCCGATCTCGTCTATGCGCGAGACTTCGCGCACGCAGACTCGATGAGCAACGAGCAACTTAAGCACCTCGCGCTCATTGTCCACTGGTGCTACAGCTCGTTCGATCTCGCTCTTCACTGCGTGCAGTTACTCGAGCAGAGACAAGTCGTCGAGCCCGGCGCGCAGCAGCGCTACCGTCAGCTCGTAGCAGCCTTGGGTTGACCCCAGGACAGCGACAAAACCCTTGCCGAGCAGTGGGAAATCGAAGCTCAGCACCGCCGCCCTAGCTCAGCCGGCGACCGCCCCCGGCTCGGAGAACGGCGCCCCGAACTCGGTGATCGGCTGCAGCCCACGTTGGCGCACCTTGGCGACGGCCTGCCGGATCAGCTTGTAGATCCCGACGAACGCGGCGTGATCGGTGATCGAGAACGGTGTCAGCAGCCGGTTGTGCACCAGCGCGAACGCCACACCCTCGGCGGGGTCGGCCCAGCCGACCGAACCGCCCAGCCCCACATGACCGAACCCGGGCATCACGTCGCCGAAGGGCAGGCTGTGGTAGCCGAGGTGGAAAGCCAACGGCACGAAGAGGTTCCGGTCCGGCCGCAGGCTGCGTCGACCGGTCAGGCCGGCAACCAGCTCGCGGGACAAGAATCGGGTGCCGTCGATCTCGCCGCCGTTGGCGATCGCCCCGTACATGCGCGCCAGCGCGCGGGCCGTCACCACGCCGTTGGCTGCAGGGATCTCGGCGTCGAGCAAGGGGACCTCGCCCTGGACGGCGGCGATCACGCCGGGGAAGTACATTGACCGCCAGCCGCCGGACAGCTCGTTGGCGACCTTGCGCGTCACGAAGTTGACGACCGAATTGTTGATGATGCTCTGCGGCATGATGATCTGGGCGGCCCGCGTCGGGGACTCGGTGGGGGGCCGGCCCAGGTGCATGCCGTCGGTGCCCAGTGGCTCGGCGAGCTCCTCCCGAATCAGCGCACGCATGCCCTCCCCGGTGACCGCCCGGGCCAGCCCGGACATCAGCCAGCCGAACGTCAGCGCGTGATACGCGGACTTGCCGAGCAGGCGCCCCGGCGGCGCCGCGGCGAGCCGCTCCTCCATGACGAGATGGTCGAGCAGGTCTTCCTGGGTGGCGCCCCGCAGACCCGACAGGCCGGCGGCGTGTCGCATCACCTGACGCACGGTGAGGTCCGCCTTGCCGTTGGCGGCGAACTCCGGCCAATACTCGGCGACGGGCGCCTCGTAGTCGATGAGCCCGCGATCGGCGAGCCGGTGGATGACCGTGGCGGTCATTCCCTTGGTTGCCGAGAACACCATCGCGGCGGTGTCGGCCGACCACGGCACGTGACCGCCCCGGTCTGCCCAGCCGGTCCACACGTCGACGGCGGGGAGGCCGTCGACGTACACGGCCAGCGCGCCGCCGCCAAACCGGCGGCCGGGAAACATGCTGGAAAAGCTGCGAACGGCGCACGCAAAATGGGGATCCGCCGCACCGAACACACGATGGCCGGCGCCAGGGCCATCGTGGTGTGGGATCGCGCGGCGATCGATCCGAGACTCCGTTGTCACGCTAACGAATTTACTTGGATGACATACCTTCTGTAGGGCAATCGTGGATTTAGTTACCTTTCCGTTAGCAACCCGTGCGCATCACCTCCAAAGCCGGGGATGCCGTATTGATGTCTGCGGACGACGACTCGTGGCAAGAGACTGTCTACCTGCTGCGCTCACCCGAAAATGCCAGGCGACTGATGGAAGCAGTGGCCCGGGACAAGGCAGGGCACCCGGGATTGACCCGGTCCTTAAAATACTGGTCCCGCCGTATCCACGACGAACATCGGCTGTGTATCGAGCGGGCGCCGACGACAAAATCCTCAAAGCCCGATACCACTACTAGTCTGCTACTGGTCTGCTGCGGCCTTCAGGATTTGCTGGGCGGCCAGCGCCGGGGTCAGCTCCCCCGCCTTGACCCGCCGTTCCACGTCGGCGCGCATCTCGCGTACCTCCGGGTGGGACAGCACCCGGTCGACGACCGTGTCGCGCACCAGCTGCCACGTCCAGTCCACCTGCTGGGCCCGTCGGCGCTCCTCGAACTCCCCGGCCTCGCTGAGCACCCGGCGATGGCGCTCGATGGTGTCCCACAGCTCCGCCAGGCCGGTTCCCTCGATCGCGCTCATGGTGAGAACCGGTGGGCGCCAAAGTGTTTCACGGGGGTGGATCAGCCTGATCGCGCTGGACAGCTCCCGGGCGGCCGAGCGCGCCTCGGCCAGGTGCTCCCCGTCCGCCTTGTTGACCACCACGATGTCGGCCAGCTCCAGCGCGCCCTTCTTGATGCCCTGCAGCTGATCGCCGCTGCGCGCCAGGGTCAGGAGCACGAAGGTGTCCACCATGTTGGCCACGGCCACCTCGGACTGCCCGACCCCGACGGTTTCGACGACGATCACGTCGAACCCGGCGGCCTCGAGCAGCACGATGCTCTCCCGGGTGGCCTTCGCCACCCCGCCGAGGGTTCCCGACGTCGGCGACGGACGGATGTAGGCGTCCGCGTGCACCGCCAGGCGCGCCATCCGGGTCTTGTCACCCAGGATCGAGCCGCCGGTGCGCGTCGACGACGGGTCGACGGCCAGCACGGCCACCCGGTGGCCCCGCTCGATCAGGTTCGTGCCGAGGGACTCGATCGTGGTGGACTTGCCCACGCCGGGCACCCCGGTGATGCCGACGCGATGTGCGTTGCCCGAGTCCGCCATCAACTCCAGCAGCAGCTGCTGGGCCTTCTCCTGGTGATCGGCGCGGGTGGACTCCAGCAGTGTGATGGCCCGCGGCAAGGCGGCGCGGTCACCGCCGCGGACGGCCTTGGTCAGTTCCTCGACGGAGTAGCTCTGCTCGCGTGTCATGTGGAAGGCGCCGGGAAGGGTCCGGTCACTGGCCCAGGTCGTACCCCAGCCGCTCGGCGAGCTTGTGCAGCAAGCCGATTGCGGCGTCGGCGATAACCGTGCCGGGCGGGAAGATGGAGGCGGCCCCGGCGGCGTACAGCGCGTCGAAGTCGCCGGGCGGGATGACGCCACCGACCACGATCATGATGTCGGGCCGCCCGACCTCGGCCAGCGCGTCGCGCAGCGCCGGCACCAGCGTCAGGTGGCCGGCGGCCAGCGACGACACCCCGATGACGTGCACGTCGTTGTCGGCGGCCTGGCGGGCCACCTCCTCGGGGGTGGAGAAGAGCGAACCGACGTCGACGTCGAACCCGATGTCGGCGAACGCCGTCGCGATCACCTTCTGCCCGCGGTCGTGGCCGTCCTGCCCCATCTTGGCCACCAGGATTCGCGGCCGGCGGCCGTCGGCCTCGGCGAACTTCTCGACCAATTCGGTGGCGCTGGCGATGTTGGTGGCCCTTCCGGCTTCGTGGCGATAGACCCCGGCGATGGTACGGATCTCCGCCTGGTGACGGCCATACACCTTCTCCAGCGCGTCGGAGATCTCGCCCACGGTGGCCTTGGCCCGCGCCGCGTCGATGGCCAGCGCCAGCAGGTTGTTGCCGAGCCCGTCTTCCCCGACGCGCCCGCGGGCGGCGGCCGCGCGGGACAGCTCGGCCAGGGCGGCGTCGACGGCCGACTGGTCCCGATTCGCGCGCAGCTCTTGCAATTTGGCCAGCTGCTCGGCACGCACGCGGCTGTTTTCGACCTTGAGGACCTCGATCTCCTGGTCCTCGTCGGCCTGGTACTTGTTGACCCCGATCACGGGCTGCTGGCCGGAGTCGATACGGGCCTGGGTGCGCGCCGCGGCCTCCTCGATGCGCAGCTTGGGGATGCCGTCGTCGATGGCCTGCGCCATGCCGCCGTGCTCGGCGATCTCGGCCATGTGCGCGCGGGCCTGCTGCGCCAGCCGGTGGGTCAGCCACTCCACGTAATACGAGCCGCCCCATGGGTCGATCGGCCGGGTGGTGCCCGACTCCTGGGCCAGGAGGAGCTGCGTGTTGCGCGCGATGCGGGCCGAGAAGTCGGTGGGCAGCGCCAGCGCCTCATCCAGCGCGTTGGTGTGCAGCGACTGGGTGTGGCCCTGGGTGGCGGCCATCGCCTCGATGCAGGTGCGCGCGACGTTGTTGAAGGCGTCCTGGGCGGTCAGCGACCAGCCCGAGGTCTGCGAATGTGTGCGCAGCGATAGGGATTTGGGGTTCTTGGCGCCGAATCCGGCGACTAGTTCACTCCATATCAGCCGGCCGGCCCGCAGCTTGGCGACCTCCATGAAGAAGTTCATCCCGATGCCCCAGAAGAACGACAGCCGGGGCGCGAACTTGTCGATGTCGAGCCCGGCGTCCAGGCCCGCCTTGATGTAGTCGACGCCGTCGGCCAGCGTGTAGGCCAGCTCCAAATCCGCTGTGGCGCCGGCCTCTTGGATGTGGTAGCCGGAGATCGAGATGGAATTGAACTTGGGCATCTTGGCGCTGGTGTAGGCGAAGATGTCGGAGATGATGCGCATCGACGGCTTGGGCGGATAGATGTAGGTGTTGCGCACCATGAACTCTTTGAGGATGTCGTTCTGGATGGTGCCCGCCAGCTTCTCCGGCGGCACCCCCTGCTCCTCGGCGGCCACCACGTACAGCGCCAGGATCGGCAGCACGGCGCCGTTCATCGTCATCGACACCGACACCGACGACAGGTCGATGCCGTCGAACAGCTGCCGCATGTCGAGGATGGAATCGATTGCCACGCCTGCCATTCCGACGTCGCCCTGCACGCGCGGATGGTCGGAGTCGTAGCCGCGGTGGGTGGCCAGGTCGAACGCGACCGACAGACCCTTCTGCCCGGCGGCCAGGTTGCGGCGGTAGAACGCGTTGGAATCCGCGGCCGTCGAGAACCCGGCGTACTGGCGAATCGTCCAGGGCTGGTTGACATACATCGACGGGTAGGGGCCCCGCACGAAGGGCGGCTCGCCCGGGAAGCTGTTCAGCGGATAACCGTCGGCCGCCGCGGCGGCACGGTCGGCGGCGATGTACACCGGTTTGACGTCAATGCCTTCCGGCGTATACCACCGCAGCTGCTCGGGTGCGTATTCGTGCGCCGACGCGGCCGCGGCGATGTGTTCTTCGACGGCGGCCTCTGTGGGCGGGCATCCCTCGCGGTCGCCGTGCAGCGGCACGTCTTCGAAACTGCCAATGGCGCCGGTCGGCGCCGGAGCCGCTTGGTCGGCGACATTGTCAACAGTCATAGCGGCTACGCTCCCAACCGGGTGAGCAGGTTCGATAAGGCTTGCACCGCATCGATTTTCGCGGTCAAAAACTCGTCCGGCCGGTGCTGAGCGTCCCCCAGCGCCTGCTCGGACCCCGCCAGGTAGACCCTCGACACACCGGCCCTTCGCGCCGACTCCACGACACCGGACGCCTCGTCGCGATAGCGCTTGTCGGTCCCGCAGATGACCGCCACCGGCGGCGAGCCCGCTTCCGATACCGCGGCGGCGGCCCCGGCGGCGTCGACCGGCCCGGGGTTGGCCGCCTCGATGCCGCCCGACGCAAGCAGGTTGGCCGCGAACGTCGTGCGGACGTTGTGCTCGGCCAACGGGCCCAGCGGCAGCAGCAACGCCTTCGGACGGGAGCCGGTGCGCGCCAGGAACGCGTCCGAGCGATCCCGCAGCGCTTCGAATTCCGCCGCGTAGCGCCGCACCGCCGATGACGAATCACCCTGCGGCTCCCCTTGCCTCAAAGGCGGTTCCTCGAGGTTCGGGTATTCGTTGACGCCGGTGATCGCGGTGCGTCGATGCGCGATGTCCTCGGCGCGTCGCGTGGCGATGTCGGCGATCTGCTCGGCGACGAAGTCGCGCGCGTCGGCGAAGCCGCCCCGCGCCTCGATCGCCTGGAACTGCTGCCACGCCTGCCGGGCGAGCCGTTCGGTGAGGTCCTCGACGAACCACGAGCCCCCGGCCGGGTCCAGCACCTGACCGACGTGCGACTCCTCCAGGAGCAGCAGCTGGGTGTTGCGGGCGATGCGGCGCGCGAACCCGCGCCCCACGCCGGGGAAGCCGCCCGGGATCGCCACGTCGAACGGCAGCACCAGCACGGTGTCGGCGCCGCCGACACCGGCGCCGAACGCCGCCAGCGTGCCGCGCAGCATGTTCACCCACGGGTCGCGCTGCGTCATCATCGGCAGCGACGTCTCCGCGTGCACGACGGCCGCGCCGCCGTCGGGATCGCCGGCCACCTCGGCGACCCGCGCCCACAGCCGGCGCGCGGCGCGCATCTTCGCGATCGTCAGGAACTGGTCGTCGTCGGCTGCCAGCCGGAAGCTGACTTGCCGCAACGCCTTTCCGACCGGGAGCCCGGCGTCGGTGAGCGCCCGCAGGTAGGACCCCGCGGCCGCGACGCCGGCGGCCAGCTCCCAGGTGGCGTTGGCGCCGAGATTGTGGAAGGCGGGGCCGTCGACGGTGATGGCCCGCACGCCGGGTGTGCCCGCCGCGCGCGTCGCGGCCGCGAGCACCTGCTCCATCGAGGGGGACGCCCGGCCGCTCAGCTTGCCGGTCAGCGGGTCGGCGCCCAGGTCGATCGACACCGTCGGTTTGTCCGCGACCCGGTCGGCCAGCTCCAGCAGGGCCTCGACAGCCTCGGCGTAGGCGGCGCCCGCGTCGAGGACCACCGGCACCAGGTCCAGGTAGACACCCGACAGCAGCCGCTCGAGCTCGCCGGCTGCCACCCCAGACTCACCCACCCGGATCAGCAACGCGCTGACCCCCTCGGCGAGGGCGGCCAGCACCGCGGCGTTGTGGTCACCGCCTGTTTCGGGGCCACTGGGCCCCGGGAACGTCTCGGCGACCTTCCATCCCGCGTTGACGTCACGCAGCGCGTCGCCACCACGCACGTAGGGCCACTCGCCCGGCAGCGGCGGCTCCGGCAGCTCGTCGAGCGCGGTGTACAGCGCCCGGACCGCGATCCCGTCGTAGGTGGGGGTTTCCAGCAGCCGCTCGGGCTCGTCCCCGAGCTCCCCGGGGTCCTTGCGGGTGCTCTTGGACAGCACACCGGCGACCGCAGTGCGCCAACGCTCGCGAACCTGTTCTAGGTCGGCGAGCTCGGGTACATCAATGGACACCGATTGCTCCCTTTTTCCCAGCTGATCGGGCTGCTCCGGGGATTGCCACTTGCTAATGAGGCTAATTGATGAGGCCTCGCCGGAAAAAACCGCAAGATGCGGCCGTCCGGACAGCTCCGTGCCGAAACGCCAGCCTCGGGAAACGAGCTATCCATGTCGGGCCCGTAACCTTGACAGGCGTGACGGATCCCGCCACCAGCAAAATCACCGAGAGGCAACGCGACATCGGCCGCGGGCTGCGCGCGGCGGCGCGGCAGCTGGCCGGCCCACGCACCTTGGCCACCGTGGTCGGTATCACACTCCTGATCGCGGCCGCGACCTGGCTTCCCTCGCCCAGCCCGGTGCAGATGCGGGATTGGGCGGAATCGGTGGGCCCGTGGTTCCCGCTGGCGTTTCTCGGCGCGCACATCGTGGCGACGGTCTTACCGCTCCCCCGCACGGCCTTCACCCTTGCGGCCGGGCTGTTGTTCGGCCCCCTGCTGGGCGTGCTCATCGCGGTGGTCGCCAGCACCGCGAGCGCGGTGCTGGCGATGCTGCTGGTGCGCGCGGCGGGGTGGCAGCTGACCCGTCTGGTGCGCCACCGATCGATCGTGACGGTGAACGAGCGCCTGCGCAAACGGGGCTGGGCGGCCGTCTTGTCGCTGCGCCTGATCCCCGTGGTGCCGTTTTCGGCGATCAACTACGCCGCCGGCGCGTCGGCCACGCGGCCGCTGCCGTACACGCTGGCCACGGTGGCCGGTTTGCTGCCGGGCACCGCCGCCGTCGTGGTCCTCGGCGACGCGATCGCCGGCCATCCCAGCCCCCGCCTCTTCCTGGCGCTGCTGTGCACGGCCGCGTTGGGTGTGACGGGGCTGATCATCGAGGTCCGCCACTACCGGCACCACCATCGGCGCAACACGCAATGCGCCTCACCCGGCGACGAGCCTTCCCCCGAGCCGGCCGTCGTCGGCTGACCGCCGTCCATCCTCGCGGTCTGAAGCGAACCTGAAGATATGAGCCCTGGCCTGCCGTCTTCAGGTTGACTTCAGCTCGGCTTCCTACCGTCGCCGGCATCGCCACATCGACTAGGAGGCTCAGTGACCGGCGAAGAATCGACTCACAGCACATTCGGGCAAGGCGAACCTTCGGTAGGCGCCGAGCCCGCGGCTCCAGCCTTTTATGCGGCCACCCCCCATGGCCCGACGACGGCGACACCACGATCGCTCGTGCACCGACACCCCGTCGGCGTCGCGGTCGCCGCCGGCCTATCCGGCCTGGCCGTCGGAGCCTTCTCCGCCGCCACCTTTTTCGGCCTGTGCGGACCGCTGTCCCCGCCGCCGGGCTGGGGGCCGCCTGCGCCGCCGCCCCCGGGCGCCTGGGGCCCTCCGCCCCCACCGCCATTCGGCTGGGCTCCGCCACCACCACCGCCCGGAGCGTTCGGCTTCCCACCGCAGCCGGGCCGGCCGGTGCCACCTGAGATCCCCTCCCCTCCGGGGGCGCCGGGAGCATCACCTTCGGTCCCCGCAACGCCGACGCCGCCAACCCGATGAACAACGAACAGGAGAAATGGTCCATGAAGATCAAGCAACTCATCGCCGGTTCCCTGCTCGCGGGCGCCCTCGGCGTGGCCGCGACCGGCTTTGGCGCCACGGCGGCAAGCGCGGAGCCGCCCCCGCCCCCGCCGGCGCCGGGACAACCCGGACCGCCGCCGCCCGGACCCGGCGGGCCTGGCGGACCGTTCGGCCCGCCCCCGCCCGGACCGGGTGGACCCGGCGGACCGTTTGGGCCGCCACACCCCGGACCGCCGCCGCCGCCGGGGTTCTAGAGCCGGCCCTCGAAGGGGAGGCTGAGCCGGAATTGGGCCCCGCCCTCGTGCGGAAGGCAGGCCAGCGTCCCGCCGTGGGCGCGCGCCAGCGCCCGTGCGATCGGTAGCCCCAGTCCGGCGCCACCGTGGTCCCGGTCGCGCCCGGCGTCGAGGCGCACCAGCCGCTCGAAGATGCGGTCGCGCTCGTCGTCGGGAACGCCGGGGCCGGTGTCGGTAACGGTCACCTCGGCGGTGTGGTCGCCGGTGCGGAGGTCGATGGTGATGGCGCCGCCCGCCGTGGTGTACCTGCGGGCGTTGTCGAGCAGGTTGGACAAAATCTGCGTCAGCCGGGTCGGGTCCGCGCTGACGTGGAGCTTGGCCAGGCCGGTCCGCGAGACCGTGAGCCGGGGTGCCAGCAGGGCCGTCCGGTCGGCTTCGGCATCGACCACGGCGGCCAGATCGACGTCCTGCAGGTCCAGCGGCAGTCCGGCGTCGATGCGGCTCAGATCCAGCATGTCGGCGACCAGGCGTCCGGCGCGGCGCGCGTCCGACAGCAGCAGGCTGGCCCGGCGGTGCTGGGCGCGCGCCTCGTCGTCGCGCTGCTGCGCCGCGCTGGTAGCCAGTTGTTCGGCGGCGACCTGGATGCCGGCGATCGGCGTGCGCAGCTCGTGCGCGGCGTCGACGAGGAATCGCCGGGTGGCCGCCTCGGCGCGCGGGGCGGCCGCGGCCGCGTCCTGGGCCCGCCGCTCGGAGGCTTCCAGCGCCTCGAGCATTCCGTCGAAGGCGCTGGCCGCCCGCCCAAGTTCGGTATCGGTGCGCTTGGGCCGCAACCGCCGGCCGCGGTCACCGGTCGCGATGTCGGTGGCCAGCGCGGTGAGCCGGTCCAACGGCCGCAGCGCGGCCCGGCTCACCGCGACCAACAGCAGCGCCGCCACCAACAGCGTCACCACGCCCGCCCCGATCATCAGCTGACGCAGCTGACGGGTCACCTGCGTGGTCTGGGTGGTATCGGCCACCAGGATCAGCCGGGCGCCGTCGGGCAGCGGATGCACCAGCTCGGTGGCCGTCGCGTCCGGCGGCGCCGGTGGTTCACCCGGTGCTGGCGGCGGAAAGCCCGGTGGCGGAAGAGGAACGCCCGGCGGGAAGGCCGGGTAGCCGGGCGGCATGGGCGGATAGCCCGGCGGCAAAGCCGGCGGTGGTGGCCAACCTGGCGGAACGAACGTGCCGATTGCGGTGTCGGGATTGATCGCGGCGTCACCGTAGCCGGCGCCGTCGGCCGTGACGACGAGCGCCCGCACCGCGCCGCCGTTGAGTTGGGCGGCGATTTGGTTCGGCGGGGTGTGCGCCGCCGCGAGCGCGTCCGCGCGGGACGTGGCCGCGAGCAGCCGGTCGTTGAGGTCCCGGCGGGCCTGCGCGCGCAGGGTCATGTCAATGACCGTCCCCACCACCAGCAGCAACACCGCGAGCAATCCGATCACCACGACCGTCACCCGCAGCCGCAGCGACGGCGTCGGTGTCGCCGGGTCGGTCGCCCCGGGGGTGCTCATGATCGGTGCGGTTGCAGTCGATAGCCGATGCCCCGCACGGTGTGCACGATGCGCGGCCCGTGCGCCTCGAGCTTGCGCCGCAGCCCGCTGACGTGCACCTGCACCAGGTTGGGGTCGTAGGCGTCGTAGCCCCAGACCGCGCTCAGGATCTGGTTGGCGCTCACGATCCGGCTGCGCTGCTCGACGAGGAAGTGCAGCAGCCGCAGCTCGGTGGCGGTCAGGTCCAGCGCGTGTCCGGCGCGGACGGCGACGCCCGCGTCGACGTCGAGCATCAGGTCGCCGACCTGAAGGGCCTGTGGCAGCCGTCCGCGCCGGCGCAACACCGCACCCACCCGGGACACGAGCTCGGCCAGCTCGAACGGTTTGACGACGTAGTCGTCGGCCCCGCCGTCGAGGCCGCGCACCCGGTCGGTGAGGCCGTCGCGGGCGGTGATCAGCACGATGCCCGCGTCGCCCCAGTCGCGGATCACGCCGATGAGCTCGAATCCGTCGCGGCCCGGCAGCATCACGTCGAGCACCACCAGGTCCGGTCGCAGGCCATCGAGCGCCCGTTCCAACCCGTCGCCGTCGCGGCACGCGTCCGCGTGGTATCCGGCGTCGGCCAGCGCCTCGCTGACCATTTCCCGGATGGTCTCGGAATCCTCGACCACCAGCACCCGCGGCGTGCCGCGCCGGGAATCAGCCATGCCTCATTGTTAGCGCTCCCTGCCGGCGAAACGACCTGGGAAGCGGCTTTCTTCAGGTTCGCTTCAAGTTCGCACGAGCCGCACGGTCCGGGCGGTCGCTGCAGGAATACCTGCGCGGCCTGCCCGTGGAGACAGCCGATAAGCCGACCGTCCGCGCCGTCGTCGCCCGTGCCCGCGCCCGGGTGGACGCGACGGGAGCGCGCCTCGATGCGGCCGCCATCCTCGCCGCCAAGGACGCCGATCGTCGGTGACCGGCCGGGTTGCGTCTACACCGCCCCGCCGGTGCCGGGCAGCGCGCCCAGGTCGGCGCCGGGCGTGGTATCTGCCCGGCCTATCCGATCGGCCGACGGTCGCGAACCCAGCAGCGGCCTGCCGGCCACTTCCGGGGCGAAGAACAGAGTGACGGCGCCGACCGCCCCGGCGAACATGAGCATGTACGCCGGCACCATCGGGTTGCCGGTGCCGGCGACCAGCGTCTCGGCGATCAGCGGCGTGGTGCCGCCGAAGGCCGACACCGCGATGTTGAATCCGATCGACACCGCGCCGTAGCGCACGTTGGTAGGAAACAGCGCGGGCAGGATCACCGGCTCGAGGCTGCTCAAGAACAGCATGGGCAGCCCGACGAGCAGCACACCACCGAACTTCGTCGGATACCCCCCGCCGAACCGCATCAACGCAAACGCCGGTAGCGAGACCGCGATGAGCAGCCCGCAGCCCGTCCACATCAGCGGTTTGACGCCGATGCGGTCCGACAGCATCGCGACGAGGAGCACCCCGACCGTCAGGACGGCCAGCACCGCCAGGACCATCACCAGCGCCGCGGTGTCCCCCACGCCCGCGGTCTTCTTCAGGTAGGTCGGCACGTACCCGCTGACCATGTAGCTGGTGTCGGTGACCGCAAGTTCCACACCCAGGCAGATCAACAGCGGCTTCCACTGGCGCACGACCGTCTGCACGAATTGCTTCCGACCGGAGAGCGGCTGCTGGCGCGCGTGCACCTCCTCGTACTCGGGCGATTCGTCGATCCGCGACCGCAGGTAAATGGCGATCAGGCCGAGCGGAGCGGCCAGCAGAAACGGGACGCGCCAGCCCCAGGCCAGCATGTCGGCGCTCGGCAGCGCCGTCTGCAGCCCCGTCACCAGCGTGGCGCCCACCACGAAGCCCGCGAGAGTGCCCACCGGCAGGAATCCGGCCATCATGCCCCGCTTCTGGTCCGGGGCGTGTTCGGCGATGAAGGTCATCGCGCCCGCGTATTCGCCGCCGGAGGAAAGGCCCTGGCAGACGCGGATGACCGTGAGCAGGATCGGTGCCCAGACCCCGATGGTGTGGTAGACGGGCAGCACACCGGTCGCGGCGGCGCACACCGCCATCAGCGAGATCGTCACCACCAGCACGGGCTTGCGCCCGATGCGGTCGCCCAGGGGGCCGAAGATGAACCCCCCGAGCGGTCGCACGACAAACCCCGCCGTCATCGTGCCGAAGGTGGCGATGAGGCTTCCCGTGCCGGAATTCTCCCCCGGGTAGAACTTCTGCGCGAGGATCGTGGCGACCAGGCTGAAGAGGGTGAAGTCGTACGCCTCCATGAAGTTGCCGATCGCCGTGCCCTCGATCGATCGACGGGCCGCGCCGGCATCGACCACGGTGATCCCTTCCCGCGTCAAACGTTCCCGCCGTGACGCTAACCCGCTTTGCTGCGCATCGAGAGAGTGGCATACCCGAAAGTGCGGCCGCCTATGCGGCCGTTGCGACTCCCCGGGCTGGGAGGATGGAAACATGACCGAACCGCACTCCCCGTCCCTATTTGCCAGGGCCGGTGGACGGCTACTGCGGTCGCGTCCGCTCATGCGCGCGCCGGTGTGGATCTACAAGGCTCGGGCGGGCGCGCTGTTCGGCTCGCGAATCGTGATGGTCGAACACATCGGCCGCAAGTCCGGCGCGCCGCGCTATGCCGTGCTGGAGGTCGTTGGTCACCGTACCCCCGACGCCTACGTCGTCGCCTCGGGCTTCGGCCGAAAAGCCCAGTGGTTCCGCAACATTCAGGCCAACCCGCGCGTCCGCGTCTACGCCGGCAGCCACCCGCCGAGGCCCGCCACCGCGCGCGTCCTCGACCAAGACGAGACGGACCGAACGCTGGCCGCCTACCGCGCCCGTCATCCCCGGGCGTGGGAGCGGATGCGCCCGGTGCTGGAGGAGACGCTCGGCGCGCCGATCACCGATACCGGCACCCCGCTGCCGATGGTCGAGTTCCGGCTGGATCAGGGCCGGCCGCCCGCCTAGCCGTCCGGATCTAACCGCCCCCCGCGAGCCGCTGTGTCAAAGGTGTTCGCGCCCCGCTGGAATGGCGTTTCGAGCCGCAAATCCTCCCCCGGTGCATGCTAAATTCGCCGCGGGAGTTCGTGCGAGTCGGGGGGGATAATGGATTGCACTAGCTTGTGGAGCTTCGTCAATTCGGCATCGACGTACGCGTCGCTTGCCGGGTTACTTGCGGGGTTTCAGTTTGCCGCACTGTCCATACTGCTGGCTAGCGGCAAAGCGCACGACACCGAAACGATTGGTTTATTCTCCGCCGGTTTTCTCACGCTGGGATTAGACAGCTACCTCTTTGCGCAGCTCAGCGGTTTGCCAAAGCAGATGACTGGTGCACTCTGCCGGCTCGGCTGGGGCCAAGCAGTAACCGCCGGGGGGATGCTCGCGGTCGGCAGCGTGGCGTTGGTTTGCGGTTTGTGCTGGTTGCTGGCCCTGCGGGAGGCGTTCTCCCCTCAGCAACGCATCTACTTGATGGGCCTTGGGGGCCTCATGGTGGGCGCGATGGTGTTCGTTGCCATCTTCCGTTTGTGCATCGCGATAATGAGCTATTTGCGTGTCGTCTTGCCGGATGCGCCGGCGGCTGTCGGTCCATCGATAATGACGGTCGGCCCGCTGCTCGGAGCCATTCTGGGCATTAATACCGTAAAGCGTGTTCGCAGAGCGGGTGTGGTCGATGGTTCCAAGGATGAAAGCCTTGCCCGCTTATCGCGTGGCACCTCGTTTGTGGTCGGGTACGCGGTGGTCAGTACCGTTTTCGCTACCGCATTGGCCGCGATTGAAACCATATCGCTTAGCTCCAATTTCGGGCTTATCGTAAGAGTCGGTGGAACGGTTTTGATAGCGACCCTCTTGCCTGCCTTCGTTATTTATCTCCTTTCGAGCTCTATCGGCAGGGGCACCGGCACAACATTCGGCCCGCGTCGCCGACTGGCGTCGCGTCTGCGCGGGCAGCCGACCTAGGCTTCGAGCCGAGCGCGGATGATCGCCAGTCGCCGCTGCAGCTCAGCCTCACCGAGGACGCCGCGGACGACAAGTGAGTGCGCCAACGACACGAGCTGATTCTCGGGGTACGGCAGACCGGCGTAGACGCTGGCAGACAGTTCGTCCTCCTCGTCGCGACGCTCCTTGAAGTCTGGCACCTTGACGTCGCGGCAGTCGCTGTGGTCCAAGGCATCACACATGCCGTCGAGGCTGGTCTTCCACGGCGGTACCGGATTTTCGACACCGTACTTTGCGGCCATGCGCGGCCAGACTTGATTACGTTCGACGATGCGCGCCAGCGTCTCGATCGGCCCATCTTGGTTGGGGTTGAATGCCGTACCCATTGCGGCCTCAGTCACCGATCCCATGAACGGCCGGGCGGGTGTGGGTGATCACGTTGGTGGTAACACCGGCCTTGGGCAGCGCCACGCCGATCAGGCAGTCGCGGGTCACGATCTCGGTCAACTGATCCTCAGTCCAGCCCTCGGTACCCTCCGGCCGCATCGGCATCACCATGAAGCGGTGCTTTTGGTTCGAGTCCTGCACCCGGACCTCAACGTCGTCGGGCAGATACAGTCCGAACTCGGCGAGCACCTGGCGGGGCCAACGCACCATTCGCCGCCGATAGTTGGGGGTGCGGTACCACTCTGGCGAATTGCCGAGGATGGGCCGTGGGTAGCACGAGCACAGTGCGCAGACGATCACATGGTGCAATTTCGGTGTGTCCGCGAGGATCTCGAAGGCCGTGAAGTCGCTCGGCGTCCCGAATCCGGTGGGCTCGAGCCAGTCGACGCCGACCTGCTTGCTCGCGGTCATCGGTTCGGTGAGGGCGAGTTGCTTGAAGTCGGGGTCTAGCCAGGCCCGCGCGACCAGGCGCGCGGCGGGTGTGGGGCCGATCTGCTCGGCGAATTCGGTGAAGTGGCGATGCTCTTCGGCGGTGAAGATTCCCTTCTCGATGCACAATTCGCGCAGCGCGATCTCGAGCACCTCGAAATCGGTGATCTCGTCCACCATCGGCTTGACCGTTCGGTCGTGGTCGTGGTCGTGGGTCATGTCCGTGCCTTCCTCGGCTAGCTGGCCGCCTCGAGCCAGTGCTCGGGCAACTCCGTCTGCAAGGTGTCGGTCGACGTCCCGGTGTAGCCGTGCCACAGCTCGGACTGGTTGAACTGAACGACGTAAAACCACTCCGGTTTCGCGTCGGAGCGGTCCCAGGTTTCGTCCTCCGCGGCCGGGCTCTCATAGGCGATTGTCGCGATCACTCCCGTTGCGCCGCGCGTGTATTCGGGGGTGCGGGTATAGAAGACGACAGGAAGCTCGCGAACCCTCACCGCTTGGCCGACGGCGAACTTGGGCTCACCGGCCAGGCCGGCATACACCTGAGGGTCGCCCTTGCCGACGGCATGCTGGTGGTGGCGATTACGCCTTACCTGCGAGCCGTCGCCTTCGAAGTTCGGCTGCGCCTCCGGCTTTCTGCCATCGAGGCCGCCGGCGTAGCGTGCCTTCACCTCGGCCATCCGTTCGGTCAGCTCGGTGAGACCGATGTGGTGCTTCTCCACCAGGACGCGAGCGACGGCCAACAGCCAGCGACCGTAGTACGGAAGCCCCAGGTATTGCGCCCGCCCCACGTCGACGTTGCCGATTCTGCGCCGTTCCTCCGACAGCCAGATGCCCCGCCAGGCGAGCACCTCGCAGATCACGTAGGTCGCTTCTTCCCACTGCTCGTACTGCTTGTTCTCGTAGGTCATCGGCGCATCAGGCTCACCGCCGACGTCGTGCACCGGCTTGAGGTACGCGGTCAGGCGGTCATGGTCGATCAGGTCAGGGGTCGGAGCGTCCGGAAGTTCCGGATACGCCGATTTCAAGCGTGCAACCAGATCAAGCTGCGCTGCGCGCTCGGCGGCGGTGCTCATGGATGCTCCCTTCGTGATGCGGATCTCGCCTCGAGGACGCCCGACTGCAGAACGTATTCAGCAAAATGTCGCTGCTTTGCGACCGCCGTGGCGGGGGCGCTCAGCAACCTCGAGTAGATCTGCAAGCGCGCGTCGCGGGATTGAATTTGGGGCACCGCCGGCCGAGATGAGCACGCCATTTTCGCCCCCCTCTCTCGGTGTCGCGGCAGTACAGCCCGTGGTCGGCAGGGCCGAGATGTGCCGAGGACCTCGCACGCCGCATCCGAAGCAGAAAACCAGGGGACACAACGTGTTTGGCGGTATGGCAAATCGGCGAGCCTGGCTGCGATGCCGCCCCCATCGATCGATGACACCGAACTACCTAACGGCTTGACGCTAGCACTGGCCTAATGGCTAGGCAATACGAATCGAGGCAGGAACGAGGCGCAAACCGACGATTCACAGTCGCCTTTCAGCAAACTCGGAATCCGTTGCGTCGGCGGTTCGCCGGTTTAGCTGCGGTCCGGTCCCTTCACGGTCATCGCGGCGAAGGTGGCCAGGAACGCCGCGGCCGGAAGGGCGTTGACGATCTTGTCCCGCACCCGGATGTGCGCGCCCACGGCCAGGGCGAAATACAGCGTCAGCATCGCCGTCGTCAGCCTCGCCAACGCGGGAAACCGGTTGACCGATAGCAACCCGACCGCGGCGGCCGCCTTGACCACCGGCAGCGCGGGCCGAACGCTATCCGGAAGCCCCACGTCATCCAAAGTCTTTTTGATGGGGGCTATTTGGACGCCGCACGCGACGGCGTCGACGGCATGGAAAGCGGCCAGCGCCGCATAGGTTTTCGGCGAGGTGAGCGCACTCATAGATCAGCAGCCCTATTGGGTCAACTCCGGCGGCGCCCCCGGGTGACCATCCACCGGCTGGTGGGCTATCGCCTCGGCCTTGGCCACCGCCTGGGCAATCGCCGGGTCGGTTTCGGTGGAGAACCAGTCTTTGACTTCTTCGTCATCTTCGGCGGCGTGCCTGGCAACGTCCTCGACCGGCGAAGGCTGGAACCTGAACACCCCGTCCTCGCCCGGCGCGCCCAGCAGCTTGGTGAATCCCTGCAACGCCGCACTGAAGTCGCTGGGCACCACCCACACCTTGTTGGCGTCGCCGCGGGCCATCTCCGGCAGCGTCTGCAGGTACTGGTAGGCCAGCATCTCCGGGGTGGGCCGGCCGGCCTTGATCGCGGCGAACGTCTTCTCGATGGCCTTGGCCTGCCCCTGCGCCCGCAGGTACGCCGCGGCGCGCTCACCCTGGGCGCGCAGCATCCGTGACTGCCGTTCGGCCTCGGCGGCCAAGATCGCGGCCTGCTTGGCGCCCTCGGCGGCCAGGATCTGCGCCTGCTTGGCGCCCTCGGCCTGGGTGATCGCGGCCTGCCGGTTCCCTTCGGCGGTCAAGATCATCGCCCGCTTCTCGCGGTCGGCCTTCATCTGCTTTTCCATCGAGGCCTGGATTGACGGCGGCGGGTCGATGCTGCGCAGCTCGACCCGGGCGACCCGCAGACCCCAGCGGCCGGTGGCCTCGTCCAAGACGCCACGCAGCTGGCCGTTGATCATGTCGCGAGAGGTCAGCGTCTGTTCCAGCGTCATCCCGCCGACCACATTGCGCAGCGTGGTCGTGGTGAGCTGCTCGACCCCGACGATGTAGTTGCTGATCTCGTAGACGGCGGCCTGCGGGACGGTGACCTGGAAGTAGACCACGGTGTCGATGTTGAGGGTCAGGTTGTCCTCGGTGATCACCGGCTGCGGCGGGAACGACACCACCCGCTCGCGCAGGTCCACGCGGGCTCGGACGCGGTCGATGAACGGCACCAACAGCGTCAGCTGCCCGCTGACCGTGCGGCTGTAACGACCCAGCCGTTCGATCACCGCCGCCTCGGCCTGCGGGATCAGCGCGACGGACTTGGCCACCACGATGATCGCGAAGACGATCAGCACGAGCGCTACCACTAACAACGCGACTGCACCTTGCATCACGTTCCTCCTATTTGTCTGCCAGCGATTAAAAGTCCTTGAATACCACCGCGGTGGCGCCGCTGATCTGCATGACCGTCACCCGCTCGCCCGGCTCGTACACATCGTCGTCGTTGAAGGGCCGCGCCGTCCACACCTGGCCGTCGAGCTTGACCTGGCCCTCGTCGCGAGCGACCCGGTCCAGCACCAGCGCGCTCTTGCCCTGCAGCGCCTCGATGCCGGTCGGCAGCCCCTTCGCCGGGGTCAGCCGACGCCGCAGCGCGGGCCGCACCAGGACCAGCAGCAAGACGGACACGACGAGGAACACCGACGCCTCGGCCCAGACCGGCCATTCCAATAGCCAGCTGCAGCCCGCGGTGGCCAGCGCCCCGCCGGCGAGCATCAGCAAGGACATGTCGCCGGTCAGCGCTTCGGCGCCGGCCAGGACCAGCCCGAATATGAGCCAAATCACCGCGGCGGGCATGCGGTCAGAATACGCGTGATCGGCCTTTGCGGGACCAAACAACTACACTCCGAGATCATGTGGTGTCCCAGTGTTTCGCTGTCCCTGTGGGCCAACGCCTGGCTCGCGGGCAAGGCCGCGCCCGATGACGTCTTGGACGCGTTATCCCTTTGGGCGCCAAAACAATCCGTCACCGCGTATGATGCCGTCGCCGCGGGCCACACCGGACTGCCGTGGCCCGACGTGCACGACGCCGGGACGGTCACGCTGTTGCCGACGCTGCGCGCGGCCGTCGGCCGGGCATCGGCGCCGTCGCCCGGCGTTCCGGGGCGTTTGCGGGGCACGATCAACGTGGTCGTGCCGGTGCCCGGCGATGTCCGCGGCCTGGCGCCCGGCACGCAGTTCGGGCGCGATGCCCTCGCCGCGGGCGAGGCGGTCATCGTCACCAACCCCGACCATCCCGGCACCGCCGTCGGGCTGGTCCCCGAGTTCTCCTATGGCGATTCGGAGGAAGCCGACGACGACATCGTGCCGGAGTTGTGCGCGCTGGCGTGGACGGTGTACTCGCTGCCGGGGGCGCCCGTGTTCGACCACTACGAGCTGGGCGACGCCGAATACACGCTGCGGTCGGCCGTGCGGTCGGCCGCCGATGCGCTCGGCGAGATCGGGCTGGGCGCCGCGTCCGACGTCGACGATCCGCGCGGGCTCGTCGAGCAGCTGCTGGAATCCACACGGCAACACCGCATTCCGGACCACGCGCCGTCGCGCGCGTTGCGGGTGCTGGAAAACGCCGCCCACGTCGACGCCATCATCGCGGTCAGCGCGGGGCTGAGCCGATCGTCCGACCTCCCCGGGGACCGCATCGCCGTCGGTATCACCCAATCGTCGTCGCAAGCGCAGATCGCCACCGATGCGCTGCGCCCGCTGACCACGGTGGTGCGGTCGGCGCGGATCGCCGCGGTGAACGCCATCCTGCACTCGGCCTGGGCCGAGTAGGGCGCTCGACAGCCAAGTGCCCTGGGCGGCGAGTGTGAGCCGACGGCGTCCAGTGTGAAGCGGTGGCGGGACTGCTCGGCGTGTCGCCGCCCACGTTTCACTCTGGAGGACTTGGGAGTGCCGCGCAGTGCGGCGGCCGGCACGGCGCGCCGTTGACGCTCGCGAGGCAGCCCGGAACCGGGTCGGGTCCGCTGACCCGTTCGGGCTTTCGGTCGTGGCGGAGTTCGTCGATCAGGCCGGCGGCCAGCCGCGCGAATCGGCGGTCCGCGTTGGGCGTTGCCGCGCGCGCGAATGCCACCCCCGCCGCCTCGGCTTGTGATCGCAACTCGTGGTCGAGGTCCCAGACGACCTCGATGTGGTCGGCGACGAACCCGATCGGGCAGACGATGACAGCCTTGACGCCCGCGGCTTCCAGCGCGCTCAGGTGGTCGGCGACGTCGGGCTCCAGCCACGGGATCTGGGGCGGCCCGGAGCGCGACTGCCAGACCAGGTCGTAATCGTCATACCCGGCGGCCGCCGCGACCAGCATTGTGGCGTAGGCGACCTGGCGGCTGTACAGCCGAGGCCCGCAGCGTTCGTCGGCGGCCAGCGGGACGGAATGCGCGGTGAACACCAGCCGCGCCTCGGCCGGTACGGTTTGGGCGGCCGCCGCGATGGCACCGGCGAACATCTCCACGAAGAGCGGGTGGTCGAAATACGGGCGCAGCTTGACCAACTCCGGCGCGTCCGGACCGGCCGCCCGACGCGCCCGGGCGATGTCTTCGGTGTATTGCGTGCAGCTGGAATACCCACTCCATGCCGACGTGGTGAACACCGCCGCGCGACGAATGCCGTTGTCACGCATGGCCGTAACGGCGTCTTCGACGTAGGGTTCCCAGTTACGGTTGCCGAAATAGACCGGGAGGTCCAGTTCGGCGCGCAGCTCGGCGATCAGCGCGCGGTTGATCGCGTTGATCGGTGACACCCCGCCGAAATGCAAGTAGTGCTCGGCGACTTCGTCCAGGCGCTCGGCCGGCACGTTGCGGCCGCGGGTGACGTTCTCCAGAAACGGCCGCACCTGCTCGGGGCCCTCCGGCCCGCCGAAGGACAGCAGCAGGACGGCATCAAAAAGCACGGTATTCCATTGCGCCCTAAAGTAATTGGGTGCTCGCGCCGCCGTCGGCGTAGACGACGGTCCCCGTCGTGGCAGGCAGCCACTCGGAAAGCAAGGCGCACACCGTCTTTGCTACCGGCGTGGGGTCCTTCATGTTCCAGCCGACGGGCGCGCGCTGGTCCCAGCCCTCCTCGAGCAGCTGTATCTGGGCGCCGGCCTCGTCGCCGAGCGCACCACCGACGATCGCGCTCATCGCCAGCGTCCGGATCGGCCCGGCGGCAACGAGATTGGAGCGCACGCCGTACGGGCCGGCCTCCCGTGCCACGAACCGGTTGACGGATTCCAGAGCGCTCTTGGCGACCGTCATCCAGTTGTAGGCCGGCATGGCGCGGGTCGGGTCGAAGTCCATGCCCACGATGGAACCGCCGGGGTTCATGATCGGCAGCAACGCCTTGGCGAGGGAGGCGTAGGAGTAGGCGGAGATGTGGATGCCCTTGGAGACGTCCTCGTAGGGCGCGTCGAAGAACGGGTTGATGCCCATCCCGCTCTGCGGCATGAAGCCAATCGAATGCACCACGCCGTCAAGCCTGTTGCCCTCCCCGATCACTTCGGTGACCCGCCCGGCGAGGGTGTTGAGATGCTCGTCGTTCTGCACGTCGAGCTCGAGCAACGGGGCCTTCTGCGGCAGCCGGTCGGCGATGCGCTGGATCAGCCGCAGCCGGTCGAACCCGGTCAGCACCAGCTCGGCGCCCTGCTCTTGGGCCACCCGCGCGATGTGAAACGCGATCGACGAGTCCGTGATGATCCCGGTGACCAGAATCCGTTTGCCTTCGAGCAGTCCTGCCATGTCCGTCCTTATGCCGTCGTTCAAAATTCAGTGGCCCATGCCCATGCCGCCGTCGACCGGGATGACCGCACCGGAGACGTAACTCGCATCCTCGGACGCCAGGAAGCTGACCACCCCGGCGACCTCTGCGGCGGTGCCGACCCGCTTGGCCGGGATGAATTGCAGTGCGCCCTCCTGGATCCGCTCATCCAGCGAGCGGGTCATGTCGGTGTCGATGTAGCCCGGGGCCACCACATTCGCGGTCACGTTGGCCTTCGACATCTCCCGGGCGATCGAACGGGCCATGCCGATCACACCGGCCTTGGAAGCCGCGTAGTTGGCCTGGTTGCCGATGCCCCAGGTGCCGGAGACCGAACCGATGAAGATCATCCGGCCGAACTTCTGTCGCTGCATGTTGCGCGATGCCCGCTGAGCCACCCGGAACGCCCCGGTCAAGTTGGCGTTGATGACCGTCTCGAACTTCTCCTCGGTCATCCGCATGAGGAACGCGTCCGCGGCCAGGCCGGCGTTGGCGACCAGCACCTCGACCGGACCCTGGTGCTCCTCGACCTCTTTGAACGCGCGGTCGACGGCGTGGTTGTCGGTGACGTCACACTCGACGCCGAACAGCCCCTCGGGCGCCCCGGAACCGCGGTGCGTGACGGCCACCTTGTGACCGTCGGCGGCCAACCGCAGCGCGATCGCCAGGCCGATCCCCCGGTTTCCGCCCGTCACCAGGACCGAGCGGGATACGAATGCGGGTCTGCCCCAACTGGATGCGCTCTCGGTGGTGTTCTCGGTGGCCGTGTCAGTCACCCCGCCAACCTAGCGCTTCACCGCGGAACGGCCGAAATCGCCCCGCTTCACACCGCGCGCGTAACGCCATGGCGAAGAATCGACCAGAATTTCGCCGTGGCGTTACGCCCGCGGCGCTGTCGGTGACCGTCGGCACACTTCCGCCATGACAGACCCGTTCCTGGGCAGCGAAGCCTTAGCGGAAGGCTGGTTGACCCGCCATCAACTGCGTAGCCGATACGTTGCGCTTCATCAAGACGTATATGTTCCGCGAAATGTCGACATGACCGCCGTATTGCGCGCGAGAGCCTGCTGGCTGCGCTCGCGCCGTCGCGGCGTCCTGGCAGGATTCTCCGCCGCCGCGCTTCATGGCGCTCGGTGGATCGACCCGTCGCGGCCGGCCGAGATCATCGACACGAACCGCCGCAAGACCCCCGGGGTGCATGTCTGGGAAGAGCGCATCGAGCCCGACGAGATCGCCATCGTTGACCGCATGTGCGTCACCACACCGGCGCGCACCGCACTCGACCTGGCCCGCCGCTATCCCAGGGGCGTCGCAATCGCCGCGGTGGACGCATTGATGCAAGCGACCGAGTTGAAGATGGCCGACGTTGAGCTGCTTGTCGACCGCTACCGCGGCCGTCACGGTATGCGAGCCGCTAGATCGGCCCTCGAGCTGGTCGACGGCGGAGCCCAATCGCCGAAGGAAACGTGGCTACGCATGCTGCTGACGAGTGCCGGCTTTCCACGACCGCAGACGCAGATCGCGGTGCGCAACGAATGGGGTTGGGCCGAAGCGTATTTGGATATGGGGTGGGAGGAGATCAAGGTCTCGGTCGAGTATGACGGGGATCAGCATCGATCCAGCCGATATCAATACGTGAAGGACATTCGGAGGCTGGAGATGCTGGAGCGTTACGGGTGGATCGTGGTCAGGGCCATCGCCGAAGACCACTCCGACGACATCATCCGCCGAGTGGCCCTCGCGCGAGCCCGCCGCTCGTAACGCCAGGGCGAGAAATCGAGCCGAGAATCGCCATGGCGTTACGCCCGCGAGGCGGGCGAACAGCTAGGTGGGCAGGCGGCGGTTGATCAGCAGCGCCGCCAGCCCGGCAAGCGCCAGCACCAGCGCCCCCAGCCGCAGCCAGCCCGTGCTGGCGTCGCCCTTGATCGTCTCGTAGCCGATCTGCTGTTGCAACGACGCGTAGACGGCCTTCAGCTCGGCCAGGCTCGCGGCGTTGTACCAATTGCCGCCCGAGAGCTCGGCGACCTTCCTCATGGTGGAGTCGTCGACGGGGACGGGCTGGCGCTGGTCGTTGATCTCAACGAAGCCGTAGGGGGTTCCGAACGAGATCGTCGAGATCGGCACGCCCTGGTCCTTGGCGGTGCGCGCGGCGGTGAACGCACCCTTCGGGTTGTCCGGGTTGGTCGGCATCGTCTCCTTGCCGTCGGAGAACAACACGATGCGCGCCGGCGGCGGTTTATCGCCGCCGCCGATCACCGCGCCCACCGTCGCGATGGCCTGCAACGCGGTGAAGATGCCCTCCCCGGTGGCCGTGCGGTCGGCGAACTGCAACCTGTCCAGCGCGTTCTTGGTCGCGTCGCGGTTAGTCGTCGGGGACACCAGCACCGTCGCCGTGCCCGCGTACTCGATCAGCCCCAGGTTGATGCCCGGCGTCAGCTCGTCGGCGAACTGCTTGGCGGCCTCCTGGGCGGCGGCCATCCGGTTGGGCTGGACGTCGGTGGCGCGCATCGACTGCGACACGTCGATCACCAGCATCACCACCGCGCGGTTGCGCGGGATGCGGACGTCGTTGGTGGGCCCCGCCATCGCGATGGTGAACAGCAGCAGAGACAACACCAGCAGGATCGCCGGCACGTGCCGCCATCGGGAAGGCCGCTGCGGGGCGACGCTCTCCAGCAGCTCCATGTTGGCGAACCGCAGCATCCGCCGCTGGCGCGCCAGCTGCAGCAGGATGTAGAGCGCGGCCAGCCCGAAGACCACAAAGAGAAAGAGGAAGAACCACGAATGCGCGAAGCCCGACAGCGTCATCGGGCCCAGCAGGGGCACTGTCATTAACGCGTCACTGCCGCCCCGCGAGCGCCCCGCGCCGGCGTGACTCGACGAAACGGACGATGTCCGCGATCCAATCGCGGTCGGTGCGCAGCGTCAGCACCGGTGCCCCGCAGCTTCGGATGGTGCGGGACACCTCGGCGCGGTGCGCCGCGGCGGCCTTGGCGAAGTCGTCGCGCAGCTGGGCATCGATGGTGAACTCCCGCGTGACGCCGGTTTCGGCGTCCTGCAGCACGACGTCACCGATGTCGGGCAGTTCGACGTCGCGGGGGTCGAGGACCTCGATGGCCAGCACCTCGTGGCGCGCCGCGATGGCCCGCAGCGGGCGCATCCAGTTGATCGGACCGAGGAAGTCGCTGATGATCACGGCCATTCCGCGGCGGCGTTCCGGCCGGCGCAACGCGTCGATCGCCGTCGCCAGATCCCCGCGCACGCCGACCGGCGCCTTGGGCGTGGTGGCGATGGTCCGCAGCAGCGTCTGCTCGTGCTGGCGCCCGGAGCGGGCCGGCACGCGGGTGAGGGTCGCGCCGGTGGCGATGATCGCGCCGAGCCGGTTGCCGCCGCCGCTGTTGAGGTAGGTGATCGCCGCCGCGGCCGCCACCGCCAGGTCGCGCTTCTCGCACACCGTCGTGCCGAAGTCCAGGCTGGCCGACATGTCGACCACCATCCAGGTCTCCAGCTCGCGGTCGGCGATCATCTGCCGGACGTGCGGGTGCATGGTGCGCGCGGTGACGGCCCAGTCCATCCGCCGGACGTCGTCGCCGGGCTGATACTCGCGCGACTCCCCCGGCTCGCTGCCCGGTCCCGGGATCAGGCCGAGATGATCGCCGTGCAGCACCCCGTCGAGCTTGCGTTTGACCGTGAGCTCGAGCGTGCGCAGCGCCGCCGACAGCTTCGGGTCGTCGATCTGCCCGCGCTCAAACGATGGCGGGTGGCGCACCGCCGGCTTCTGAGGATCGGTCACCGACCGCTAGCCGCCACGGTCTGCATTACCGGGGGAACCGAATGTCCTTGCTGCGGAATGGCATTCACCTGCGGTAAGGCCACCGTCTGCAGGACCCGGTTGATGACGATTTCCGGCGAGATCTCGTCGGCAAGCGCGTCGTAGGTGAGTATCAACCGGTGGCGCAGCACGTCGGGGATGACTTCCACGACGTCTTGCGGGATGACATAGTCGCGGCCCCGCACCAGGGCCAGCGCACGCGCGCCGGCGATGATGCCCAGCGAGGCACGCGGGGACGCGCCGAACGAGATCCAGGTCTTGACGTCGTTCATGCCGAGCTGCTCGGGGTTACGGGTGGCGGTGACGACGCGCACCACATAGTCGACGAGCGCGTGGTGGACGAAGACGTTGGACGCGATGTCCTGCAGCCGCAGCAGGTCGCCGGTGTTCAGGATCTGCTTGGGCACCGGGGGCTTGACGCCCATCCGGTAGATGATCTCGCGCTCCTCTTCCGGCGACGGGTAGCCGACGTTGATCTTGAACAGGAAGCGGTCGCGCTGGGCCTCGGGCAGCGGGTAGACGCCCTCGTGCTCGATCGGGTTCTGCGTGGCCATCACCAGGAACGGGCTGGGCAGCGGGAAGGTCTTGCCGCCGATCGATACATGGCGTTCCTGCATGACCTCCAGCAGCGCCGACTGCACCTTGGCCGGCGCGCGGTTGATTTCGTCGGCGAGCAGGAAGTTGACCACCACCGGGCCGAGCTCGGTGTCGAATTCCTCCTTGCCCTGCCGGTAGATGCGGGTACCGATGATGTCGGTGGGCACCAGGTCGGGGGTGAACTGGATGCGCGCGAACGTCCCGCCGACGACGCGCGCGAAGGTCTCGACGGCCAGCGTCTTGGCCACGCCGGGCACACCCTCGAGCAGCACGTGGCCCTTGGCCAACAGGCCGACGAGCATCCGCTCCACCAGCTGGTCCTGGCCGACGATGATCCGTTTGACCTCGAAGATCGCGCGCTCCAGCGTGTGCACCTCGGCGGCCAGGCCGTTACCGGCACCGCCACCGCCGGTGGGCGCTTCATGGGCCGGGGGGCCGGACTGGCCACCTGGGCCCGGGTAACTGCTGGCGCCCGGGGGCGGCCCACCTGGTGATGTCATCAAGAACCCTCCACAGCTCATTGGGACACGACTGCTGCACGACCGATGTCGTGGGGCAGCAACGTGCCCGCGTCCAACTATTCCAGGCCTGCCGAAATCCGTCGACGCGCCGTTCGAGCAGCCAACGGGCGGCACACCTGGGTCAGTACTCGATGATCCTAGTCAGGAACGGCGTCATGCCGGGCTTGCGAACCGGGCTGACGGTGACCTTGCCGGCCAGTGACGACGCCTCCAGCATCTGACCGTTGCCCAGATACATGGTGACGTGCTGGCTGCCGTTCGGCCCGTAGAAGATGAGGTCGCCGCGCCTGGCCTGGTCTTGGGGGATGTGGCGGCCGAAGTTGTACTGGTCGCCGGAGAACCGCGGGATCAGCACGCCGACCCCCGCGAACGCGTAGCGCATCAGGCCCGAGCAGTCGAAGCCGTTGATGTTGGCGCCGTCGCCGACGCCCTTGCTGGGACCCTGCAGCGAGCCGCCGCCCCAGGAGTACGGGACACCCATCTGCGACCCGGCGCGCTTGATCACGTACTCGATGGCCTGGCGGCCGTTGGCCCGCGGGATGCGGCTGGGGCTGGTGGCGTTGGGGTCGGCCGCGGGGGGCGGGGTGTTGCCGCCCAGGTTGATCCCGAGCCCACCGAGGAACTGCTTGCCCAGATCCAGCGTGGTCTGGGTGGCCTGGGCGGTGGCCTGCAACGACGCGTTGGCGACCGCGAGCGGATCCCCCGGGGCGCCGGCGCTGACGGCGGCCGGCAGCGTGGGATCCCACTGGCCGGGGTCGGCCGTGGCGGGGCTCGCCACAGACAACATCAGCCCGGTCACCACGGCGGTGATCACCCCCAGCTTGAGAGCCAGGTTGATTAGGCGAAACGCGTTGCGGCGCATGGCTCCTCGTCTAGTACTCACTCGTCACCACTCGATGTAGCGGATCACGTAGGGCGTCATGCCGCTGGTGCGCACCGGCGCCACCCGGACCTTCAAACCGATGTCGGGGGCCTCGAGCATCTGGCCGTCGCCGAGGTAGATCGTCACGTGCTGGCTGCCGCCCGGGCCGTAGAAGATGACGTCGCCGCGGCGCATCTGCGACGACGGGATCTTGCGGCCCAGGTTGTACTGCGAACCCGAGTAGTGCGGCAGCTTGATGCCCACGCCGGCGAATGAATACAGGACCAGCCCCGAACAGTCGAAGCCGGTGATCCCGGCTCCGGAGTCGATGCCCTTGCTCGGGCCTGCGGCGTTGCCGCCACCCCAGGAGTAGGGAACCCCGATCTGCGACATGCCGCGCCGGATCACGTACTCGGTGGCCTGCCGCCCGTAGACGCGCGGGATCCGGGACGGGCGGCCCGGGGCGGCGTTGGTGATGCCGGTGTCGTCGGGTCGCAGGATGCCCATCTGCTGCAGGAAATTGCGCCCCATGCCGGCGGTGACCTGCGTCGACGTCGCCGAGATCCCCAGCACCTGGTTGATCACCGCGATCGGGTCGCCCTGGACGTTCGCGCTGGGCACCATGGGCAGCGTCGGGTCCCAACCATCCCACTGACGACCGCCCGAGGGCCGCGCGGCGGCCGGTGCGCCGGGATCCCACCGGTCGCCCGTCGTCGGGACGGCGCCGCCGCCCCTGCCCGCCGCCCATTGCAGCTTGGCCGCCTCGAGCTTCGCCTGGGCATCGTCGCGCTCGGCGGCCAGGCGGACGACCTGCTGACGCTGCTCGTCGAACTTGCGCTTGGAGTCGGTGAGCGCCGCCACCGCGCCGTCCTGGCTGGCCTTGGCGTCGGCGGCGGCCTTGTCGGCCTTCTGCTTGGCCAGCCGCGCCGCCGATTCCTTGTTCACCTGCTCGGTGCGGGCCCGCTGCAGGTTGTCCATCACCGCCTGGGAGCTGGCGGTCAGGGTGCGGGCGGCCGATTCGGTGGCGATGATGTCTTCCGGGCTGGTCGCGGTCAGGTAGCTGCCCGACGGGCCGTTCATGTAGGTGGCCGCCGCGAAGGTGTTGAAGCGCTGCTGGGCCCCGGCGATCGCCGCGTTGGCGTCCTTGACCGCCTGCTGGCTGGCCTCGAGGTTGTGTTCGGCGGCGGTCGCATTGTCGCGGGCGCTCTCCACGTCGACGAGGGCCTTGTTGACGCTTTCCTGCTGCGTCTCGATTTGCGCGGTCATGTCTTCCAGCCGCTGGTTGGCCCTGGCGACGTTGGCGATCATCGCGGCCAGGCCGTCGGCGGCGGGGTCGGCCTCCGCCAGCCCGGGGGTGCCCACGAGCAGGGCCGCGCACAAGACCGGGGGTATGAGCGTCCGGACCAGCCTGACGGCGGGTCGCGCAGAAGAGCCACACCGGGTGCGTCTCATACGGCTCAGGTCTCCTACGGCTCAACGCGGACGGACGGCGCCACGCACACGTTTTCCGAAGGCGCCATAAACAACACGAGCATCATTTGCACCGTACGTCACAGGGGACGCCGGGGAAACGTTCGTCACAAACTGCACTCTTGACGTGCGTTTAATGTGACCGAACGGTGATCTATCGTGTTTGCCGCGAGGGGCTGTGCGTCAGAGCCGGCCGAGCCGGATGGCGCGGTTAGACGGCGTTATCGGGCGCTTCCGTCGCCGCTTCCGGCGCTCCCTCCGACGTTGCTGCACGCTTTCCGCGCAACTGCAGGAACCGGGTGCCGGCGGCCGCCGCGAAGACGGCAATCAGCAGCAATATCGTCAGCCCGGTCCACGGAAACTCGGGCGTTTCCAGCTCGTGCAAAAAATGCTGCGCCGAGACCACCGGGTTGCCCGTCTTGGCGATGTCCTCGCCCGCCTCGAGAGTGACGCGCGGGAACTGCGTGCTGTAGCTGCCAACGAAATTCGGGCTCAGCGTCAGGACCGTCGCGTCGTGGTAGTCGGCGCCGACCACGGTCGAGATGTCGCGCAACGGAGTGTCGTTCGGCGGGTTGTGGTCGAGCAGCACGATCTTGAGGTTGATGCCCTTGGCGTGAGCCTCGTTGACCACATCGAGCAGCCCGGGCGCGGCGGCCGGCGTCGCGCTGACGCCGTCGGCCGCGACCTGGGCCTTGATCGCCGTCATGTCGACGTCTTGCGGAATGTAGAGCGGCAGAAACTCGTACCCCGTCATGTTTCCCTCCTGCCCAGTGCTACAGGCACCGTACGCGATTCGGGTTCGCCGGATCGCGCGGTGGCATGCCGCGACACATAAACCTCGCACACGACTCGCCGACGCGGGTCGACGTGCGTTATGTCTCGCCGCGTGACACGCCCGGGCAGCCCGATAACGCGATTCGCCGCAGGGGGTTTAAACGTGCGCCGGACGCGACAAGACTGGAACTACGAGCGCCCGGCGTAATGCAGGACAAGCGTACTGTTAAAGTAACACCGCCGACACGGCCCGTCGGCGGAAGAACTAAATCCTTGGGAGTTGAAGTGACTGATTCTGTGAACTCGTTCGGAGCCCGTGACACCCTCAAGGTCGGCGACAACAGTTACCAGATCTATCGCCTCGACGCCGTCCCCAACACCGAGAAGCTCCCCTACAGCCTCAAGGTCCTCGCCGAAAACCTGCTGCGCAACGAGGACGGCAGCAACATCACCAAGGACCACATCGAGGCGATCGCGAACTGGGATCCCAAGGCGGAACCCAGCATTGAGATCCAGTACACCCCCGCCCGCGTCGTGATGCAGGACTTCACCGGCGTGCCGTGCATCGTCGACCTGGCCACCATGCGCGAGGCCATCGGCGACCTGGGCGGCAACCCGGACAAGGTGAACCCGCTGGCGCCCGCCGACCTGGTGATCGACCACTCGGTGATCGCCGACCTGTTCGGCCGGGCCGACGCGTTCGAGCGCAACGTGGAGATCGAGTACCAGCGCAACGGCGAGCGCTACCAGTTCTTGCGCTGGGGGCAGGGCGCTTTCGACGACTTCAAGGTGGTGCCGCCGGGTACCGGCATCGTGCACCAGGTCAACATCGAATACCTGGCGAGCGTGGTGATGGACCGCGACGGGGTCGCCTATCCCGACACCTGCGTGGGCACCGACTCGCACACCACGATGGTCAACGGGCTGGGCGTGCTCGGCTGGGGCGTGGGCGGCATCGAGGCCGAGGCCGCGATGCTCGGCCAGCCGGTGTCGATGCTGATCCCGCGGGTCGTCGGCTTCAAGCTGACCGGCGAGATACAGCCCGCCGTCACGGCCACCGACGTCGTGCTGACCGTCACCGAGATGCTGCGTAAGCACGGCGTGGTGGGCAAGTTCGTCGAGTTCTACGGCGACGGCGTGGCCGAGGTGCCGCTGGCCAACCGCGCCACCCTCGGCAACATGAGCCCCGAATTCGGTTCCACCGCAGCGATTTTCCCGATCGACGAGGAGACCATCTCCTACCTGCGGTTCACCGGCCGCACCGACGAGCAGCTGGCGCTGGTCGAGGCCTACGCCAAGGAACAGGGCATGTGGCACGACCCCAAGCACGAGCCGGAGTTCTCCGAATACCTCGAGCTCGACCTGTCCGACGTGGTGCCGTCGATCGCCGGCCCCAAGCGTCCGCAGGACCGCATCGCCTTGTCCGACGCGAAAGCCACGTTCCGCGAACAGATTCCGAACTACGTCGGCGACGACCCCGACAAGAAGGACTATTCGAAGCTGGACGAGTCGGTCGACGAGTCCTTCCCGGCCAGCGACCCGGGGGCGCTGGAGAACGGCGACGCCGACGACGCGCCGAGGGTGGAATCGGCTGCCGCGCATGCCAAGGGCCGGGTGAGCAACCCGGTGCGGGTGAAGTCCGACGAGCTGGGCGAGTTCGAGCTCGACCATGGCGCGGTGGTGATCGCCGCGGTGACGTCGTGCACCAACACCTCCAACCCCGAGGTGATGCTGGGCGCGGCGTTGCTGGCCCGCAACGCCGTCGACAAGGGCTTGTCCTCCAAGCCCTGGGTGAAGACGTCGATGGCGCCGGGCTCCCAGGTGGTCAGCGACTACTACGACAAGGCCGGCCTGTGGCCCTACCTGGAGAAGCTCGGGTTCTATCTGGTCGGGTACGGCTGCACGACGTGCATCGGCAACTCGGGCCCGCTGCCCGAAGAGGTTTCGAAGGCGATCAACGACAACGACCTTTCGGTGGCGGCGGTGCTGTCGGGCAACCGTAACTTCGAGGGTCGCATCAACCCCGACGTGAAGATGAACTACCTCGCGTCGCCGCCGCTGGTCGTTGCCTACGCCCTGGCCGGCACCATGGACTTCGACTTCGATGAGCAGCCGCTCGGTGCAGATAAAGACGGCAACGACGTCTTCCTGAAAGACATTTGGCCGTCGCAGAAGGACGTCTCGGACACCATCGCCTCGGCGATCAGCCAGGAGATGTTCACCAAGAACTACGCCGACGTGTTCAAGGGCGACGAGCGCTGGCGCAACCTGCCAACGCCCAGCGGCAACACCTTTGAGTGGAACCCGGATTCGACGTACGTGCGCAAGCCCCCCTACTTCGAGGGCATGTCGGCCGACCCGGAGCCGGTCAGCGACATCAGCGGCGCGCGGGTGCTGGCGCTGCTGGGCGACTCGGTGACGACCGACCACATCTCGCCGGCCGGCAGCATCAAGCCGGGCACCCCCGCGGCGCAGTACCTCGACGAGCATGGCGTGGACCGCAAGGACTACAACTCCTTCGGTTCGCGGCGTGGCAACCACGAGGTGATGATCCGCGGCACCTTCGCCAACATCCGGCTGCGCAATCAGCTGCTCGACGATGTCGCCGGCGGATACACCCGCGACTTCACCCAGGACGGCGGCCCACAGGCGTTCATCTACGACGCGGCGCAAAACTATGCGGCACAAGACATTCCGCTGGTGGTGCTGGGCGGCAAAGAATATGGGTCCGGCTCCTCGCGGGACTGGGCGGCCAAGGGCACGCTGCTGCTGGGCGTGCGGGCGGTGATCGCCGAGTCGTTCGAGCGGATCCACCGCTCCAACCTGATCGGCATGGGCGTCATCCCGCTGCAGTTCCCCGAGGGCGAGTCGGCCGGGTCGCTGGGGCTGGACGGCACCGAGGTCTTCGACATCACCGGCATCGAGGCGCTCAACGACGGCAAGACGCCGAAGACGGTGCACGTCAAGGCGAGCAAAGAAGACGGGGCCTCCGGTGACCCGATCGAGTTCGACGCGGTGGTGCGCATCGACACCCCGGGTGAGGCCGACTATTACCGCAACGGCGGCATCCTGCAGTACGTGCTGCGCAACATGCTGAAGTCCGGCTAGCCGGCAACGTGCCGAAGGTCAGCGAGGACCATCTGGCGGCTCGCCGCCGTCAGATCCTCGACGGCGCCCGCCGCTGCTTCGCCGAATACGGCTACGACAAGGCGACGGTGCGCCGGCTGGAGAAGGCGGTCGGGATGTCGCGCGGCGCGATCTTTCACCACTTCCGCGACAAGGACGCGCTGTTTTTCGCGCTGGCGCACGAGGACGCCGAGCGGATGGCCGACGTGGCCTCCCGCGAGGGCCTGATCCAGGTGATGCGCGACATGCTCGCCGCGCCCGACCAGTTCGACTGGCTGGCCACCAGGTTGGAGATCGCACGCAAGCTGCGCAACGACCCGGTGTTCAGCCGCGGTTGGGCGGAGCGTTCCGCGGAACTGGCGGCCGCCACGACCGATCGGCTGCGCCGCCAGAAGGAGGCACACCGGGTGCGCGACGACGTTCCCGGCGACGTGTTGCAGTGCTACCTGGAACTGGTTCTCGACGGCCTGGTGGCCCGGCTGGCATCCGGCGAAGATCCGCGCCGGCTGGCCGCCGTCCTGGACCTGGTGGAAAACTCGGTGCGCCGCAACAACTCTGGGCGTAGCGCCACTGCGAACAAGGGGACGTGATTTCGCAGTGACGCTACGCCCGCGTCGATTGGCGCCGACTGGAAGTGTGGTTGGGGCCCCCGCGGCTGCGCAGCGTGGTGCCGGACTCCAGCAGCATGCTGTGAATCGAGCCGTACGACCTGCCCGTGGTGGCAACCAGATTGCGGATACTGGCACCGCCCTCGTACGCGTTGCGTAGCTCGTGCGCTAACTGGTCGCGCGTCTTCTTCGGCTTTCTCACCATGCTCGTCAAGGTCCCTCCACGCCTCGAAGTCGATTCCAAGCACATACAGTAGGAAGCCATCGTGGGCCGCGGGCCGAATTGGCGAAATCGCCTGCGGCCACTTGTGCGAGCTAGGCCAGTTCGATGAGATCGCGGTATTCGTCGGACCAGTAGTCCTCGGTGCCGTCGGGCAACAGCACCACGCGTTGCGGGTCAAGGGCCTCGGCCGCTCCCGGATCGTGCGTCACCAGCACTACCGCGCCGTGATAGCTGCGCAGCGCGTCGAGCACCTGCTCGCGCGATGCGGGATCGAGGTTGTTGGTCGGTTCGTCGAGCAGCAGCACGTTGGCCGTTGACGCCACCAAGCCGGCCAGCGCGAGGCGGGTCTTCTCGCCACCGGACAGGGTCCCGGCCGGCTGATCGAGCTGGGGGCCGCTGAACATGAAGGCGCCGAGCAGGCCTCGCAGGTCTTGTTCGCCGGCTTCGGGTGCGGCGTGGCGGATGTTCTCCCAGACCGTGGCGTCGAGGTCCAGCGTGTCGTGTTCCTGCGCGAAATAGCCGATCCGCAAACCGTGTCCGGACTCCAGCCCCCCTGCGTCGGGTTTTTCGACGCCGGCCAGCAGCCGCAGCAGCGTGGTCTTGCCGGCGCCGTTGAGCCCGAGCACCACCACCCGCGATCCGCGGTCGATGGCCAGATCGACGCCGCTGAACACCTCGAGCGACCCGTAGGACTTGCTCAGGCCCTTGACCACCAGCGGGGTGCGGCCGCACGCGGCCGGGGTGGGGAATTTGATCCGGGCCACCTTGTCGGCGACCCGCTCCTCGTCAAGGGCGGCCATCATCCGATCCGCGCGGCGCAACATGTTCTGCGCCGCAACGGCTTTGGTGGCCTTGGCGCCCAGCTTGGCGGCCTGCGTGCGCAGCGCGGCGGCCTTGCGTTCGGCGTTGGCCCGTTCCCGGCGGCGGCGCTGTTCGTCGGTGGCCCGGGCATCGAGATACTTTTGCCAGCCCATGTTGTAGACGTCCATTTCGCCGCGCACCGCGTCCAGAAACCACACCCGATTCACGACGTCGGCCAGCAGCTCCACGTTGTGGCTGATGACCACCAGCCCGCCGCTGTGTGCCCGCAGGAAATCCCGCAGCCAGCCAACCGAATCCGCGTCCAGGTGATTGGTGGGCTCGTCCAGCAGCAAAGTGGTGGAAGAACCGGAGCCGGTCGCCCCTCCCTCAGCGGCGGCGAACAGGATGCGCGCCAGTTCCACCCGGCGGCGCTGCCCACCGGACAGGGTGCGCAGCTGCTGGGTCAGGACCCGTTCCGGCAGGCCGAGACTCGCGCAGATGCGGCCGGCCTCGCTTTCGGCGCCGTAGCCGCCGAGCGCCACGAAGCGCTCCTCGAGCTGCCCGTAGCGGCGGATCGCGCGGTCCCGGGCGTCGTCGTCGGCCACCTCGGCCATCAGGGCCTGCTGCTTCTCCAGGTCGGTGAGCAGGACGTCCAACCCGCGCGCCGACAAGACCCGGTCCCGGGCCAGCACGTCGAGATCGCCCTCCTTGGGATCCTGCGGCAGATAACCGATCTCGCCGGTGCGGGTGATCGATCCGGAGTAGGGCTCGGTCTCCCCCGCCAGGATGCGCAGGGTCGTCGTCTTGCCCGCGCCGTTGCGACCGACCAGACCGATGCGGTCGCCGGGCTGCACGCGCAGGTCCGGGCCGTCGGGTGAGAGCAGAATGCGCGCGCCGGCGCGGACCTCGAGGTCCGTGGCCGTGATCACATCATCTCCTGCTACTTCCCTTGTTTCCGCTATTTGTCGTCGGTGAACACCGGCGGCCGTTTCTCCGCGCGCGCGGCAACCGCTTCTTCGAAGTTGGCGGTGAGCAGACGGACGAAAAGCTGTCCCAAGCCCTCGGCTTGCATGTGCCCTTCCAGGCTACCGGCGTCCAGTCCACTCCACAGTGTGCGTTTGGTCAACTCGATTCCCGGCCGCGAGAAGGCCGCTATGCGCGCGGCGATCGCATAGCAGGTGTCCAGCAGCTGGCCTTCGGGCACCTGACACGACACCAGGCCGATGCGCTCGGCTTCCTCGGCGCTGACGTCGCGACCGGTCATCATGATCTCGAACGCTCGCGACGATCCGATCGCCCTGGGCAGCAGGTAGCTCAAGCCCAGCTCGCTGGCGGTCAGCCCGTTGTTGATGCCCGCGGCCCGGAAGTAAGCGCTGGTCGAGGCCACCCGGATGTCGGCGGCCAGCGCCAGGCACAGCCCCCCGCCGATGGCTGGGCCGTTGACCGCCGCGATCACCGGCTGGTGTAGCCGCCGCAGCCCGAGGATGACGTCGTCGAGAAGCTCCATCGACCGCAGTGCGTAGGTCGGGCGTGTCAGTCCCTCGACGTTGGGCACCGTGCCCGCCGACTTGTGGTCGGCGCCTGAGGAGAACCCTCGACCCGCCCCCGTCAGCACGACCACGCGCACGGAATTGTCGTAGGTGATGTTCTCGAGGGCCTCTGTGAACGGCACCATGACGTCGAACGCCATGGAGTTCATCCGCTCCGGCCGATTGAGGGTGATCAGCGCGACCTCGGGCCGCGGGTGCTCTACCAGTACCAAACTCACCTGTGAAAGGTAGCGCGTACGGCTCAGACGTGACCCATGCCGGTGGTCATCAGCAAAATCCCTAGCACGGCCACGACGACGCCCAGGACCGCCCGCCAGCGGGCTTTCACCCATTCGTGCACGCGCGACATCACCGCACTGGTCCCTGCCGGCGCCACCAGTTGGCTGACTATCGGGATCTCGGCGAACGCCAGCGACAGCGCCGTGTAGACCGCGGCCGCGCTGATCTGGGTGCCCACAGCGGTTCCGGAGGCCAGGATGGCGGTGAGCACTCCCAGGTACCGGAAGTCGGTGGTAATCGTGACGCCGACAAGGAATGTCACCCACGGCGGAGACGATTGGAGCGCATCGAGCGCGCGCGTCGACAGCCGCGAAAATGCGTTAGCCCGAACCTGATCCGGCCGATCGCCGGCGGCCATTCCCACCTTCGCCGGTTGACGCAGCGAAGAGCCGACCGCGATGGACGCGGCGACCACCAGCGCGAGTACCCCCATCCCGATCTGTATGTGCCCCACCGTCGAGCTTGTCGTGGCACGCTCCACCCGGGGCATCACCCCGGCCGCGACGTCGTGCAGCCCGATCAGCATGCCCACGCCCAGTACCACGGCCGCCGCAAGTCCGCCTAGCCACAGGGCCACCAAATGCAACATGGGGCGGCGCCGCGAAAACAGGAGGACGGCAATCCCGATCCGCACCGGGTCCGCGCCCGCGAACAGCCCTAATGCCAGCACTGTGGCCCACATGGGCGGCACTCTACCGCCCGCGGCGGGGGCTTCGCCTGCACTTGAGGCAATCGTGCCGGCGCCGGTACAGCGGCCCGGGCGATAGCGGTCAAGAGGAGACGCTTACGTTCTGAAAGTCCCGATTCCGCCCGCTGGGTTTCTTTTGGTCTGCTATCTTTTAGCCACCATTGGGCAGGTCGCAGGTGCGGCCCGATGGGACGTCTTGGTTGGTTGCGCAAGCGTCAGTGGCGGGGGCTGTTGGCGCGCGAAATGCGCTATACCCCAAAAGGATCCGACCAACGGAGATGGACCGCCGTCGGCAACGCTGCGATGGAGTTTATGAATTGGCTGTGCGCAGGCGATGAAGCAGGTAGGGAGGAAACTTGTTCATCCCAGGAGAAGAGGCATTCGGGGCCATCGACGACTGGGTGCCGGAACCGGGTTCGGTGGTCTGCTGGCATCCCTCGCCCGGCTCGCTCGCCAAGGTCAGGCAGGCGCCGGTCAGCGCCGTGCCGGCCAGCCACCAGCAAGCCCGCCACCTGCGTAACTTTCGCGAACATGCCGGCCGCGGGGCCGATATGTCCCGGCTGTGTATCGGCAGCTGGGACATGCCCGGCCAATGCGACATCCGGGTCCTGACCTACGTCATCAACACGCATCTCCGCAGGCATGACGTATATCACAGCTGGTTCGAGTTCACCGAAACCGACCAGATCGTTCGGCACACGGTGACCGATCCCGCAGATATCCGATGCGTTGCCATCAAGCAGGGTGAGTTGACACCGGCGGAATGGCGCGAGCACGTATTGGCCACACCGAGTCCCTTGGACTGGGATTGCTTCCGTTTCGCCGTTATTCAACGCGCGAACAACTTCACCTTCTGCTTCATGATCGATCACCTCTACATCGATGCGCAGTTTATCGGTGCGATCGGCATGGAGTTTTACGTGATGTACAGCGCCCTGCTGGCGGGTCGAGCGCCGGTTTCGCTCCCCGCCCCGGGCAGCTACCAGGATTACAGCGTCCGCCAGCATCGCCAGACATCCGCGCTCACCCTGGACTCGCCGCAAATACGCGCGTGGGTGGACTTTTTCGAGCAAAACGCCGGAACACTTCCGGAATGCCCGGTATCGCTCGGCGATGGATCGGGATCCTGCGAGTTGATGTTCGTCAAGGTGATGGACGAGCGGCAAACCGCCGCCTTCGAAACCGCGTGCATCGCCGGGGGCGCCCGTTTCAGCGGCGGCGTATTCGCGTGCGCCGCCCTCGCCCAATACGAGTTGACCGGCGCCGAAACGTATTACGGGCTTGTCGCGCGCGATCTGCGCAGCACTCCCACAGACTTTGCCACGATCGGCTGGTTCACCGGTTTTGTGCCGGTCACCATCCCCGTGGACCTGTCGTCGTTCGGCGCTACCGCCCGCGCCGCGCAGCAATCGTTCGATTCGGGCAAAGACCTGGCCGACGTACCGTTCAGTCGGGTGCTGGAGCTGGCGCCCTGGTTGAGAATGCCGGACGAACGGGTCCCCTTGCTGTTTCACCTGGACGCCAGCAGCCCTCCCCTTTCCACGGTCGTCAATTCCGACTGGAGAGGGACAAATCTGAAGATTTACCACGACGGCAGGGTTCCGGCCCGATTCGATTTACGTGTGAATCGGTACGAGAAGGAAACGCACATGATCGTGTTTTTCCCGAACAATCCGATCGCCCGCGAATCCGTCAGCCGCTACATGGCGACCCTGAAATCCCTGTTCGTCCGAGTCGCCGAGGGCCGTGGGGCGGCACCGCTGCGCAACGGCGCCCGGTTCCAGCGGCAACTGGTCTGATCAGGCCTGTTCGGCCTGGGCCGCCCTAGACCTCCGAGACGTCGAACGCCTTGACCTGCTGCACCAAGTCCTCCAGCGCGCCCGGCGGCAGCGCACCGGCCTGGTTGAACAGCAGCTTGCCCTTCTTGAAGGCCATCAGCGTGGGGATGGACCGGATCTGGGCGGCGGCCGCCAGCTGCGGCTCGGCTTCGGTGTCGACCTTGGCGTAGACGACGTCGGGGTGCTTCTCCGACGACGCGGAGAAGGTCGGCGCGAACTGGCGGCATGGTCCGCACCAGGAGGCCCAGAAGTCGACGAGCACGATGTCGTTGCCCTCGATGGTTTCGTTGAACTTCTCAGCGGTGAGATCGAGTGTGGTCACAAAACTTTTAACGTACCGAGCTGGTGTGATGTTCCCGCAGCTCCCCCCGGCGTTTGAATTGGCCTCTGGCACAACGGCGTTTTATGCGCGCCGAATTATCGCCGCGCCGGCGGCGCGGCGCGCCGGGCCGACCGAGGTTACGGTTGCGTACGTTTTCCCACGTCGGACAGACTTAGGGCTGACGATCCGCCTGCTAAGGGACCGGGACGGGACCGTCAGAGGGAGAAGCCTTGAGTCACTACATCGCCAATGTCCGCGATCTCGAGTTCAATCTGTTCGAGGTTCTCGATGTCGGCGCCGTACTGGGCAGCGGAAGCTACAGCGACCTCGACGAGGACACGGTCCGAACGATCCTGGGCGAGGCGGCCCGCCTCGCCGAGGGGCCCGTCGCCGAATCTTTCGCGGCGGCCGATCGCAACCCACCCGTGTTCGATCCCGCCGAGCACACGATCAGCGTGCCCGACGAGTTGGCGAAGACGGTGCAGGCGCTCAAGGACGCCGGATGGTGGCGGCTGAACCTGGCCGAAGAGATCGGCGGCATGCCCGCGCCGGCGCCGCTGGTCTGGGCGGTCAACGAAATGCTCATCTGCGCCAACCCCTCCGCCAACTTCTTCTGCCTGGGTTACTTCATGGCCCAGGCGCTCTTCGTCGAGGGCAACGAAGAGCAAAAGCGTTGGGCCGCAATGGGTGTGGAGCGCGGCTGGCAGGCCACCATGGTCCTCACCGAACCCGACGCCGGATCCGACGTCGGCGCGGGCCGGGCCAAGGCCATACCGCAGCCCGACGGGACGTGGCACATCGAGGGCGTCAAGCGCTTCATCTCCGGCGGCGACGTGGGCGATACGGCCGAGAACATCTTCCACCTGGTGCTGGCCCGGCCCGAGGGCGCCGGACCGGGCACCAAGGGGCTCAGCCTGTTTTACGTGCCGATGTTTCTGTTCGACCCGGACACGCTCGAACTCGGTTCCCGCAACGGGGTTTTCGTCACGGGACTGGAACACAAGATGGGCATCAAGTCCTCGCCGACGTGTGAAATGACCTTCGGCGCCACCGACGTGCCCGCTGTCGGATACCTGGTGGGCGACGTGCACAACGGGATCGCGCAGATGTTCACCGTGATCGAGCAGGCCCGCATGACGATCGGCGTGAAGGCCGCCGGCACCCTGTCCACCGGCTACCTGAACGCGCTGGCCTTCGCCAAAGAGCGGGTGCAGGGCGCGGATCTGACCCAGATGGCCGACAAGGCTGCTCCGCGCGTCACGATCATCCACCACCCCGACGTGCGGCGCAGCCTGATGACCCAGAAGGCCTACGCCGAGGGCCTGCGCGCGCTGTACATGTATGCCGCCGCCCATCAGGATGACGCTGTGGCGCAACGGATTTCGGGTGCCGATCACGACATGGCGCACCGCGTCGACGACCTGCTGCTGCCGATCGTCAAGGGGGTGAGCTCCGAACGGGCCTACGAGATCTTGACCGAGTCGCTGCAGACGCTGGGCGGCTCGGGGTTCCTGGTCGACTATCCCCTAGAGCAGTACATCCGCGATTCCAAGATCGATTCCCTCTACGAGGGCACCACCGCCATCCAGGCGCTGGACTTCTTCTTCCGCAAGATCGTCCGCGACCGCGGCGAGGCCCTGCAGTTCGTGACGGCCCAGATCACCAAGACCATCGACACCTGCGACGAGGCGCTCAAGCCGCAAGCCGAGCTAGTGCAAACCGCGCTGGACGACGTCACCGTGATGACGGGCGCGCTGACCGGATACCTGATGTCGGCGACCCAACACCCGACCGAGATTTACAAGGTGGGACTGGGCTCGGTGCGATACCTGCTCGCGGTCGGTGACCTGCTGATCGGTTGGCTGTTGCTGGTGCAGGCCGGCGCCGCGCACGCCGCCCTTGCCGACGCACCGTCCGAGAGCGACGCGCTGTTCTATCGGGGCAAGATCGCCACCGCCGCGTTCTTCGCCAAGAACATGCTGCCGAGGCTGACCGCGCAGCGCAGGGTCATCGAGTCCATCGACGACGACATCATGCGCATTTCCGAAGACGCCTTCTGAGGGGTAGTCGCACAGTTCACGCACAGCTCCAGCGGGTACATCTTTTCGTGGCCCATCCACGATTGGAGATACGTTGATGCCTGTCAGCTGTCCTACGCCTCGGCTCGCCCGCTTCGCCCTCCTCGCCGTTACGGGCGCCACCGCGCTGTCGGTGGCGGCGTGCGGCTCGTCGAATAACGCTAGCCCGACCTCGACCTCCACCTCTACTTCGACGGTGACCTCGACCACCACATCACCGGCACCGGCACAAGGCGAAGCGCAGGTCAACGGCCTCGTCGCGTCGGTGGCGGGCAACTCCATACAGGTCACCAAGGACGACAACAGCAACGCCCCCGTGAATTTCACCTCGACGACCAAGGTCACCGAGATCGCTCCCGCGACGCTCACTGACGTGACCTCGGGAAGCTGCGTCACCGTGCGGCCCACCAAGGAAATCCAGGGTGGCGGGCAGCAGCCGGTCACCGCGGCGTCGGTCCGGGTGAGCCCCTCGGTCAACGGCACCTGCCCGCAGCCCAAGGAGAAGCCGGGTTCCGGACCGGGTTCGACGACGCCGGCGCCTTCGGGTTCGCCGACCCCCGCGCCGCCCAAGCCGAAGCCGCTGCAGGGCTCGGTCGCTTCGGTGACGGGTAACACCATCACCGTCGCGGGCACGGATGCCAGCGGCAACACCACGCAGACGCCCGTAACCGTCGACGACCAGACCAAGTATTCCAAGCTGACCTCCTCGACCCCCGAGGCGATCACGCAGGGCAAGTGCGTCGCCGCGCGCGGAACCATGGACGGCGGCACGCTGCAGGCGACGTCGATCAGGCTGCGCGCGGCCGTCGACGGCAAGTGCCCGGCGCCGGGGCAGCCGCCGCGCGGACACTGAGGTGATCTTGATAACCCGTCGGTGAAAACGGCGCTCCGCTGGGTATTCCGCGCCGAATGCGCACCGCACGATCCGTCAGACCTCGGCTGGCCCAGGTCGCGATCGTCGCGGTAGTCGCCGTCGTCAGCTTGAGCGTGGCCATGTGCCACTCGGACCACACGGCGAGTGGCGGCGCCGCCAAGCGGACGGTGACAGCGGTCCCGACGAGCCCGGCGCCCGCCGCGGCGCCGAGCGCGGTTCCCCCGCCCCCACCGGTCGCCAAGGACTACGTCGAGGGCCTGGTCGAGTCGGTGTCCGGCGGCACGATCCAGCTGCGGACGCGGACGGGCTCGGCCACGGTGGACTTCTCACCGGCGACACGGGTCGTCGAGCAGGCGCCGGCCCGGCTGACCGACGTCACCCCGGGCAGTTGCGTCAACGTGCGTGCCACTCCGCAAAGCGCGCCGCCCCCTGCCGCGATCACCGCCCAATCCGTGACGATCACCCCGGCGATCGACGGGAAATGTCCGCCGCCGGCCGGTTTCTACGGGATGGTCGCGTCGGTTTCGGGCGACACCATTGCCGTCAACGGTCTGGGTCCCGGCGGTCAAAGCGCGCCGACCAACGTCACCGTCGCCGGCTCGACCACCTACAACAAGCAGACGCCTTCGGGCGCCGAGGCGATCGGGAACGGCAAGTGCATGGGTGCCCAGGGAACGAACAGCGGCGGCGCGCTGCAAGCGATGACGATCGCTTTACAAGCCTGCCCGCCGATGGGCCGCCCGCACCACCACCTGCATCTGCCCCACCTCCCCTTCCACCTTTAGCGGCGATCGCGAGCGCGGCCGGGGCCGGGCGAAGCGGGTCGCCGCCGTCGGGGCTAGCTAGGTGGAGGGGATCTAGACGGTGAAGCCGAGGGCGCGCAGTTGCTCGCGTCCGTCCTCGGTGATCTTGTCCGGGCCCCACGGCGGGTTCCACACCCAGTTGATCCGCAGGTCGTCGACCAGGCCGGCACCCACCAGCGCGCTGCGTGACTGGTCCTCGATGACGTCGGTCAGCGGGCACGCCGCCGACGTCAACGTCATGTCGATCAGGGCGACGGTCCCGTCGTCGCCCTCTTCGATGTTCAGGCCGTAGACCAGGCCCAGGTCGACTACGTTGATGCCCAGTTCGGGGTCGACGACGTCGCGCATCGCCTCCTCGAGGTCGGCGAGCAACTCGTCATCCGGTGCGGCGGTCTCGCTCATCTGCAACCTCCTCAAAAGCTTCGCCGGCCTGGGCCAGCGTGTGGTTTTCCGCGCTGGCCTGCGCCAGCGCATCTTTGAACGCCATCCATCCGAGCAGCGCGCATTTCACCCGCGCCGGGTATTTGGCTACCCCGGCGAACGCCACCCCATCCCCCAGGACGTCCTCGTCGCCCTCGACGGTCCCCCGTGAGGACACCATCTCGGTGAACGCCGTGATCGTCTTGAGCGCTTCTCCCACGCTCTGGCCGATCACCTGCTGGGTGAGCACGGAGGTCGACGCCTGGCTGATCGAACAGCCCTGCCCGTCATACGAGACGTCCGTGACGGTTTCGCCGTCGTCGGACATGGTGACCCGCAGGGTGACCTCGTCGCCGCAGACCGGGTTGACGTGGTAGACCTGCGCGGCGAACGGCTCCCGCAGCCCCCGGTGCTGCGGGTGCTTGTAGTGATCGAGGATCACGTCCTGATAGATCTGCTCGAGCCGCAAAGTCAGCCTCTCCCAAAGAAATCCAGCGCGCGGCGCACCCCGGCCACCAGCCGGTCGACCTCGTCGGCGGTGTTGTACACCGCGAACGACGCCCGCGCGGTGGCCGCCAGGTGAAACCTGCGGTGCAGCGGCAGCGCGCAGTGGTGCCCGACCCGCACGGCGACGCCGTCGTCGTCGAGCACCTGACCGACGTCGTGCGCGTGCACGCCGTCGACGACGAAAGCCACCGGCGAACCGCGGTTTTCCATCGACGCCGGGCCGACGATGCGCACGCCGTCGATGCCGGACAGGCCCTCGATGGTCGCGGCCACCAGTTCCCGTTCATGGGCTTGCACGGCGTCCATGCCGATGGCGCCGAGATAGCGTGCGGCCGCGGCCAGCCCGACGACCTGGGAGGTCATCGGCGTGCCGGCCTCGAACCGCTGCGGCGCCGCTGCGTAGCTGCTGGCCTCCATGGTGACCGTCTCGATCATCGACCCGCCGGTAAGAAACGGTGGCATGGCCGACAACAGCTCGCGACGCGCGTACAGCGCCCCGATCCCGTTGGGGCCCATCATCTTGTGGCCGGAGAACGCGGCGAAGTCGACGTCGAGCGCGTGGAAGTCGACCGGCTCGTGCGGCACCGATTGGCAGGCGTCCAGCACGGTCAACGCGCCGACGGCCTTGGCCCGCGCAACCAGCTCGGCCACCGGCGCCACCGCCCCCGTCACGTTCGAATGATGGCTGAACGCCACGACTTTGACGCGCTCGTCGAGCTCCAGCGAGTCCAGGTCTATGCGCCCATCGTCGGTGACCCCGTACCAGCGCAGCGTGGCCCCGGTGCGCCGGGCCAGCTCCTGCCAGGGCACCAGGTTGGCGTGGTGTTCGAGCTCGGTGGTGACGATGACGTCACCGGGTCCCACGGACCGCTCGAAGCGGTTGTCCCCCAGCACGTATGACACCAGGTTGAGCGATTCGGTGGCGTTCTTGGTGAACACCAGCTCGTCGGCGTCGGCGCCGACGAACGCCGCGATGTCGGCGCGGCCCTGCTCGTAGGCGTCGGTGGCCTCCTCCATCAGCTGGTGCGCACCGCGGTGCACCCCACCGTTGGAGGTCAGCACGAATTCCCGCTCGGCGTCGAGCACCTGCAGCGGCCGCTGCGACGTCGCCCCGGAATCCAGGTACGCCAACTGGCTTCCGCCCCGCATGACCCGCTTGAGGATCGGGAAGTCGGCGCGGATCGCGTCGATGTCCAGCGGAGTGGTCATGTCAGGCCCCGTCAGACTTTCTCCGCCGCCGCTTGAGAGAAGCGCACGTAGCCGTTCTGCTCGAGTTCGTCGGCCAGCTCGGAGCCGCCGGATTCGGCGATGCGCCCGCCGACGAACACGTGCACGAATTGCGGATGGATGTAGCGCAGGATGCGGGTGTAGTGGGTGATCAGCAGGACGCCGCCGTCCTCCGACTCGGCGTAGCGGTTCACCCCGTCGCTGACCACCCGCAGCGCGTCGACGTCCAGCCCGGAGTCGGTCTCGTCGAGGATGGCTATCTTGGGCTTGAGCAGCTCCAGCTGCAGGATCTCGTGGCGCTTCTTCTCCCCGCCGGAGAAGCCCTCGTTGACGCTGCGCTCGGCGAAGGCGGGGTCGATCTCGAGGGAGCCCATCGCCGCCTTGACCTCTTTGACCCAGTGGCGCAGCTTGGGGGCCTCGCCGCGCACGGCGGTTGCCGCCGAGCGCAAGAAGTTCGACACCGAGACGCCTGGCACCTCGACGGGGTACTGCATGGCCAGGAAGATCCCGGCCCGCGCGCGCTCGTCGACGCTCATCGACAGCACGTCCTCGCCGTCCAGCGTGATGGATCCCGAGGTGACCCGATACTTCGGGTGGCCGGCGATGGCGTACGACAGCGTCGACTTGCCGGAGCCGTTGGGCCCCATCAGCGCGTGCGTCTCACCGGATTTCACCGTCAGGTCGACGCCGTTGAGAATGGGGATGTCGCGCTCGCCCTCGGCGGCATTCGGGTTGTCGACGCTGACGTGCAGGTCCTTGATTTCCAGAGTCGTCATGAAGCAGTCTTTTCCGTGATTTCCAGTTCGTGTTCGATGGCGGCGGTCAGGCGTTCCCGTATCTCGGGCACCGCGATTTTGGAGATGATCTCGCCGAAGAATCCGCGGATGACCAGCCGACGGGCCTGCTCTTCCGGGATGCCGCGGGAACGCAGGTAAAACAGTTGCTCATCGTCGAAACGCCCCGTGGCGCTTGCGTGTCCGGCGCCGACGATCTCCCCCGTCTCGATCTCCAGGTTCGGCACCGAGTCGGCGCGCGCCCCGTCGGTGAGGACCAGGTTGCGGTTGACCTCGAAGGTGTCGGTGCCGGTGGCCTCGGCGCGGATCAGCACGTCGCCCACCCAGACGGTGTGCGCGTCGGGCAGCGCGGAGTCCGGATCCCCTTGCAGCGCACCCTTGTACAGCACGTTCGACCTGCAGTCGGGCTGCGCGTGGTCGACCAGCAGCCGCGATTCGAGGTGCTGGCCGTCGTCGGCGAAGTACAGGCCCAGCAGCTCGGCGTCGCCGCCGGGGCTTACGAAGCGCACGTTGGCCGCCATGCGCACCACCTCACCGCCCAGCGTGACGGTGACGTGCCGCAGCACCGCGTCCTTGCCCAGCCTGGCGTGGTGCGCGCTGACGTGGACCATGTCGTCGGCCCAGTCGGCGATCCACACGACGGTGAGCCGGGCGGCGTCGTCGACGACGAATTCGACGTTGTCGGCATAGGTTCCGCTGCCCCGCTGGTCGACGATCACGACCGCCTCGGCGAGCTCCTCGACCCGGATCTGCAGGTGGCCGTAGGCCGTTGCGCCTTCGCCGGGTCCGGTGACGGTGACGTTGACCGGCTCCGCGATCCTGGTGTCGCGCCCGACGGTGATCAGCGTCGCGGAGTTGAACGACGAAAAGGCTTGGGCGGCAACGCGATCGGCGGGGACGCCGCCCTGGCCGAGTCGCTCGTCGCCGCGGCGGACGCTCTCCACCCGCAGGCCGGGTTGCTCGTCGACGCTGATCTCAGCCTTGCCGGTGGCCGCCGCCGATCCGTCATGCAGGCCGCGCAGCCGCCGCAGCGGGGTGAACCGCCACAGCTCGTCGCGGCCGTGCGGCACCTCGAACGCGTCGACGTCGAAGGAGGCGAACAGCTCTCCTTTGTTGAGCGCAGCGGTCATATGCGCCGCTCCTCCTCATCGCGACGCTCTGCATGGTCGCCGGCGCGGGTCATCCGACCGCGCCCTCCATCTGCAGCTCGATCAGCCGGTTGAGCTCGAGCGCGTACTCCATCGGCAGCTCTTTGGCGATCGGCTCGATGAAGCCGCGCACCACCATCGCCATCGCTTCGTCCTCGGTCAGCCCGCGGCTCATCAGATAGAACAGCTGGTTCTCGCTGACCTTCGACACGGTGGCCTCGTGGCCCATCGTGACGTCGTCCTCGCGGATGTCGACGTACGGGTAGGTGTCGCTGCGGCTGATCGTATCCACCAGCAGCGCATCGCATTTCACGCTGGAGCGTGACCCGTGTGCACCCTTGTTCACCTGCACCAGGCCGCGGTAGGAGGTGCGGCCGCCGGCGCGGGCGACCGACTTGGACACGATGTTGCTCGACGTGTTCGGCGCCAGGTGCAGCATCTTGGCGCCGGTGTCCTGGTGCTGGTCCTCGCCCGCGAAGGCGATCGACAGCACCTCGCCCTTGGCGTGCTCGCCCGTCATCCACACCGCCGGGTACTTCATGGTCACCTTGGACCCGATGTTGCCGTCGACCCACTCCATGGTGGCGCCGGCCTCGGCACGGGCCCGCTTGGTGACCAGGTTGTAGACGTTGCCCGACCAGTTCTGAATGGTCGTGTAACGGCAACGGCCGCCGGGCTTCACGATGATTTCGACCACCGCGGAGTGCAGCGAATCCGACTTGTAGATCGGCGCGGTGCAGCCCTCGATGTAGTGGACATACGCGTCCTCGTCGACGATGATCAGCGTGCGCTCGAACTGGCCCATGTTCTCGGTGTTGATCCGGAAGTAGGCCTGCAGCGGGATGTCGACGTGCACGCCCGGCGGGACGTAGATGAATGAACCGCCGCTCCACACCGCCGTGTTCAGGGCCGAGAACTTGTTGTCGCCCGCCGGGATCACGGTGCCGAAGTACTGCTTGAAGACGTCGGGGTGCTCACGCAGACCGGTGTCCGTGTCGAGGAAGATAACGCCTTGCGCCTCAAGGTCTTCCCGGATCTGGTGGTACACCACCTCGGACTCGTACTGTGCGGCTACGCCAGCAACTAATCTTTGCTTTTCCGCCTCCGGGATGCCCAGCCGGTCGTAGGTGTTTTTGATGTCCTCCGGCAAATCATCCCAAGTGGCAGCCTGCTTTTCGGTCGATCGCACGAAGTACTTGATGTTGTCGAAGTCGATGCCCTCGAGGTTGGAGCCCCACGTCGGCATCGGCTTGCGCTCGAAGATGCGCAGCGCCTTCAGCCGGGTCTGCAGCATCCACTCGGGCTCGTTCTTCTTCCCCGAGATGTCGCGCACCACCGCGTCGGACAGCCCACGCTGGGCGCTGGCGCCCGCGGCGTCGGAGTCCACCCAGCCGTAGCCGTACCGGCTCAGCGAGGCGATGGCCTCCGCCTGGGTCAGCGGCGGGGCAAGGGCCTTGTCGGCCTCAAGGGTCATAACGACGCTCCTTTGATGTTGGTGGTCTCGGTCATGTTGCGCCGCTTCTCCGCATCGCTTCGCTCTGCATCGTCGCCGGCGCGGCGCGGGCTGGGCGCCGGGGTCAGGGGCACGTGGGTGGTGCAGGCGCAGTTTCCGTTGACGATGGTCGCCAACCGCTGCACGTGCGTCCCGAGCACCTCGGCCATGGCCTGCTGCTCGGCTTCGCACAACTCGGGGAATTCCTCGGCGACGTGCGCCACCGGGCAGTGGTGCTGGCAGATCTGCACGCCGTGGATCGGCCCGCCGACGCGCGCCGTGGTGGCGACGTAGCCGGACTTGGTCAGCGCGCCGGCGACCCGCTCGGCGGCCGCCTCGACGGCGGCGTCGTCGTCGCTTTCGGCCGCCTCGACGCCGGCCAGGATGGCGTCGATGCGCCGCCGGGCGAACGTCCGCACCGCATCCTCTCCGCCGATCTCCCGCAATTGCCGCATGGCCGCGGCCGCCAGGTCGTCGTAGGCGTGGTCGAGCTTGGCACGGCCGGCCGAAGTCAGCCGGAAGCGCTTCGCGGGGCGCCCGCGGCCCACCTGCTGCCAGGCCGCCGCAGGCACCGACTCGGCGTCGCCCGCCTCGATCAGCGCGTCGAGGTGACGCCGCACACCGGCGGCCGCCAGGCCCAGCCGGTCACCGATCTCGCTGACGGTGATCGACCCGGATTCCAGCAGCAGACGCACGATGGCGCGACGGGTGTGACCATCCGATGCCGCAGCAGCGGGCACAGACACCTCATCGAGGCCGGTTCGGATTTTCACAACACCAGTGTGACGCAATTCCGGGGATCGGTCCACCAAGGGTCCCCTCTGTGCGCGTTGCGCTGGTCACACGGCCGACCCCACCAGGCAGCCGGTTACGCTGCTCTGATGGCAGCCCGCCACCACACGCTGAGCTCGTCGATCGCCAGCCTGCACGGCGACGAGCAAGCGGTGGGGTCGCCGCTGAACGATACCGAGCTCAGCGCGCTGCAGCGCACCCGGCTGTTCGGCGCCACCGGGACCGTCCTGATGGCGATCGGCGCGCTGGGCGCCGGGGCGCGGCCCGTCGTGCAGGACCCCACGTTCGGGGTGCGGCTGCTGAACCTGCCGTCGCGGATCCAGACGGTGTCGTTGACGATGACGACCACCGGGGCGGTGATGATGGCGCTGGCCTGGTTGATGCTGGGCCGATTCGCGCTGGGCCCCAGGCGGATGTCGCGCGGCGACCTGGACCGCACGCTGTTGTTGTGGGTGCTGCCGCTGCTGCCGGCGCCGCCGATGTACAGCAAGGACGTCTACTCCTACCTGGCCCAGAGCCAGATCTCCCTGGAAGGGCTCGACCCCTACCGGGTGGGCCCGGCGTCGGGGCTGGGCCTGTCCCACGTCTTCACCCTGTCCGTCCCCACCCTGTGGCGCGAGACCCCGGCGCCCTACGGCCCGCTGTTCCTCTGGATCGGGCGCGGCATCTCGGCGCTGACCGGCGAGAACATCGTCGCCGCCGTGCTCTGCCATCGCGTCGTGGTGCTCATCGGCGTGGCCCTGATCGTCTGGGCGACCCCGCGGCTCGCGCGGCGCTGCGGCGTCGCCGAGGTCAGCGCCCTGTGGCTGGGCGCGGCCAACCCGCTGCTGATCATGCACCTCGTCGCCGGGGTGCATAACGAGGCGCTGATGCTCGGGCTGATGCTGGCCGGCGCCGAATTCGCGCTGCGCGGTGTCTCCGGTATCAAGGCGCCGCGGCTGCTGCCCAAGTCCTGGAAGCCAGGACCGGACTGGGAACCGCTGGGCATGCTGATCGCGGGCGCGATCCTGATCACGCTGTCGTCGCAGGTGAAGCTGCCGTCGCTGCTGGCGCTGGGCTTCGTCACGATGGCGCTGGCCTACCGCTTCGGGGGCACCCTGCGGGCACTGCTCCTGGCCGGCGGCGGGATGGCCGGGCTCTCGCTGGCGGTGATGGCCCTCGTCGGCTGGGCCAGCGGGCTGGGGTTCGGCTGGATCTTCACGCTGGGCACCGCCAACGTGGTGCGCAGCTGGATGTCGCCCCCGACGCTGCTGGCCCTGGGCACGGGGCAGGTGGGGATCCTGCTGGGCCTGGGCGATCACACCACCGCGGTGCTGGGCCTGACCCGCGCCATCGGCGTGCTGATCATCACGGTGATGGTGGCCTGGCTGCTGGTGTCCGTCTTCCGCGGCCGGCTGCACCCGATCGGCGGCCTGGGCGTCGCGCTGGGCGTTACCGTGCTGCTGTTTCCCGTCGTGCAGCCCTGGTACCTGCTGTGGGCGATCATCCCGCTGGCCGCCTGGGCGACCCGCACGGGCTTCCGCGTCGCCGTCATCGCCATCACTCTCATCGTCGGCATCTTCGGCCCGACGGCCAACGGGGACCGCTTCGCCCTCTTCCAGATCATCGACGCCACGCTGGCCAGCACGGTCATCGTGTTGTTGCTCATCGGGCTGACGTACACCCGCCTGCCGTGGCGGCCGCTCCCATCGACGGCCGAAGCGGATGGGCCGGTGGTGCTGGACGCCGTGCCCGCGCCCAAGACCGAAGAGACACCGCGGACCACCCCCAGTTCCGAGGCGGCACCGGACGCCTACGCTGATTCCACGTGACTTTGTCCTACGGGGCGCCCGAAACCCCCGACGTCGTGCTGCGGCTGCGGGGTGTCAGCAAGCACTACGGGTCCGGCGGGGCCGTCGTTGAGGCCGTCTCCAACCTCGATCTGGAGGTGCATGCCGCCGAGGTGCTGGCGCTATTGGGGCCCAACGGCGCGGGCAAAACCACGACGGTCGAGATGTGCGAAGGCTTCGTGCGCCCGGACGCCGGCACGATCCAGGTTCTCGGCCTGGACCCGATCGCCGACAACGCGCGCCTGCGCGCGCGCATCGGGGTGATGTTGCAGGGCGGGGGCGGCTACCCCGCGGCGCGCGCCGGCGAAATGCTCAACCTGGTTGCCGCCTACGCCGCCGACCCGCTGGACCCGGCGTGGCTGCTGGACATCCTGGGCCTGACTGAAGCGGCGCGCACCACCTATCGGCGCCTGTCCGGCGGCCAGCAGCAGCGGCTGGCGCTGGCGTGTGCCCTGGTCGGCCGCCCCGAGCTGGTTTTCCTCGACGAACCCACCGCGGGCATGGACGCCCACGCCCGGCTGCTGGTCTGGGAGCTGATCGACGCGCTGCGCCGCGACGGCGTGACGGTGGTGCTGACCACCCACCAGCTCAAGGAGGCCGAGGAGCTCGCCGACCGGCTGGTCATCATCGACCACGGGGTGACCGTGGCGTCCGGAACGCCGGCGGAACTCATGCGCAGCGGGGCCAAGGACCAGTTGCGGTTCAGCGCGCCGCCGCGGCTGGACCTGACCCTGCTGGCATCCGCCCTGCCCGAGGACTACCGGGCCACCGAGGTGACGCCGGGCGAGTACCTGGTCGAGGGCCCAGTCGACCCGCAGGTGCTGGCCACCGTCACGGCGTGGTGCGCGCAGATCGACGTGCTGGCCACCGACGTGCGCGTCGAGCAACGCAGCCTCGAGGACGTGTTCCTCGACCTCACCGGCAGGAAATTGCGATCGTGACCCAATCGGACGTCTTCCCGGCGGGGACCTTTACCCCCGACCCGCGACCGAACGCCGTGCCCCGGATGCTCGCCGCGCAGTTCGGCCTGGAGCTGAAGTTGTTGCTGCGCAACGGCGAACAACTGCTGCTGACCATGTTCATCCCGATCACCCTGCTCGTCGGGCTCACGCTGTTGCCGTTCGGCGACTTCGGCCACAACCGCGCCGCCACCTTCGTGCCGGTGATCATGGCCCTGGCGGTGATCTCGACCGCGTTCACCGGGCAGGCGATCGCCGTCGCCTTCGACCGTCGCTACGGCGCGCTCAAGCGGCTGGGGGCCACCCCGCTGCCGGTGTGGGGCATCATCGCCGGGAAGTCACTGGCGGTGGTCACGGTGGTGTTCCTACAGGCAATCCTATTGGGCGCCATCGGTTTTGGGCTCGGGTGGCGGCCCGCCCCGGCGGCGCTGGCGCTGGGCGCGGCGGTCATCGCGCTGGGCACCGCGGCGTTCGCGGCGCTCGGGTTGTTGCTCGGGGGGACCCTGCGCGCCGAGATCGTGCTCGCCGTGGCCAACCTGATGTGGTTCGTCTTCGCCGGGCTCGGCGCGCTGACCGTGGAAATGAAGATGATCCCGACGGGGGTCAAGTGGGCGGCCCGGCTCACCCCCTCGGGCGCGCTGACCGAGGCGCTCTCGCAGGCGATGACGCTGTCGCTGGACTGGTTCGGCGTCGTCGTCCTGGCGATGTGGGGAACTGTCGCGGCGCTGGCCGCGCTGCGCTGGTTCCGGTTCACCTGAGCTCCCCGAGGGCTCGCGACACGTAAACGTCTGCGACGACACGTCGGCGCGGGTGTGCGACGTTTATATCTCGGCACACCAAAGCCCGTACTACAGGCCGTAGTTTTGGTTGGCTTACCATCGGGCGGTGCTAAGACGAACGCTGCTGCGGTTGGTGGACCTGCTCCCCCAGCCCAGCCTGCGCGTCCAGCGGATGATCGCCGCCCTCGTCATCCTCACGCAGGGCGGCATCGCCGTCACCGGCGCGATCGTGCGCGTCACCGCCTCCGGGCTGGGATGCCCCACCTGGCCGCAATGCTTCCCGGGCAGCTTCACCCCGGTCGCCGTCGCCGAGGTCCCCCGCGTCCACCAGGCCGTCGAGTTCGGCAACCGGATGATCACCTTCGCCGTGGTGATCGCCGCGGCCCTGGCCGTGCTGGCGGTGACGAGGGCGCGCCGGCGCACCGAGGTGCTGGTCTACGCGTGGCTGATGCCGGTGTCGACGGTGGTGCAGGCGGTGATCGGCGGCATCACCGTGCGCACCGGGCTGCTGTGGTGGACGGTGGCCATCCACCTGCTGACGTCGATGACGATGGTGTGGCTGTCGGTGCTGCTCTACGTCAAGATCGGCGAGCCCGATAACGAAGGAGCCGGGTTGGTCCGGGAACTTGTGCCGCGCCCGCTGCGGGCGCTGACGGCGCTGAGCGCGCTCAACCTGGCGGCGGTGCTGGTCACCGGGACGCTGGTGACGGCGGCGGGTCCGCACGCGGGCGACCGCAGCCCCAGCCGCACGGTGCCACGGCTGAAAGTCGAGATCACCACCCTGGTGCACGCGCATTCGTCACTGCTGGTCTGCTACCTGGCCCTGCTGGTGGGGCTGGGCTTCGGGCTGCTGGCGGGCGGCGCCGCCCGCCCCATCCGGCTGCGGCTGGGCGTGCTGGTCGCGCTGGTGTGCGCGCAGGCCGCCGTCGGCACCACGCAATACTTCACCGGCGTGCCCGCCGCCCTGGTCGCGGTCCACGTGGCGGGCGCGGCGGCCTGCACGGCGGCCACCGCGGCGCTATGGACCTCGCTGCGAGAACGGGCCCAGCCCCAGCCGCTCGCAGGCTGATTCCACCCCCAGCGCGAATTCGCGTTGAGCACGCTCACGGGCCTCGGCGTCGAGGTGCCGCCAACCGAGCGACGGCGCGACGAGGTCAAGCCCGACCAGCCGGTCCCCCGCGACGTCGGCGCGCGCGTAAAGCAGCTCGCGCGGACCGATTCCGGCGCGTTCGGCGCCCGACGCGATCGCGGCGTAACCGAGGTCCCACGACTCGAACTCCGGTTCTCCCGGCCAGGCGTGCGACTGCTTCCCGCCGAGAAAGATCAGCGCCGACTCCGCGCGCTCGTCGGGCGCCGTGGGGACCCCGTCGTTCGCCAGGTCGCGCAGGTACCGCTTATCGAGGTTCCAGGCGACCGCGTCGGGCGGGTTGAGCAGGCGGGGCACGCGGCGGATCCAGGCGAGGAATTCGTCGCGCCGGCCGGTGGCGTCCGCAGCGCGCAGGATCACCAGGTCAGCGCCGACGGTCGCAGGATCGTCCCAGGGCAACCAGCGGGCGTGTAGCCCGCGAGTCCGTAACGCGGGCACCAGCCCGCCGTCATCGGGGTGCCCCCCATCACCCGCCAGCACGATGCGGGGATGGAAGACGTCCGGGCGGGCGAGTTTCATTGCCCGGGCATGATATCCCTATGCACGCAATCGAAATCAGTGAAACCGGCGGTCCCGAAGTCCTGCGTTACGTTGAAACGGCTCAACCCGCGGCCGGCCCCGGCGAGGTGCTGATCGAGGCAGAGGCGATCGGCGTCAACTACATCGACACGTACTTTCGCTCCGGGCAATATCCGCGAGAGGTGCCGTTCATCCTCGGTTCGGAACTGTGTGGCACCGTCGCCGCGACCGGCGAGGGTGTCGACGGTTTCAGCGTCGGCGACCGGGTGGTCAGCGCGGCGGCGTCCGGCGGGTACGCCGAATTTGCCACCGCCCCTGCGTCTTTGACCGCGAAGGTGCCCGACGGCGTGACATCGGAGGTGGCGGCGTCGGTGCTGCTGAAGGGCATGACCGCGCACTACCTGCTGAAGTCGGTGTATCCGGTGCAGCCCGGCGACGCGGTGCTGGTGCATGCCGGCGCCGGCGGCGTCGGCATGATCTTGACCCAATGGGCGAAACTCCTTGGCGCCCAGGTGATCACGACGGTGTCCACCCCGGAGAAGGAGCGCATGTCCAAGCGGGCCGGTGCCGACGAGGTGCTCTCCTACCCCGATGACCCCGACCAGTTCGGCCGGCGGATTCGCGAGCTGACCGGCGGCGCCGGGGTGGCCGCGGTGTACGACGGCGTGGGCGCGACGACATTCGATGCCAGCCTGGCCAGCCTGGCCGTCCGCGGCACCCTGGCGCTGTTCGGCGCCGCCAGCGGGCCGGTGCCCCCGTTTGACCCGCAACGGCTCAACGCCGCCGGCTCGGTGTTCTTGACCCGGCCCACGCTGGCGCATTTCGTCCGAACCGGCGACGAGTTCGGATGGCGGGCAGGTGAATTGTTCGACGCGATCGCCGGCGGAGCCATCACCGTCGAGGTCGGCGGGCGCTATCCGCTGGCCGAGGCGGCCCGGGCCCACCAGGACCTGCAGGGCCGCAAGACGACCGGCTCGCTGGTGCTACTGCCCTAGCCCGAGCCGCCGGCTCAGAGCAGCGTCGGCAGCGCTACCACCGAGTCGATCGCCAGCGCGCAGAACACCACCGCCAGGTAGTTGTTCGACTGCAGGAACAGCCGCAGCGGCTTCACCGGCTCGCCGGCGCGCACCCCGGCGTACAGCTGGTGGGCCATCGCCAGGAACCACACCCCGGCCAGCAACGCCACCGCCGCATAGAGCCAACCGGTGGCCAGCGCCAGCGCCAGCGTCGCCAGCACGGTCAGCCAGGTGTAGATCAGGATCTGCTTGGTGACCTGACGCTCGGTGGCCACGGCGGGCAGCATAGGGACCCCGGCCGCCCGGTAGTCGTCCTTGTAGCGCATCGCCAGGGCCCAGGTGTGCGGCGGCGTCCAGAAGAAGATGATCGCGAACATCACCAGCGCCGGCCAACCGATGGTGCCGGTGACCGCCGACCAGCCGATCATCACCGGCATGCACCCGGCCGCGCCGCCCCACACCACGTTTTGCGACGTGCGGCGCTTGAGCAGCAGTGTGTAGATGAACACATAGAACGCGATGGTGGCGATGGCCAGCAGCCCCGACAGCAGGTTCGTCGTCCACCACAACCAGAAGAACGAACCCACGGTCAGCACCAGCCCCAGCACCAGGGCGTTTCGCTTCGGCACGGCGGCGCGGGCCAGCGGCCGGCGCGCCGTGCGCTTCATCACCTTGTCGATGTCGGCGTCGGCCACGCAGTTCAGCGTGTTGGCCCCCCCGGCGGCCAACATCCCGCCGATCAGCGTGTTGAGGATCAGCAGCGGATTCACGGTGCCGCGATGGGCCAGCAGCATCGCCGGTATCGCGGTGACCAGCAGCAGTTCGATGACCCGCGGCTTGGTCAGCGCCAGGTACGCGAGCACCGTGGTATGTACCCGGCTCGGTACTCCGCTCGGCGCGGCGCGCCCGCGAACGCTCACGCAATAACTCCTCGGGGTCGCAGCAGCGCGCAGCAATCTACTACGCACGATGGTAGACCGCCCGCCGGCGGTGGCCAGCCCCTAGGGTCGATTCCGCGTGATTGCGGCCGGATCGCGGGACTGATTGCAGCGCGCGAGCGGCCGGCGCGTAATTTTCACAGCGGCCGGCGGTGGGTACCCCGAAATTCTGCACTGCAAGAGCCGGCACTCCCGCATTAGGGTGAGCATTATCAGCTTGATGACCCAAGGACAGAGGCTGTGACCACACTCGAAGAGATCTCCACGCTGACCGAACCCCACCTGCCTGACGACTGGACCGAGATCGATTCGGCTGCGGTCGACACGATCCGGGTCCTGGCCGCCGACGCGGTCCAGAAAGTGGGGAACGGCCATCCCGGAACGGCGATGAGCCTGGCCCCCCTGGCATACACCCTGTTTCAGCGCACCATGCGCCACGACCCGAGCGACACGTACTGGCTGGGTCGCGACCGGTTCGTGCTGTCGGCCGGGCACAGCAGCCTGACGCTCTACATCCAGCTCTACCTGGGCGGCTTCGGGCTGGAGCTGTCCGACCTCGAGTCGCTGCGCACCTGGGGATCCAAGACGCCCGGGCACCCGGAGTTCCGGCACACCAAGGGCGTCGAGATGACCACCGGCCCGCTCGGGCAGGGCCTGGCGTCGGCGGTCGGGATGGCGATGGCCTCGCGCTACGAGCGCGGCCTGTTCGACCCGGACGCCGAGCCGGGCACCAGCCCGTTCGACCACCACATCTACGTGATCGCCTCCGACGGCGACATCGAAGAGGGCGTGACGTCGGAGGCGTCGTCGCTGGCGGCCGTGCAGGAGCTGGGCAACCTGATCGTGTTCTACGACCACAACCAGATCTCCATCGAGGACGACACCAACATCGCGCTGTGCGAGGACACCGCCGCCCGTTATCGCGCCTACGGCTGGCACGTGCAGGAGGTGGAGGGCGGCGAAAACGTCGTCGCCATCGAGGAGGCCATCGCCAACGCCAAAGCCGCCACCGACCGGCCGTCGTTCATCTCGCTGCGCACCATCATCGGCTACCCGGCGCCCAAACTGATGAACACCGGCAAGGCGCACGGCGCGGCCCTGGGCGACGAAGAGGTCGCGGCCGTCAAGAAGATCCTGGGCTTCGACCCCGACAAGACCTTCGAGGTGCGCGACGAGGTCCTCGCCCACACCCGCAAGCTCATCAAGCGGGGCAAGGAAGCCCACGAGAAGTGGCAGCAGGATTTCGACGCGTGGGCCGAGCGCGAACCCGAACGCAAGGCGCTGCTGGACCGGTTGACGGCCGAGGAGCTGCCCGACGGCTGGGACGACGACCTGCCGCACTGGGAGCCTGGATCCGACCCCGTCGCGACCCGCAAGGCGTCCAACGCGGTGCTCGACGCGGTCGGGCCGAAACTGCCGGAGTTGTGGGGCGGCTCGGCCGACCTGGCGGGCAGCACCAACACCACCATCAAGGGCGCGGATTCCTTTGGCCCGCCGTCGATATCGACCAAGGACTACACCGCGCACTGGTACGGGCGCACGCTGCATTTCGGCGTGCGCGAGCACGCGATGGGCGCCATCCTGTCCGGCATCGTGCTGCACGGCCCGACCCGGGCCTACGGCGCCACGTTCCTGCAGTTCTCCGACTACATGCGGCCCGCGGTGCGGCTGGCGTCGCTGATGGACATCGACACCATCTACGTGTGGACCCACGATTCGATCGGCCTCGGCGAGGACGGCCCGACCCACCAGCCGATCGAGCACCTATCGGCGCTGCGTGCCATCCCGAACCTTTCGGTGGTGCGCCCGGCCGACGCCAACGAGACGGCCTACGCCTGGCGCACCGTTCTGGCCCGCGGCAACGGCAGCGGCCCGGTCGGCCTGATCCTGACCCGCCAGAATGTCCCGACCCTCGAGGGCACCAGCCCCGACGGCGTCGCCCGGGGCGGCTACGTGCTGGGCGGCGGCAACCCGGCCGACGACGCCGACGTCATCATCATCGCCACCGGCTCGGAGGTCCAGCTCGCGGTGGAGGCGGCGAAGTTGTTGGCGGACAAGGACCTTGCCGCGTACGTGGTATCGATGCCATGCCTCGAGTGGTTCGAGTCCCAGCCGCAGGACTACCGCGACAGCGTGTTGCCGCCCGATGTCTCCGCGCGGGTGGCCGTCGAGGCCGGCGTCGCGCAATGCTGGCACAAGCTGGTCGGCGACACCGGCAAGATCGTGTCGATCGAGCACTACGGCGAATCCGCCGATTACAAGACTTTGTTCCGTGAATTCGGCTTTACCGCCGAGGCCGTCGCGGCCGCCGCGGAACAGGTAGTCGATAACTGAGAAAGGGTGATTCACATGGCCAGTCAGAACCCTAACCTTGCGGCGCTGAGCGCCGCGGGCGTATCCGTTTGGCTGGACGACTTGTCGCGGGAGCGGCTGCGGTCGGGCAACCTGCAGGAGCTGATCGACACGAAGAGCGTCGTCGGCGTGACCACCAACCCGTCGATCTTCCAGAAGGCGCTCGCGGACAGCGACACCTACAACGACCAGATCGCCGAGCTGGCCGACCGCGGAGCCGACGTCGACGCGACGATCCGCACGGTCACCACCGACGACGTCCGCAACGCGTGCGACGTCCTGCGGCCGCAATGGGAGGCCTCCGACGGCGTCGACGGCCGGGTCTCCATCGAGGTGGACCCGCGGCTGGCCGACGACACCGACAAGACCAGCGCACAAGCCGTCGAGCTGTGGAAGATCGTCGACCGGCCGAACCTGTTCATCAAGATCCCGGCGACCAAGGCCGGCATTCCCGCCATCACCGCCACTTTGGCGGAGGGGATTTCGGTCAACGTCACGCTGATCTTCTCCGTCGAGCGCCACCGCCAGGTGATGGACGCCTACCTGGCCGGGCTGGAGAAGGCCCGCGAGGCCGGCCACGACGTGTCCAAGATCCATTCGGTGGCATCGTTTTTCGTGTCCCGGGTGGACACCGAGGTCGACAAGCGCCTGGAAAAGATCGGCTCGGAGGAGGCGCTGGGGCTGCGCGGTGAGGCCGGCGTCGCCAACGCCCGGCTGGCTTACGCCGCCTACCAGGAGGTCTTCGAGGGCGGCGATCGCTACGCGGCGCTCAAGTCGGACGGGGCCCGCGTGCAGCGCCCGCTGTGGGCCTCGACGGGTGTCAAGAACCCCGATTACTCCGACACCCTCTACGTCACCGAGCTGGTGGCACCGCACACGGTGAACACCATGCCGGAGAAGACGATTGACGCGGTGGCCGATCACGGGGAGATCAAGGGAGACACGGTCAGCGGCACCGGTTCGGCCGCCCAGGAGTTGTTCGACAAGCTGGAGGGCGTCGGCATCGACCTGACGGACGTCTTCGTGGTGTTGGAGAAAGAGGGCGTGGAAAAGTTCGTGGAGTCCTGGACCGAGCTGCTGGAGGAGACGCAGAAGCAACTGGACTCCAACGGCAAATGACCCCGGCGAGCTCCAAGGCGGGCGCGCGCGGGGAAGCCGCGCAGTGGCAGAACCCATTACGGGACAAGAGGGATAAGCGGCTGCCCAGGATCGCCGGTCCGTGCGGCATGGTGATTTTCGGCGTCACCGGCGACCTGGCCCGTAAGAAGGTGATGCCGGCCATCTACGACCTGGCCAACCGGGGGCTGCTGCCGCCCACCTTCTCCCTGGTGGGGTTCGCCCGCCGGGACTGGACCACCCAGGACTTCGGCAAAGTGGTCTACCAGGCGGTCAAGGACCACTGCCGCACGCCATTTCGCCAGGAGAACTGGGACCGGCTGGCCGAGGGATTCCGTTTCGTGCCGGGCTCTTTCGACGACGACGAGTCGTTCGGCCGGCTCGCCGAGGCGCTGGACAAGCTCGACGCCGAGCGCGGCACCGGCGGCAACCACGCCTTCTATTTGGCGATCCCGCCGAACGCCTTCCCGGTGGTGTGCGAGCGGCTGCACAAGTCCGGGTTGGCCCGCCCGCAGGGCGACAGGTGGAGCCGGGTGGTGATCGAGAAGCCGTTCGGCCATGACCTGCGCAGCGCCCGCGAGCTGAACAAGACCGTCAACGCCGTCTTTCCGGAGGAGGCGGTGTTCCGGATCGATCACTACCTGGGCAAGGAGACGGTGCGCAACATCCTGGCGCTGCGGTTCGCCAACCAGTTGTTCGACCCGATCTGGAACGCCCACTACGTCGACCATGTGCAGATCACCATGGCCGAAGACATCGGGCTCGGTGGGCGGGCCGGCTACTACGACGGCATAGGCGCCGCCCGCGACGTCATCCAGAACCATCTGATGCAGCTGTTGGCGCTGACCGCGATGGAGGAGCCCGTCAGCTTCCACCCGTCGGCCCTGCAAAACGAGAAGATCAAGGTGCTGTCGGCGACGCAGCTGGCCGAACCGCTCGACGAGACCACCAGCCGCGGCCAATACACCGGCGGCTGGCAGGGCGGCGAGAAGGTCGTCGGGCTGCTGGACGAAGAGGGCTTCGCGAAGGACTCCACCACCGAGACGTTCGCCGCCATCACGCTCGAGGTCGACACCCGCCGCTGGGCCGGTGTGCCGTTCTACCTGCGGACGGGAAAACGGTTGGGCCGCAGGGTGACCGAGATCGCGCTGGTCTTCAAGCGCGCACCACACCTGCCGTTCGACGCCACCATGACCGACGAGCTGGGCGCCAACGCGATGGTGATCCGGGTGCAGCCGGACGAGGGCACGACCCTGCGGTTCGGCTCCAAGGTGCCGGGCACCGCCATGGAGGTCCGCGACGTCAACATGGACTTCTCCTACGGATCGGCGTTCGCCGAGGAATCGCCGGAGGCCTACGAACAGCTGATCCTCGACGTGCTGCTCGGTGAGCCGTCCCTGTTCCCGGTTAACGAGGAGGTCGAATTGGCCTGGGAGATACTCGATCCCGTCCTCGACAACTGGGCGACACACGGCAAGCCCGACCCGTACGAGGCGGGCACCTGGGGTCCGGACTCCGCCTTCGAAATGCTGCGCCGCACGGGGCGGGAATGGCGGCGGCCGTGATCGGACGGGAGCGGCGCCAATGATCGTCGATCTGGACGAAACCACCACCACGGCGGTCAACAAGAAACTCAGTGAACTGCGCGAAAAGGCCGGTGCCGTCACCATGGGCCGGGTGCTGACGCTGCTCATCGCGCCGGACAGCGAAGAAGTGCTGGAGGACTCGCTCAAGGCCGCCAACGACGCCAGCCATGAACATCCCAGCCGGATCATCGTCACCATGCGCGGCGACCCATACGCCGACAAACCGCGGCTGGACGCACAGCTGCGAACGGGCGGCGACACCGGCGCCAGCGAGGTGGTGATCCTGAAGCTGTCGGGGGCGCTCGCCGGCCACGCGGCCAGCGTGGTCATCCCGTTTCTGCTCCCCGACATCCCGGTGGTGGCGTGGTGGCCCGACATCGCCCCGGCGGTGCCGGCCCAAGACCCCTTGGGCAAGTTGGCAATTCGGCGCATCACCGATGCCACCAACGGCGTCGAACCGTTGTCGGCGATCAAGAGCCGGTTGCCCGGCTACACCGCCGGCGACACCGACCTGTGCTGGGCGCGGATCACCTACTGGCGGGCGCTGCTGACCTCCGCGGTCGACCAGCCGCCCCACGAACCGATCGAGGAGGCGCTGGTTTCCGGCTTGCAGACCGAGCCCGCCCTCGACATCCTGGCGGGGTGGCTGGCCAGCCGGATCGACGGTCCGGTGCGCCGGGCGGTCGGCGAACTCAAGGTCGAGTTGACACGCAAGAGCGAGACCATCATCTTGAGCCGGCCCCAGGAGGGCAGGACGGCCACACTGAGCCGCACGGCCAAGCCGGAAGCTTTGGTTCCGTTGGCGCGCAGGGAAACCGGTGAATGCCTGGCCGAGGACCTGCGGCGGCTGGACGCGGACGAGATTTACCAGAAGGCACTCGAAGGTATCAAGAAGGTGCAATACGCGTGAGTTCCATTGTCGAGGTTTTTCCGGACGGCGACGCCATGGTCGAGGCCGCGGGCGGACGGCTGGTCGATACCATCGGGGCCGCCGTGGCGGCCCGGGGGCGGGCGCTGATCGTGCTGACCGGCGGCGGCAACGGCATCGGGCTGCTGAAGTATCTCGGCACCCAGGGTGAGCGCATCGACTGGTCCAAGGTACACCTGTTCTGGGGCGACGAGCGCTACGTTGCCGAGGACGACGACGAGCGCAACGACAAGCAGGCGCGCGAGGCGTTGCTCGATCACATCGACATCCCGTCGAGCCACGTGCACGCGATGCCGGCCAGCGACGGTGAATTCGGCAACGACATCGCCGCCGCGGCGCTCTCCTACGAGCAACTGTTGGCGGCCAACGCCGAACTGGGCCAGCCGGTGCCGAATTTCGATGTGCACCTGCTGGGGATGGGACCCGAGGGCCACATCAACTCCCTGTTCCCCGACACCCCCGCGGTGCACGAGATGACCCGCATGGTGGTCGCCGTCGAAGACTCTCCCAAGCCGCCGCCGGAGCGAATCACCTTGACGCTGCCCGCGATTCAGCGCTCACGCGAGGTGTGGCTGATGGTGTCCGGGTCGGGCAAGGCCGCCGCGGCCGCGGCCGCTATCGGCGGCGCCGCCCCGGTGTCGGTGCCGGCCGCCGGGGCCGTCGGACTCGAGGCAACCCGCTGGTTCCTCGACGAGGAGGCGGCGGCCAAGCTCCCCCGCTGACCGGTCCGCGTCATAATGACCGTCATGGCAGACAGAACCGTGCGCAGCGGGAGTGAGCGGAACCGGATCAAGACCCTCACCCAGGCCGCCCTGAACGCCGATAAGACCGTCGAGCAGGTCGAAGATGTCCTCGATGGCCTGAGCAGCACGATGAAGGAGCTCAACAGCTCGCTGACGCGCCTCAACGCCACGGTCGAACGCATGGAGACCGGGCTCGATCACCTGGACGGCACCCTGGCCAGCCTGGACGAGCTCGCCAAGCGACTGATCATCCTCGTCGAACCGGTGGAGGCCATCGTTGCGCGGATCGACGACATGGTCAGGGCGGGTGAAACGATGATGGCCCCGCTGTCGGCCACCGAGCACGCCGTGCGCGGCGTCATCGACCGGCTGCGCAACCGCTGAGGACTCACATCTTGTTCGATCGGGCCATGACGAAGCTGTACAGGCCGTAGGTGATGATCCCCAGGCCGGCGGCGACCAGCAGCGCCGGCCCATAGGGTTGAGCCCCGAGCGTCTTGAGCGCCCCGTCGAGTCCGGTGGCCTTCTTCGGTTCGGAGCTGCAGGCGGCGACGACGACCAGCGCGCCCGTCCCGGCGATGACCACGCCTTTGGCGACGTAGCCCGCCGCGCCCAGCCGTCGCACCAGGTCACCGGTCTTGCCCTTGAGGTCGCCGACGAAGTTGCAGCTGGCTCCCTTGTAGATGTGGTAGACGCCCACCGCGACGATGATCACGCCGCACGCGATGAGCGCGAGGGTGCCGGCGGTCGTCTGCATCAGGCGGGCGCTGACGCTCGAATTCTGCCGATCGGCCGGCTGCCCGGCGCCCCGGGCGAACCCGAGCGCGGAGTATGCGAACGCGAGGTAGACCGCCGCCAGCCCGAAGGCCTTCGCCCGCTCCCACGCCGCCGACGATGAGCCCTGCGACTCGCGGTCGCTCGAGCGACCGAAGGCCGTTTCGACGAGCCGCCAGAGGCCAAGCGTCAGAAGGGCGGCCGTGGCGACCCAGAGCACGACCGGGCCGCCCGGTTTGGTCGCCAGCGTCGCCAGGGCCCCGGTTTGGTCGGCGGTGCCGCCCTCACCGCAAGCGATCCGGATGGCCAGGTAGCCCACGATCAGGTGTAGCAGCCCGTTCACGACATACCCGGCGCGGGCCAGTCGTTCGAAGACGCTGTTTTGGGCCAACCGCGCCGGGGTGACGGGTGATGTGTCGTGCGACATGGCATCCGAATGCCCATTACCCGCAATTGCGTAACGCGCTCGCCAGCCCGTTCATCATCAGCAGGATGCGGCGCTTACTTCGCCTTGGCGGCGCGCGCGGCCATCTGCTTGAGCATGTCGTCGTGGATGATGTCGAGCCTGGAGCGGGCCTCGGCGCACACGTAGGGGTCGCGGATCACGGTCATCTGGTTGTCCTGCTTGGTCTCGCCGCCCTCGGACCAGTTGGTCGAGCCGGTGATGACGTCGACGCCGTCGATGATGACCATCTTCAGGTGCATGATGGCCGACTTCTCGCTGTGGCCGATCGCGATGCTGTTGCCCGTCTTGTCGTTCAGCCAGGCCGCCAGGAGTTCGCGCTCCGCCTTCCCGGCAGCCTGCGTGGAATCGAGACTCATTTGCACATAGATGTTTTCGTCGTGCAGCTTCGACTGAAGGATGGTGTTGAGCTGACTGTCATCGTAACCGTACATGGCCACCACGATGCTTTTGTTGGCCGACGTCAGCAACGCCTGCAATGCTTGGTGCACATGGTCAACCGGACTGTAGAAAGTCCGGGTGTCGTCGGGATAGCCCGGCGGAAACGGTGCCGCCTTGTATTGGTCGAGATCGGACAGCAAAGCAAGAGCCATGATTGCTCCTCAGTTGGTGCCGCTGCGGCCGAGCAAGATTATTTCATCATCCGCCGTTACCCGCTATTGCGTAACGCGCTCGCCAGCCCGTTCATCGTCAACAGGATGCCGCGCTGCACCAATTCGTCGTCGTCGCCAGAGCGGTAGCGGCGCAGCAACTCCACCTGCAGGTGGTTCAGCGGCTCCAGGTAGGGGAAGCGGTTGAACACCGACCGCGCCAGCGCCGGGTTGTCGGCGAGCAGGTCGTCGTGTCCGGTGATCAGCTTGTGCATGGCGATGGTGCGCCGGTGTTCGTCGACGATCTTGTCGAACACCCTGCGCCGCAACGATTCATCGGCGACCAGCTCGGCATAGCGGGCGGCGAGGCCCAGATCGCTCTTGGCCAGCACCTGCGCCATGTTCGACAGCACGCTGGCAAAGAACGGCCACCGCTCATACAGCTCGTGCAGTATCGCCACCCGCTCGTTCTCGCCCTCGGGGCCCGCCGCGATCCACTGCTCGAACGCCGTGCCGGTGCCGTACCAGCCGGGCAGCATGACCCGCGACTGGGTCCAGGCCAGCACCCAGGGGATGGCGCGCAGGTCCGAGATGGATTCGGTGGGCTTGCGGGAGGTGGGCCGGCTGCCGATGTTGAGCGACCCGATCTCGCTGACCGGGGTGGAGGCTTTGAAGTACTCGACGAAACCCGGTGTCTCGTGCACTAATTCGGCGTAGGCGCGGTGCGCGAGGGCCGCCACCTCGTCGAGCACCGCGTAGGCCGGCTCCGCGGCGTCGCCCAGGCCCTCGACGTCCAGCAGTGTCGACTCCAGGGTGGCCGCGACCAGGCTCTCCAGGTTGCGCCGGGCCAGCTGCGGCTCGGCGTATTTCGCCGCGATCACCTCGCCCTGCTCGGTGAGCCGCAGCGAGCCGTTCACCGCTCCCGGTGGCTGCGCCAGGATGGCCTGGTAGCTCGGGCCGCCGCCGCGGCCGACGGTGCCGCCGCGACCGTGGAAGAGCCGCAACCGGATACCGGTTTTGCGGGCCACCTCCACGAGGGTGAGCTCGGCGCGATAGACCGCCCAGTTGGCGGTGAGATACCCGCCGTCCTTGTTGGAGTCGGAGTAGCCCAGCATCACCTCCTGCGAGTCTCCGCGCGCGGAGACGAGCGACCGGTACAGGGGCAGGTCCAGCATCGCCTGCAGGATCGACGCCCCGTTGTGCAGGTCGTCGATCGTCTCGAACAGCGGCGAGATGCCCAGGGGGCAATAGGGTTCCGGCCCCGAGGCATCCAGCAGGCCGGCCTCCTTCAGCAGGATCGCGGCTTCCAGGACGTCCGACACCGACTGGCACATCGAGATGACGTAGTTGGGCACCGCCGCCGGGCCGTAGAGCTCGATGGCGCGGGCGGCGGCCGCGACGACGCCCAGCTCGCCGCGGGCCAGGTCGGACAGTTGAGCGTGGTCGCCGACCAGCGGGCGGCGGGTGCCGAGCTCGCGCGCCAGCAGCTCGACCCGTTCGTCTTCGGGCAGCGAGCCGTAGTCGGGGTGCACGCCCGCCCAGGCCAGCAGCTCGCCGACGACCTCTTCGTGCACGTCGGAGTTTTGCCGCAGGTCCAGGCCGGACAGGTGAAACCCGAAGACGTGCACGCTTTCCCGCAATCGGGCCAGCCGGTCGTCGGCCAGCAGCCCGGCGCCGTGCGTGCGCAGGGAGGCCTCGATGGCGTCCAGGTCGGCACGCAGTTCGGCCGGCGCCTGATACCGGGGCAGGCCCAGGTCGAGCTCGTGCTGCGGCTGCCGGTCCAGGATCTCGGCGGCCGTCGCGGTGAGGCGCCCGCGGATCACCCGCAGCGCCCGCCGGTACGGCTCGTCGGCGCGGGCTTTGTCGTCGCTGCGCTCGGCCAGTGCGGTCACCTCGGGGGTGACGGTGATGAGCCGCGCCGACATCGACAGCTCCTGCTCGAGTTCGGTGAGTTCGGCCATGTAGTGCGCGAGGGCGGTGAACGCGGCGCTGCCGGTAGCCCGCCGCACCACGTCGGCGGTGACGTTCGGGTTTCCGTCGCGGTCACCGCCGATCCAGGAGCCCGGCTGCAGGATGGGCGCCGACACTAGGTCGGCCTCGGGCCAGCGGGCGCGTAACGCGTCGCGCACCTCGGCGTTGACATGCGGGATCACGTCGAACAGCGCGGCCGGGTAATACCGCAGCCCGACCTCGATTTCGTCGGTGATCTGCAGCCGCGACAGCCGGATCAGCGCGGTCTGCCACAGCGTGAGGACCTGGCGGCGCAGCTCGCGCTCGATGTCGCGGCCCGCCTCGGTCTCGGTGTGCCCCGCGGCGTGCAGGCGCATCAGCTCGGTGATGCGGTGCTGGGTGACGAAGACGGTGCGGCGGCGCGTTTCGGTGGGGTGGGCGGTGATCACCGGGGACACCAGGGCTCCCCGCAGCGCGTCGGCCACGGTGGACGAATCCAGTTCCGCCCGATCGAGTTTCGCGTAGGTGGCGGCCAGGCTGCTGTCCTGCGGCGGCTCGCCGGCAGCGACGTGCAGCGCGCGCCGGCGCTCGCGGTGGATGTCTTCGGCAACGTTGGCCAGCAGCGCAAAGTGGCTGAACGCCCGGATGACCGGGATCGCCCGGTGGATGTCGAGGCCGTCGAACATGCGGGACATGTCGGCCCGATCGATTTCGGACCGCCGCACCCGGAAGGATGCCACCCGCGCGCGTTCCACGAGGTCGAACACCTCCTCGCCGTTCTGCTCGCGCACGGTGTCGCCGAGGATGGTGCCCAGTAGCCGGATGTCGGCGCGCATGGGTTCGGTCGCCTCGCGCCCGACGCGGGTGCGCCGGACGGCGCCGATCGGTTCGAGCGCGGTGTCGGAAGCCTCAGCCATGGATCCCAGTATCGGTGTGGAGCGCGTGGCCCGCCCGCCCACGGTTCACCATCGAGGGGTAATACGCCTCACTACCGGGGAGATCGCGGAGCGCTAGGTGGTCGGTCGGTATCGGGCCCGGTACCGCTCAGCGGCATCGTCGTGCACGGTGGCGGCGAAGTTCAGGTTTTCCCCCCGCAGATAACCCGCCACGCCGAGCGCCGCGGTGAGGGCACCTGTCACCCAGGCCGTCACCGCGTTATCGCCGCCAAACCCGCCGACCCACGGCGAAAGGAAAAGCGCCAACCCGGTGATGGCCAGCGTCAGGAAATCGTGCGTGGGGTCGGCGGCGAGCAGTGACCAGACAGCGATCACGGCGGTGAGTCCGCCGAGTCCGATCATCACGGCTGTGCCGACCGTTGTCTTGTGGGTTGCGATGCCCAGCAAAACGGTGGCGAAGCCGACAGCGAGTGCGGCCCGTCCCATCCAAAAGCTCAACGTGCTGCGCTTGGCTTGACCGCTGCCGATCTCGTTGACGCCGTACTCGGTTGGCGGCGCGCTGCCCGTCCACCCGATGCCACCGAGGATCACCGCGAGGGCGCCCGCCACCCAGCACGTCCAGGAGGCGCCCAGATCGGCCCGATAGCCGTTGCCGAGAAACGGAACGATGAACATGGCCAGGCCGACGACGACCAGGCCCCAGTAGTCGGGCCGGCGTTCGCGGGCCAAGACGGCCAACACTCCGAAGAAAGTGATGAAGACGCCGAAACCGAAGGCAAAGCCTTCGCCGACTTGCGTCGAGCTGGCCGGGAACGACGCCACCGCCGCGCACACCCCGACTGCGCCTGCGGCCCAGCCGAGCCACCCTCGATCTGAACTATCCGAAATCCCCACCGCGCACTCCTTACCTGCGACCGCTCGATGCGAGGGATACCCAGATCGGCGGGAGGTATCGGCAAGCCGCCGCACAAGCGGCCGAATGTGCAATTCACGACGCTTCATCGGCGTGTCGCGTCATGAATTGCACGCTCGGCGGCGGGACGGTGGGTAAAGGCGCGCGTCAGCGGTACTTGATCAGCAGTTCCATGCCGACGATGCAGACCAGCCAGATGCCGGTGATGAACAGCGTCAGCCGGTCCAGGTTCTTCTCCACCACGGTGGACCCGGACAGGCTCGACTGCACGCCACCGCCGAACAGCGTGGAGAGGCCGCCGCCCTTGGCGCGATGCAGCAGCACCAGCAGCACGACCAGCACGCTGGTGACCACCAGGGTGATCTGCAGGGCCAATTCCATGTCCGAGAGCCTACCGGTGCCGACGGGGAGTCAGGGCAGGGGCCCGCCGGCGGCGATCGCCGCCAGCGTCGCGAACTGCTCGCCGTCCAGCGACGCCCCGCCCACCAGCGCCCCGTCGATGTCGTCCTGGGCGATGATGTCGCCGATGTTCTTCGCGTTCACCGAGCCGCCGTAGAGCACCCGGACGGCGTCGGCGACCTGCGCCGAGGCCAGCGAGCTCAGCTCCTTGCGGATGGCCGCACACACCTCCTGGGCGTCATTGGCGCCGGCCACCCGCCCGGTGCCGATCGCCCACACCGGCTCGTAGGCGACGACGACGCTGCCGATCTGCTCGCTCGACAGGCCGGCCAGCGAGCCGCGCAGCTGATCCTCGCAGTGACCGACGTGCTCGCCGGCTTCGCGGACATCGAGGTGCTCGCCGATGCAGACGATCGGGGTCAGGCCGTTCTTGAGGGCGGCGGCGGCCTTGGCGGCCACCAGCGCGTCGTCCTCGCTGTGGTAGGTGCGCCGCTCCGAGTGTCCGACGACGACGAAGCTGCAGCCGAGCTTGGCCAGGAAGGCGCCGCTGATGTCGCCGGTGTAGGCGCCGGAGTCGTGCTGGGACAGGTCCTGGGCCCCGTAAGTCAGTCGCAGCTTGTCGCCGTCGACCAGGGTTTGCACGCTGCGCAGGTCGGTGAACGGTGGCAGGACGGTGACGTCGACCTTGTCGTAGTACTTGTCCGGCAGCGCGAACGCGATCTTTTGCACCAGCGCGATCGCCTCGAAGTGGTTGAGGTTCATCTTCCAGTTGCCGGCGATCAGTGGCTTGCGGCTCACGAGTCTCCTGCCCCCTTGTTTTGGTCAGGCTGGGGCCGGCCAAGGACCTCAATGCCCGGCAGCGTCTTGCCTTCCAGGTATTCCAGCGATGCGCCGCCGCCGGTGGAGATGTGCGAGAAGGCGGCCTCCGGGATGCCCAGCGCGCGCACCGCGGCCGCGGAATCGCCGCCGCCCACCACGCTGAAGGCGCCCTTGCCGGTGGCCGAGGCGATCGCCTCGGCGACCCCCTTGGTGCCGGCGGCAAAGGCCGGGAACTCGAACACGCCCATCGGGCCGTTCCAGAACACGGTTTCGGCGTTGGACAGCAGCGCAGCGAACCGCCTGACCGATTCAGGTCCGATGTCCAGGCCCATCTTGCCGTCCGGAATCCGGTCGGCGGCCACGGTTTCCGGCGGCGAATCGGCGGCGAACTTCTCCGCCACCACGATGTCCACCGGGAGACGAAGCACGTCGGCGTAGGTCTCCGACAACCGGCGACAGGTGTCCACCATCTCGGTTTCGAGCAGCGATGTGCCCACCGAAACACCGTGTGCGGCAAGGAAAGTGAAGCACATGCCGCCACCGATCACGATGCTGTCGGCCTTGGTCGCCAGCGATTCGATGACGCCGAGCTTGTCGGACACCTTCGACCCACCGAGCACCACCGCATAGGGTCGGGTGGTGGAGCTGGTCAGCTTCTCCAGCACCTCGATCTCCTCGGCCACCAGGGTGCCGGCGTAGTGCGGCAGCAGGGTGGCGACGTCGTACACCGACGCCTGCTTGCGGTGCACCACCCCGAAGCCGTCGGAGACGAAAGCCCCCGTGGGCCCGACCAATTCGGCCAGTTGCCTGGCCAGCGCCAACCGCTCGCCGTCGTCCTTGCTGGTTTCGCGGGCGTCGAAGCGGATGTTTTCCAGCAGCAGGATGTCGCCGTCGGTCAGCCCCTCGGCGCGGGCGAGCGCGTCGGTGCCGACGACTCGGGACTGATCGGAGCCGGCCAGTTGCACGTGCCGGCCGAGCTGTTCGCCGAGCGCGGCGGCGACGGGTGCCAGCGACAGCTTCGGGTCGGGTCCGCCCTTGGGACGGCCCAGGTGCGCGGTGACGACCACTTTGGCGCCGGCCTCGAGCAGCGCCTGCAGCGTGGGCACCGACGCGGTGATGCGACCGGGGTCGGTGATTTCAGCCGCTCCCCCAGCATCGAAGTCGAGCGGGACGTTCAGGTCGGAGCGCACCAGCACGCCCCGCCCTGAAACTCCTTCGGCCAGAAGGTCTTCGAGCGTGGGCAGGGACGACGCGGAAGAGGCCACGGTTACAGGGACTTGCCGACCAGGTCGACGAGGTCGACGAGGCGGTTGGAGTAGCCCCATTCATTGTCATACCAGGACACCACCTTGGCCTGGTTGTCGATCACCTTGGTCAGGCCCGAGTCAAAGATCGAGCTGTGCGGATCGGTGACGATGTCGCTCGAGACGATCGGGGCGTCGTAGTACTTCAAGATGCCCTTGAGCCGACCCTCGGCGGCCGCCTTGAACGCGGCATTGATCTCCTCGGCCCCCGCGGACTTGGACAACTCGGCGGTCAAATCGGTCACCGACCCGGTCGGGACCGGCACCCGCAAGGCATACCCATCCAACTTGCCCTTGAGCTCGGGCATCACCAACCCGATCGCCTTGGCCGCCCCCGTCGAGGTCGGCACGATGTTCAGCGCCGCGGCCCGCGCCCGGCGCAGGTCCTTGTGCGGCCCGTCCTGCAAGTTCTGGTCCTGGGTGTAGGCGTGGATGGTGGTCATCAGGCCCTTGACGATGCCGAACTCGTCATGGAGCACCTTGGCCAGCGGCGCCAAACAGTTCGTCGTGCACGACGCGTTGGAGATGATGTTTTGGCTGCCGTCGTACTTGTCGTCGTTGACCCCCAACACGATCGTGATGTCGGGATCCGTCGCCGGCGCGGAGATGATCACCTTCTTGGCGCCGGCCTCCAGGTGGCCCTTGGCCTTCGCCGCATTGGTGAACAGCCCCGTGGACTCCACCACCACGTCAACACCCAGGTCGCTCCACGGCATCGCCGCCGGACCCTCCCGCACCGCGAGCGCCTTGATCTTGGCGCTGCCCACCACGATGGAGTCCTCGCCCTCCAGGCTCACGTCGTAGGGCAACCGACCCAAAATCGAGTCGAACCTCAGCAGGTGCGCCAGCGTGGCGTTGTCGGTGATGTCGTTGACCGCCACCACCTCGATATCGGCGCCGCCCTGCTGCTGCTGCGCCAGCAACGCTCGATAAAAGTTGCGTCCGATTCGACCGAAGCCGTTAATGCCAACTCGGACCGTCACTTGTCTCTCCCTGTCTTCGTAATGTCTTCGAGTCCGCTGATCAGCGCTCGTCGCCAGCCTAGATCAGTGACGTGCTTCACCGCCCGCCGGTCAAGAGTCCCGCCCGCGGTACCCGGGGTTCACACGGCTGCGGTAACCGGAGCATGTCTCCTTTGTATCGGTTCTATAAGCCGCGCAATCGTCGCGTGTCGAATAGCAATAACGAGCCATACATTCGACACGACTGCGGTAGGGCTATGCGGTTCTGCTGACCATTTGATTGCGGAAACACTGAGTGCTTAAGGAGTCGACGTCGATGACGGTCTTCGATCGGTTCAACGTCAAAGTTGGCGCAACCATCGCCGGATTGTGCGGGGCCGCCATAGCGATGAGCCCGGATGCGGTAGCCGCCCCGCTGAAAACCGGCGGCTACGCGTGCGTTCAGGGACTGTCGGGCGAGGCTGGGGCGCCGGCGGCCGGCCCGATAGTCGCCGGTGGGGCGCCCGCGGCCGGCGGACCGGTGGTCGCCGGTGGGGCGCCCGCGGCCGGCGGGCCGGTGGTCGCCGGTGGGGCGCCCGCGGCCGGCGGACCGGCGGGCACCGGACCGGCAGGTCCCGGCGGAACGCCCGCGGCGCCCGTCTGCACGGCCAGCGCTCCGCTCAACGACATGTCCGGTGTTCCCCTGGTTGCGCCCGGGCCCGTTCCCGTGGTGCCGGCCGGCGCTCCGCTGATTGCATTGGGGCCGCCGGTCCCGGCTGGTGCGCCGGTCCCGGTCGGTGCGCCAGTGCCCGTCGGTGCACCGGTGCCCGTCGGTGCACCGGTGCCGGTCGGCGCGCCAGTGCCCGTCGGTGCACCGGTGCCGGTCGGTGCGCCGGTGCCGGTCGGCGCGCCAGTGCCGGTGGGCGCGCCGGTCCCGGTCGGTGCACCGGTGCCGGTGGTGCCAGTTGGTGCTCCGCTGATTGCGCTTGCCGGTGGCCCCCTGGACGGTGCTGCACCGGCCGGCGCTCCGATCATCGACATGGCTGGGACCGGCAAGGGTGAACCGACCGGTCCGGTGCCGGCCGGCGGCCCGGTGGCCGGTCAGCCGATTCGGCCCGGTCCTTCGGGTGCGCGCTGAGCCCATCCGCTTCCCCGCGATACGGACCCGCTGGATTGCTCCCGGCGGGTCCGTTCCGTTTGCGCGACAGGCGATCAGGCCGTCCAGTGAGAAGCACTGCGCCGCAACAGCTCTGGCGGAGCGCCTACGCTGCTATTCCTCGACGATCACCGGGTCGCCGACACTGACCCTGTTGAAGTACCACTCGGCGTCCTCGGGGCTCAGGCTGATGCAGCCGTGGCTGACGTTGTCCAGCCCCATCGCATTGACGGCCCAGGGCGCCGAATGCACGTAGAGGCCCCGGCCGGTGATACGGACGGCGTAATCCACCGGGATCCGGTACCCGTCGCGATCGTCGACGGGAATGCCGACGCTGCTTGAGTCCATGATCACCATGCGGTCCTTGGACAAGACGGTGTAAGAGCCGACGGGCGTCGGGTAGTCCGGCCTGCCCATCGAGGCCGGCATCACGCCTTGTTCTCCCCAGTGGGGCCGGTGGTGCGGCGCCGGCAACGAAGTCGGCGGTCCCGCCTCGAGCCCGTCGATGGTCACGGTGAACGTGTGATCGGAGATCTTGGCCACACCGACGACGGCGGGGCCGGTCTGAAACTCCGAGTGCACGTTGCCCACCGACAGCGCCACCGTGCTGTGCGCCGGCCAGAAGCGGTCAGGAACCCACCGCACCACGTCGCTGTCAAGCCATTCGAACCTGCCGGTCATCGCGGGCGCGGATTTGACGTCGATGGCGCGCTCGGCCGCGTGCCGATTGTTGACTGGCGCCCGGAACGTCACCACCACGGGATGCGCCACACCCACCAGGGCGCCGCGCGCCGGTAGCACCGAGGCGACGACCAAGCCATACGGCTGGTTCGCCGCGGCCAGGCTCACGTCGGCGGGCTTTGCGACCACACTCGCACCGATCACGCTCACCGCAAGAACACACCGCACAACCGCACGCATGGCCCCAGTCCCTTTTAACTGACATCGTTGTAATAGTGATGGTAGGGGGCGTGAACTGCGGAAGCGCCAGGGCGCGTTAGCGATTCGATCAAGTCTCTGTCACGGTTCGGCTACACGGGTTTGACTCGCGCCGACCCTCGCTTGCGCAGCCATCCCAGCGCCGACTCGGCGGCGTGATAGCCGCACAGGCCGTGGATGCCGGCCCCCGGCGGCGTGGATTGTGAACACAGGTAGACGCCCGGCACGCCGGTCGCGTACGGGTTGACGGCGACCCGCGGGCGAAGGATGACCTGCAACCCGTCGTTCGCGCCGCCGATGATGTCGCCGCCGATGTAATTGGGGTTGTAGGCCTCTAGCTCCGCGGTTCCCGTGCTGACGGTCGCGATGACGCGGTCGCGGAAGCCGGGGGCGAACCGCTCGATCTGGCCGACGACGGCGGCGGTGGCGTCGCCGGTATAGCCGAACGGAACGTGCGCATAGGCCCATATCGGGTGGACGTCGCCCGCCGACCGCGACGGGTCGGCGAGGTACTGCTGCCCGACGAGGACGAACGGGCGCCGCGCCATGATGCCTTGTGCGCGTTGACGTTCGGTGTCGGCGGTCTCGGCGAACGTGCCGCCGAGATGGACCGTGCCGGCCCGCCGGCAGTCGGGGTTGGTCCACGGGATGTCGCCCTCGACGGCGAAGTCCACCTTGAACGCCGACGAGCCCTGGCGGTAGCGCCGATAGGACCGCCGGATTCGTGCCGGCATGTCATCGCCGTAGATCCTCAGCGCGCCGGCCGGGCTGAGGTCGAGCATGACGATGTCGGCGTCGGGGACGTCCTTGCGCCCTGCGACGCTCACTCCGGTGGTGACGGTGCCGCCGTGCGCTTCGAGGGCGGCCACCAGAGCGGCGATGATCGAGCCGGATCCGCCTTCGGCCACCGGCCACCCGTAGCGCTGCCCACCGGCCAAGAACATCAGGCCCATGGCGGCGGTCAGCGGTCGGTCCAGCCGGGTGAACATGTGCGCGGACGCGCCGCCGAACACCGCGCGCGCCTGCTCGGTGCGAAACCAGCGGGCCAGCACGGTCGCCGGCAGCAGCGCGCGCGGCCCGAACGCGGCCAGGTGAACCGGGTGGCGCGGCACATGGATCACCGGGCGAAAGAAATCCTGCGCCAGCTGATCGAATCCCGCCGTGAGGTCCCCGAAGGCGCGCCGCCACCGGGTGGCGTCGGGTCCCATGCCCGCCGCGGTCTCCTCGATCGAGTGGTACAGCACGCCGGCGGTGCCGTCGTCGAGCGGGTGCGCGCAGTCAATTTCGGGCCACTTCCACGCCAACCCATAGCTTTGCAGGTCGATCTCTTGCCAGAACGGCGAACCCACGCCCATCGGGTGCGCCGCCGAGCAGTGGTCGTGGATGACTCCGGGCACCGTCAGCTCACCCGAACGCGCTCCCCCGCCGGGCGTGTCGCGAGCCTCCAGCACCTGCACGTCGATGCCGTGGCGGGCGAGGTGGATCGCGGCGGCCAGGCCGTTGGGCCCTGCCCCGACGACCACCGCGTTAGACATCGACAGTCATCGCGTGGCGCGGGAAGTGGTGACGTGGACGGGGAACCGGTCGCCGGGTTCGGGCCACGGCTGGCGGCTGAGCATGTCCGAGACCTCGACGTAGCCGCTCTCGATCACCCCGGCCTTGGCGTCGAGGATGCGGTACCACTGCCTCTGGATGTGAATCGGCTGGCCCTCCAGCACGATGACACGGACGTCGCCGTCCTCGAAGTGGCAGCGCCGCTGCACCGCCTCCAGCAGCTGCTCGTTGTGCAGGTGGCCTTCGCCGAAGTTCCAACCCACCAGGGGGCCGGCGACGATCTCGCCCTCGCGCACGCTGTAGTCGGCCTCGTTGGCTTCTCCGCCCAAAGCACGGGGCAATAGGCCGTTGAGCGCCCTGCCATGCGTATGCATCGCCCGGAAGGCGGACGTCTTGTCGCTCATGATCTCCGCCGTCTTGGCGTCGTAGAGCTTGGCCAGCTGATTGACCACGAGCGCGGAGCTTTTGACGATGTTGGCCTCGATCTTGTCCTCGGCGCCCGCGCGGAAGCACCACACGCTGGTGGCCCAGTTACCGGCGTAGTACCGCATCGCCGGTAGGAACGAAATCTTTTGGGGGAACATGTTTCCCGCGATCGGCAGCACGGCGAGCGCGACGATCAGGATGGCCAGCAGCAGCGGCGAGGAGAGGTCGACGGCGTGGATCGCGCCGTAGTGGCCGAACAAATAGAACAGGGAGAAGATGAAGAACACGTTCCACTCCAACGGCACTCCCATCGGCAGGTTGGAGAGGATGTTGAGGTGGAAGATCACCATGAAGCCGATCAGGAACCACCGCCATGGTTGCCCATCGGCGACGAACACCAAAATCCCCGGAACCAGGAATTCGGCGGTGGTGCCGCCGACGTGGGCCATCGCCTTCGGCAGCCAGGAGGGCCGCAGGTCGTTGACGTGGTCGATGTAGAGCATGTGCTTGACCGGGTTGAACAGCTTGCTGCGCAGCAGCGCGTTGTTGCTGGTCATCACTGACACCACGTAGGGAAAGTGATGGTTGAGCTTGGAAGTTGCTGCACCCCACCACAATCCGAGCATGATGATCTTGAAGGCGGCGATCTGATCGGTGAACGGGAAGAAGAACACGATCAGCTTCAGCCAGTAGTGTTCACCGCGGGCGGCCAGGAAGATGGTTTTGTCCCGCAGACCCAAGATCGCCAGGGCCACGATCGTCGGCAACACCCGAACGGGGTCGATCAGCGGGCCCGGCGCCAGCAACGCCCACCCGCCGCCGATCAAGACGACGGCATACAGGGCGACGTCGACGACGGTGCGGGTGTCGCCGCTGGTGAACGGAACCTTGCCAGGCCACGCGGGTAGCCGAATCGTGTTGGGACGCAACCAGTACAGGAAGCCGCCGACCGGCGGCATGAACCGCCCGGTCAGCGGCCCGGATCCGCAGCCAAAGCCCAGGACCTCGAACAGCAGCGTGAACACGATGAACTTCTGATACACGATCGGTTGCGTCCACCAGTCGCCGATGCGCCCAAGCCCGCCCAGGCCGGGGGTGAGCGAGATGATCGCGGCGGGAACGGCCACGTACAGGGCGATCTTCATCAGATACAGCAGATACACCGCATAGGGCGTACCAAAGCCGTGTTCCGCCCAGTGCCTGGTCGCGATCTGCAGCCGCGTCGACCGTGGCTGCGCCTGCCAAGTATCCGGGTCGACGTCCGGAAGCTCCGGTGACATGAATCCCATGGGTGGCCTCATTCGCTTTCGGAGGTGAAACCAGTGGCCAATACCAATGTATCCACCAACCCGAACGGGGTTGGCCAGAAGCCGAAAATCGTTGGAGCGCCGCGTGATTGAATGCGGTGAAGCGGCCCTAGCGGACCGCGGGGCGCGCCCTGCGCGGCAGGTGGGCAGGCCCGCCCGGCGCCCGGACGGGGAACCGCCGGCGCAGGTTTTCGATCAGGCCGTCCAGGGTCTGGCGGTCCTGTTCCTCGAGACGGGCCATCCGCCGAAGGCTACCGGCGCCGTCGGTGTCGCCGGCGGCTTCCGCGATCGCGATGGCCTTGTGGCATTCGCCGATGCGGTGGTCCACGTGGCGGCGACTCTGCGCGAGCAGCCGTAGGAAGTAGCTGGCTTGGAGCTGATCCGCCGTCTCGGCGACCGTGGCCGAGGGCTCCACATCACCGGCGGGCCGGTGCACCGTCATCGAAGCCATAGCTCCTCCTTGACGTACGTTGGCCGGTCCGGAGTGGACGGCGCTGCTGTGGAGCCCGCGCCCGCGTCTGTCGCGAGCGCTGTTCGACCTGTGCCCAGCGACCGAGCGAGTATCGCGCTCGTCGGACAAACCGGCGACGTCCATCTCGTCTCTCTCGGCTGGGATCGGGTGCTTGGCAGGGGGTAACAATAGCCCCGGAGTCAGGCCGGCGCCACCGACGGCGGCGAGCAACCCCTCGTTTGCCTGGCGGGCCGGGAAAACGCTCAGGGCCCGGTCGCTACCATCGAGTGACTCGCGAGGCAATGCGGCCTCGCAAGCGTTGAGGGAGGAACGTGACGGACAGCGACAGCCCGGACATGGGCGACATCGAAAAATTCGATCCCGGCCTCACCCAGCGCTTGATGGGTGTGCTGCGGCCCTTCTTGAGGACGTACTTCCGCTCCGAGGTGCACGGCCTGGATTCCTTCCCGGTGAGCGGAGCGCTGGTGGTCGCCAACCACTCCGGCGGCATGTTTCCGATGGACGTCCCGATCTTCACCGTCCACTTCTACGAGAAGTTCGGCTACGACCGGCCGGTCTACACGCTCAGCCACGACATCCTCATGACCGGCCCTACCGGCTCGTTCTTCCGGCGCACCGGCTACATCCGGGCCAGCCGGGAAAACGCGGCCAGGGCCCTGCGATCCGGCGGCGTCGTGATCGTCTTTCCCGGCGGCGACTACGACGCCTACCGGCCCACCTTCTCGGAGAACGTCATCGACTTCAACGGGCGCAAGGGATACGTCCGCACGGCGATCGAGGCCGGCGTGCCCATCGTGCCCGCGGTGTCCATCGGCGGCCAGGAGACCCAGCTCTATCTGTCCCGCGGCACGTGGCTGGCCGAGCGGCTGGGCATAAAGCGCTTGCTGCGCAGCGCCATCATGCCGGTCTCGTTCGGCTTCCCATTCGGGTTCAGCGCCGTGATACCGCCGAACCTGCCGTTGCCCACCAAGATCGTGACGCAGGTGCTCGACCCGATCGACATCACCGCCGAGTTCGGCGACGACCCAGACGTCGACGAGGTCGACGAACACGTACGGTCCGTGATGCAGGAGGCCCTCACCAAGCTCGCCGACAAGCGTCGCTTCCCGATTCTGGGCTGAGCCATGGCATCTCGCATCAATCAGGCCCTCGGGGTCATCACCACCCTGAGCCGCGCCGGCATGATCGCGCCGATGCGGCCCGACCGCTACCTGAGGATCGCCGCCGCCATGCGCCGCGAAGGCATCGGCATCACTTCTGGTTTCGCCGGCGCGGCGCAGCGCTGCCCCGACCGCCCCGGGCTGATCGACGAGCTGGGCACGCTGACGTGGCGGCAGCTCGACGAGCGGATCAACGCGCTGGCAGCGGCGCTGCAACAGGGTCTTCCCGGCTCATCGGCCGGAATGCCGAAGGTTGTCGGGATCATGTGCCGCAATCACCGCGGTTTCGTCGAGTCGTTGGTGGCCGCCAACCGGATCGGCTCCGACATCGTGCTGCTCAACACGTCGTTCGCCGGGCCCGCGCTGGCCGAGGTGGTCAACCGCGAGGGCGTCGAGGCGGTCATCTACGACGAGGAGTTCACCGAGACGGTGGACCGCGCGCTGGCCGACCGGCCGGACGCCACCCGCATCGTGGCCTGGACCGACGGGCAGCACGAACTCACGGTGGAGAAGCTCATCGCCGACCACGGCGGGCAACGGCCCGACCGCAGCGGCCGCAAGGGCCGGATGATCCTGCTCACCTCCGGCACCACCGGAACCCCCAAGGGCGCCAACCAAACCGGTGGTAACGCCGGCATCGGCACGCTCAAGGCGATCCTGGACCGCACGCCGTGGCGCGCGGAGGAGCCGATCGTGATCGTGGCGCCGATGTTCCACGCGTGGGGATTTTCGCAGCTGGTATTCGCCGCGTCGATGGCCTGCACGGTGGTCACCCGGCGCAAATTCGACCCAGAGGCGACGCTGGATCTTATCGATCGCCACCGGGCGACGGGCCTTGCCGTGGTACCGGTGATGTTCGACCGCATCATGGAGCTCCCCGCCGACGTGCGAAACCGATACAGCTGCAAGTCATTACGCTTCGCCGCGGCTTCCGGCTCGCGGATGCGGCCCGATGTCGTCATCGCGTTCATGGACCAGTTCGGCGACGTGATCTACAACAACTACAACGCCACCGAGGCCGGCATGATCGCCACCGCCACCCCGCAGGACCTGCGCGCGGCGCCCGACACCGCCGGCCGCCCGGCGGGCGGGACCGAAATCCGGATCCTGGACTCCGAATTCAACGAACTGCCGTCCGGCGAGGTCGGCACCATTTATGTCCGCAACGACACCCAGTTCGCGGGATACACCTCGGGTGCCACCAAAGATTTCCACGCCGGATTCATGTCGTCGGGTGACGTCGGGTACCTGGACGAGGCCGGGCGGCTGTTCGTCGTCGGCCGCGACGACGAGATGATCGTCTCCGGCGGAGAGAACGTCTACCCCATCGAGGTGGAAAAGACGCTGGCGGCCCATCCCGAGGTGGCGGAGGCCGCGGTGATCGGCGTGGACGACGAGCAGTACGGCCAGCGGTTGGCGGCGTTCGTGGTGCTGACCCAGGGCGCCCAGGCCACCCCGGACACGCTCAAACAACACGTGCGGGAAAACCTGGCCAACTACAAGGTGCCGCGCGAGATAACGGTGCTCGACGAACTCCCCCGCGGCAACACCGGCAAGATCCTGCGCGCCGAACTGCAGGCGCGGGTCAGCGGCTGATGCGGCTGACAGCGAAAATCCGGAGGCCCCGGCCGCTGCTGCGCGCGGCGGTCGAATTGGCCAACGCCGCCAACGGATTACGCCCGCTGGCCCGCAAGGGCTACACCACCGTCTTGGTGTTCTGGTTCGGCTGGCCGACGTCGGAGGTGCCCGGCATTTACTTCTCCGCCTCGCTGCTGGACGCGTTGCGGCGCGGGCGCCGCGGCGACTTCGCCGGACGACAGGGAAAGGCGGCGCTGGCCCTGACGGCCGCGTCCTGGGCCATCCTCGGGGCGATCCGCTACCGCGGCGTCACCACCCCCGGTCCCGTGCTGGAGGCAGGGCTGCGCGACCAGCTCGGGGACGACTACGCCGAGGCGCTGAGCGACCTGCCCCACACCAAACCCACCCGCAGCGGGCGGCGCAACCTGCCCCTGGGCAACACGGTGGCGCGCCGGCGCTATGTCGAGAAGACCAACGTGGTGTCCTACGGCCCGCACGGCAGGGCCAACCTGGCCGACATCTGGCGCCGCCGCGACCTGCCGCGCGACGGCAAGGCGCCGGTGCTGCTCCAAGTGCCCGGCGGCGCCTGGGTGATCGGCATGCGCCGTCCGCAGGCCTACCCGCTGATGAGCCACCTGGCCGCCCGGGGATGGGTGTGCGTGTCCATCGGCTACCGCGTGTCGCCCGTGCACACCTGGCCCGACCACATCGTCGACGTCAAGCGCGCGCTGGCCTGGGTCAAGGAGAACATCGCCCGCTACGGCGGGGATCCCGACTTCGTCGCGATCACCGGCGGGTCCGCCGGGGGCCACCTGTGCGCGCTGGCGGCGCTGACCGCCAACGACCCGAAATATCAGCCCGGCTTCGAAGACGCCGACACGTCGGTGGTCGCCGCGGTCCCGGTCTACGGGCGCTACGACTGGTTCTCCACCGAGGGCGACGGCCGCCCCGAATTCGTGTGGCTGCTGGAAAAGTTCGTCGTGAAGCAGGAAATCGCCGAGCGCCGCGACATCTTCGTCGATGCGTCGCCGATCCGGCGGCTGCGGGCCGACGCGCCACCCTTCTTCGTCCTGCACGGCCACGACGATTCCCTGATCCCGGTCGGCGAGGCGCAGGAGTTCGTCGACGAATTGCGGGCGGTGTCGAAGTCCCCCGTTGCCTACGCCGAATTACCGCACGCCCAACACGCTTTCGACATTTTCAGTTCCCCGCGGGCGCACCGATCCGCCGAAGCCGTGGCGCGGTTCTTGTCGTGGGTGTACTCGACGAATCCGCCCGAGCGCGAGTAGCCCCGATGGCGGCGACCCGCTTCGCCCGGCTCCGCCGCCCTCGCGATCGCCGCTAGCCGCTCAGCGCCGCGGCCTTTTCGAGCTCGGTCAGCGCCGGTTCCATCGCGTCGGCCATCTCGTCGATGTCGTTGGCCACCTCGGGCGTGGTCACGAACCCGAAGTCCAGGTAGTCGGTATAGGAGAAGCAGGTGATGTTCAGCGCCACGTCCATGATGGGCGGCCCGAGCGGCACCAGCGAATCCAGCCTGGCACCCGCCATGTACAGCGGGAACTGCGGGCCCGGGACGTTGGACACAACCAGGTTGATGGGCGCGAGGTTTCGCGACAGCCCGGTCGCCGTGTAGGCCCGCGCGGCCAGGTGCAGCAGCCCGGGCGGTGTGGTCTCGGTCAGGCCCATGATCTGATGCGCCGACAGCGCCTCGGCCATCAACTTGGCGCTCTGGGTGCTTTCGTGGATGGTCAGCAGCCGCTCGGCCGGGTCTTCGATGTCGGTGGCTAGGGACGCGGTCATCGAGCCGATCTGGTTCCCGACGTCGCTCTTGCTCTGGTCGGTCCGGGTTGACACCGGGATCTGCGCGATGAGCGGCTTGGCCGGCAGCTCACCACGCTTCTCCAGGTATTCGCGGGCCGCGCCGGCCACCAATGCCAGCACCACGTCGTTGAGCTTGACGCCGTAGGCGTCCTTGACGGCCTTGGCCCGGGCCAGCTCGACGCGGCAACCGGTAACCCGCCGGTGCGGCGAGACCGACGCGTTGAACCGGGTCTTGGGCGCCTCGAAGTAACCCGGCGGCTTGCTGCTGACGCTCAACGCGGCGACCTGCTGGCGCACCGTCTGCTCGAGCAGGCGGGCCACGCGGAACGGCGTCTTGACACCCAGGTTGATGAGCGCGCCCAGCGCGCGCCGCTCCAGCCCGGGAAGCTGAAATCCCACCAGCGACCCGACCGCCTCCTCCCGCGACGGCGGGCGAGGTTCCGGCGTGACGTCCAAAAGGATTTCACCCAACCCGGCGCCGGACACCCCGTCGACGATGGCGTGGTGCATCTTGGTCAGGGTCGCGATCCGGTCGCCCTCGACCCCCTCGATCACCCACAGCTCCCACAGCGGCCGGGAGCGGTCCAGCTTGTAGGACATCAGCCGGCCCACCAGCTCCTCGAGATCGCAGCGGCCGCCCGGAGCGGGTACGCCGATGCGGCGGAGGTGGAAGTCGATGTCGAGTTCCTCGTCCTCGACGAACCACGGCCGGTCCAGCCCGAGGGGCGCGCCGGTGACCCGCCAACGCAACTGCGGCAACTCGGGCAGCCGCTCGATGAGCATTTCGCGCAGTCGGGCAAAGCTGTAGTCGCAGTCGCTGGGATCACAGATCGCCAGCGCTCCGACATGCATGTGCCAGCCCGCAGTTTCGGCAGACCAAAACGCCGCATCGACACTCGAAAGCCGCTTCATGCCGGGAACGTTAGCCCGCGATCAGGCATCCTCCAATAGGTCCGGCGTCACCGCCGACTCGGTGTCCGGGATGCCGTCGACCTTGGCTTTGCGGTCGGCCATGGACAGCAGGCGCCGAATGCGCCCGGCCACAGCGTCTTTCGTCATCGGCGGGTCGGCGAGGCGGCCGAGCTCCTCGAGGGAGGCCTGGCGGTGCTCGACGCGCAGCTTGCCGGCCGAGGCCAAGTGGTCGGGGACGCTGTCACCGAGTATTTGCAGCGCGCGCTCCACCCGGGCGGCCGCCGCGACGGCGGCGCGCGCCGAGCGGCGCAGGTTGGCGTCGTCGAAGTTGGCCAACCGGTTGGCCGTCGCCCGCACCTCGCGGCGCATCCGGCGCTCCTCCCAAACCAGGCGGGTGTCCTGGGCGCCCATCCGGGTCAGCAACGCGCCGATCGCCTCGCCGTCGCGCACCACCACCCGGTCGGCGCCGCGCACCTCACGGGCCTTGGCGCTGACCCCCAGCCGGCGCGCCGCGCCCACCAGGGCCAGCGCCGCCTCCGGGCCCGGGCAGCTGACCTCCAGGGCCGACGAACGCCCCGGCTCGGTCAGCGAACCGTGCGCCAGAAACGCCCCCCGCCACGCCGCCTCGGCGTCGGCGATGCTGCCGCCGACCACCTGGGCCGGCAGCCCGCGCACCGGGCGCCCCCGCATGTCGAGCAGCCCGGTCTGGCGTGCCAGCGCCTCGCCGTCGTTGGCCACCCGCAGCACGTAGCGGGTGCTCTTGCGAATCCCGCTGGCCGACAAGACATGAACGACGGCGTTGTAGCCGTAGAGCTCGAAGATGTCCTTGCGCAGCCGGCGCGCGATGTTGCCCAGGTCCACCTCGGCCTCGACGACGACCCGGCCCCCCACGATGTGCAAACCGCCGGCGAACCGCAGCAGGGATGTGACCTCGGCGCGACGCGCGCTGACCGACTTCACTACCAGGCGGCTCAGCTCGTCCTTGACTTCGGTCGTCATCGCCACGCGTCGTCACCCCTCGGTCCGCTGGCGGCCGGTCGGTTCACGCCGGCCTCTGGACTTTCACCGTCGACCCGAATCTCGGTGGTGGTCTTGGTCGAAGGGGTTTCGGGGCTTTTCTGTCCCCCTCGGACCCCGTCCAGCGCCGCCGCAAGCTTCCCCGGGTCATGTAAAGGTGTACCAGGTCTGGCCACGTCGGCGAAGTGGACCTCGGCTTGTAACAGCGTTGCGGTGCGGCGCAGTTGCTCACGCTCGCGCTCGCTGGGCACCCGTTCGGCGTCGATGATGATGTCGTGCACGGTGAACCCGGGCGCGTGCTGGGCCAGCACGTGCAGATGGCGCTCCACCGAGAACCCGGCCGTCTCCCCCGGCTCGGCCACCAGGTTGAGCACCAGCGCCCGCCGCGCGCTGGTGGCCCGCAGCGCCGCCGCCAGGCCTGGCACCAGCACGTGCGGGATCACGCTGGTGAACCACGACCCCGGGCCCAGCACCACCAGGTCGGCGGCCATGATGGCGTCGACGGCCTGCCGGGTCGCCGGCGGGTTGTCCGGCATAAGGCGCACCCGCCGCACCTTGCCGGGCGTGGTCGCGATCGCCACCTGGCCGCGGATCAGCCGGAACATGCGCGGGTCGGTTTCCAGACCGGACACGTCGGCCTCGATCTGCAGCGCGATCGGGCACATCGGCAGCACCCGGCCCTTGACGCCGAGGATGCGTCCCAGCTCGTCGAGAGCGGCGACCGGGTCGGCCAGCACCTCGTTGAGGCCGGCCAGCAGCAGGTTGCCGATCGGGTGGCCGGCCAGGGCGCCGGTGCCGCCGAATCGATGCTGCAGGATGGTCGCCCACAGCCGCCCGTATGGGCTGTCAGATGCCAACGCCGCCAACGCCATTCGCAGGTCGCCCGGCGGGACCACGTCCAGTTCGCTGCGCAGCCGGCCCGACGAGCCACCGTCGTCGGCGACCGTGACCACCGCGGTGACATGGGGCGTCAGCCGGCGCGCCGCGGACAGCGTGGCGTACAAGCCGTGGCCGCCCCCCAGCGCGACGATGCCTTGGTTTGCCGGTGAGCTCATTCGCGACCCAGATCCCGGTGCAGCACCCGCACCACCAGCTGCGGGTTGCTGCCCAGCAGCTGCATCAACGCCTCGGCGATCGCCACGCTGCGGTGCTTGCCGCCGGTGCAGCCGATGGCCACGGTCATGTAGCGCTTGCCCTCCCGGCGGTAGCCGTCGACGACCAGGTTTAGCAATCGATGGTAAGCGTCGAGGAACTCCGCCGCGCCGGGCTGGCTCAACACGTAATCGCGCACCGCCGGATGTTGCCCGGTGAGGGGGCGCAGATCGTCGACCCAGTGGGGATTGGGCAGGAAGCGCACGTCCATCACCATGTCGGCGTCCATCGGCAGGCCGTACTTGAAGCCAAAGGACTCCAGGGTCACGCTGGTGGACGCGCCGATCTCGCCGCCGAACGCGCGCTCGATGCTCTCCCGCAACCCGCGCACCGAGAGCGTCGACGTGTCGATGATCAGGTCGGCGGTGGCGCGGACCGGCGCCAGCATCCTGCGCTCGGCGGCGATGCCCTCGGCCAGGGTCTGCGCGCCCTGCAGCGGGTGGCTGCGGCGGTTCTGTTCGTAGCGGCGCACCAGCATGTCGTCGGACGCCTCCATGAACACCACCCGCGGGCTGATGTTGCGGGTGGCCAGCTCGTTGCGCACCTCGTCGAGGTCACCGGTGAAGCCGCGCGACCGCACGTCCATCACCACCGCCAGCTGGGTGATCCGCGAACCGGCCGCCAGCCCGAAATCGACCATCCGGGTGATCAGCTGGGGAGGCAGGTTGTCGGCCACGTACCACCCGAGGTCCTCGAGGACCTTGGCCGCCGTACCCCGCCCGGCGCCCGAGAGCCCCGTCACCAGCACGACGTCGATGCCGGCCGCACCGTCACCCGCGTGGTTATCGGTGAACTCGCCTTGGCTCGTCATTCCGCGACCCCGGTCTGTTCGGGTCGCAGCGCCTCGAGGACGGCGGTGGCGGTGGCCACGCCGATGCCCGGAACGGCGGTGATCTGGTCGACGGTGGCCTCCTTGAGCCGGGCTATCGATCCGAAATGGGTTACCAGCGCCTTGCGGCGATGTTCTCCCAATCCTGGCACCGAATCCAGCGCTGAGGCGGTCATTCGCTTCGATCGCTTGCTGCGATGGTAGGCAATGGCGAACCGGTGCGCCTCGTCGCGCACGCGCTGCAGCAGGTAGAGCCCCTCGCTGTTGCGCGGCATGATGATCGGGTCCGGCTCCGAGGGCACCCAGATCTCCTCCAGCCGCTTGGCCAGGCCGATCACCGCGACGTCGGTGACGCCGAGCTCGTCGAGCACGGCGCTGGCCGCGTTGACCTGCGGCGCGCCGCCGTCAACGACATAGAGATTCGGCGGGTAGGCGAACCGGCGCGACTTTCCTTCCGCGGAAAGCAGATTCGGGTCGTTCTGCTCGGACAGGTGCCGCGCGAACCGGCGCCGCGTCACCTCGGCGATGGAGGCGACGTCGTCCGAGCGGCCCCGGCCCGCGGCCTCCCGGATGCCGAAATGCCGGTAATCGGATTTGCGCGGCAGCCCGTCCTCGAACACCACCAGCGAGCCCACCACGTCGGTGCCCTGCACGTGGCTGATGTCCACGCATTCGATGCGCAGCGGCGCGTCGGGCAGGCCCAGGGCGTCCTGAATGTTCTGCAGCGCAGCCGATCTGGCGTTGAAGTCGCCGGCCCGCTTCAGCTTGTGTTGCTGCAGCGCGTCTTTCGCGTTGCGCTGCACGGTTTCGGCCAGTGCGCGCTTGTCCCCGCGCCGCGGCACCCGCAGCGTGACCCGCGAACCGCGCAGGCCCGACAGCCAGCTGGACAGCTCGTCGGAGTTGGACGGCAGACACGGAACCAGCACCTCGCGGGGCACCGGGTTGGCGGATTCGTCGGCCGCGCCCCCCAGTTCGGCCTGCTCCCCGTAAAACTGGGTCAGGAACTGCTCGACCAGCCGCTCCTCACCGGATTCGCCGGGATCCCCCGACTTTTCGACGATCCAGCCGCGCTGGCCGCGGACCCGGCCGCCGCGGACGTGGAACACCTGCACCGCCGCTTCCAGCTCGTCGTCGGCGAACGCGACCACGTCGGCGTCGGTTCCGTCGCCGAGGACTACGGCCTGTTTTTCCATCGCCCGCTTGAGCGCGCCGAGGTCGTCGCGCAGCCGCGCGGCCCGCTCGAAGTCCAATCGCTCGGCCGCGGCGTTCATCTGCTGTTCCAGCTCGCGGGCGAAGCGGTCCGTCTTGCCGGACAGGAAGTCGCAGAAGTCCTCCACGATCTGGCGATGCTGCTCGGCGCTGACCCTGCCGACGCAGGGCGCCGAACATTTGTCGATGTAGCCGAGCAGGCACGGGCGGTCGATCTGCTTGTGCCGCTTGAACACTCCGGCCGAACAGGTCCGGGCCGGGAACACCCGGGTGAGCAGGTCCAGCGTTTCCCGGATGGCCCACGCGTGCGAGTACGGCCCGAAATACCGAACCCCCTTGCGCCGCGGCCCGCGATAGACCATCAGCCGGGGAAACTCCTCGTTGAGGGTGACGGCCAACACCGGATACGACTTGTCGTCGCGGTAGCGGACGTTGAAGCGCGGATCGAACTCCTTGATCCAGTTGTATTCCAGCTGGAGCGCCTCGACTTCGGTGTTGACCACCGTCCACTCGACCTTGGCCGCCGTGGTCACCATCTGCCGGGTCCGCGGGTGCAGGCCGGCGACGTCGGCGAAGTATGACGTCAGCCTGCTGCGCAGGCTCTTGGCCTTGCCGACGTAGATGACCCGCCCGTGCACGTCCCGGAATCGGTAGACGCCCGGTTCGACCGGAATGGATCCGGGCGCGGGGCGATACGTTGCGGGATCTGGCACGTACCCAGGCTAATAGGCCGTAACGACGTCAACCGTTGTAGTCGTCGTCAGACGGTCCGGCGGTCGATCAACGCGCGTCGTTTCGACGCCCACTCCGACATCGGGAACCCGGGCTTGGTGTCGCAGGCCGACAGCATCAGGGCCACCTTGGCGGCCACCGCCAGCCCGTAGTCGCAGGTCCAATCCGGCCGGGTCATGGTCCATACCAGGACACCGTCGTCCGTCGTACCGAAGAAGCTCAGCCGCATCGACCGAAATTCCCCGAGGGGCGCCACGCCGACGGCATCGCCGTGGCACTGGGCCAGGGCGGCGAAGCCCTTCGAGACCACGGCGCGGGTCTTCTGGGCATTCTCGTAGACGTCGACCGACTCGGCATACAACGCCGGGCCGCCCACCCGGTAGGCCGACTCCGCGTGGGCCGAGGAGCCGGCGGGTAGCAGCGGCGAACCCTTGAACAGCAGGGCCGCCAAGCATTCGGGTGGCCGGGCGCTGGTGAAGTAGCTGTCGTCCACCCCGGTCGCGGTCACGGTTCCGAGCGGAGTCCTATCCCGGTCCTGCAACAGCAGGTCACGCGCCGAGATCGAGGTGTGCGTCAGCGCCGGCACCCCCGGCGGTGGCGGACCGGAGGTCCGAACGGCCCGGCCCGTCACCGATGTCGCGCACGCGGTCAGCGCCAACGCGGCGATCACCGACGCGCCGGTCGCCCACAGATGGCGTGCCATCGGGCGATCCTATAGCGCTCAGGGCAGGTCCGGACGGTATTTGGCCAGCAGCGACCGAACGGTGTCCATGGCGTCGACGGCGCGCTCCTTGTCGGCGGCCTGGATCGCCATCAGCGGAAGGTACTCGTCGTCGGGCAGGTCGATCCGCGCCCAGCGGCTACCGGACGGAAACGACACACCGACCACTTCCGGCCAACGAATCAGCCGGTAGCCCAACAGGTTTCGCACCGAAAGCCCGGACGGGCCCACCCGCAGCCGGGGCCGTGCGAACAGCAACACGATGCCCGCAATGATCAGGCCCAGAACGGCCATCGCCACCTGGTCGGAGGTCTGGAAGATCACCCCGCTGGACCTCATCTTGAGCAGCACGCCCACCGCGATGTGTGCTGCGGCGATCATAAACGCAGCGGAGTAGATGAACAACGGCGAGCGGTGGGGACGCACCTCGACGTCCCAAAGCTCCCCCTTCGGCGGCGACGTCACGACCGAGCGCGCAAGTCGCGCAGGGTCAGCGCCGCGGTGAGGGCGGCCCCGACGGCCTGAGCGCCTTTGTCCTCGACCGAGGTCGGAAGCCCGGCCCGGGCCAGCGCCTGTTCCTCGGTGTCCGTGGTCAGCACCCCGTTGGCGACCGGCGTCGACGCATCGAGGGCGACCCGGGTCAGCCCCTGGGTCACCGAATCGCAGACGTACTCGAAATGCGGTGTCTCGCCGCGGATCACGACGCCCAGGGCGATGACGGCGTCGTGGTTGGAGGCGAGCTGCTGCGCCACCACCGGAATCTCGATCGCCCCGAGCACGCGCACCACCGTGGGGTCATCGATGCCCGATTCGGCGGCGGCTTTGCAGGCCCCGGCCAGCAGCGCATCGCAGATTTCGGTGTGCCAGGTGCTTGCGACGATGCCGAGCCGCAGACCGGACGCGTCAACCGCCGGTAATTCCGGCACGCCGGCGGCAGGACTCATTTAGCGCCGCGCCTCACAGAGCACCGCCGAATTCCCCTGGCAGATGCACCGATTCGTGAAAGTCGTCCAGCCCAACCAGGTCGTGACCCATCTTGTCGCGCTTGGTCATCAGGTAGCGGATGTTCTCCGCGTTGGCCCGCACCGGAAGCGGCACCCGCTCGATGATGTGCAGCCCATACCCGTCCAACCCGACCCGCTTGGCCGGGTTGTTGGTCAGCAGCCGCATCGAGCGGACGCCGAGGTCGACGAGGATTTGCGCGCCTATCCCGTAATCCCTTGCGTCGGCGGGCAATCCGAGCTTGAGGTTGGCGTCCACGGTGTCGGCGCCGGCGTCTTGCAGCTGGTAGGCCTGCAGCTTGTGCATCAGGCCGATGCCGCGGCCCTCGTGGCCGCGCATGTAGAGCACTACGCCGCGCCCTTCGCGCGCCACCATCGCCATCGCGGCGTCGAGTTGCGGCCCGCAGTCGCAGCGACGGGAACCGAAGACGTCGCCGGTCAAGCATTCCGAGTGCACCCGGACCAACACGTCGTCGCCGTCGGCGTGTGGCCCCGCGATCTCGCCGCGAACCAGCGCCACGTGCTCGACGTCCTCGTAGATGCTGGAGTAGCCGATCGCGCGAAACTCCCCGTGCCGGGTCGGGATCCGCGCCTCGGCGATCCGCTCGATGTGCTTCTCGTGTTTGCGCCGCCACTCGATCAGGTCGGCGATGGTGATCAGCGCGAGATCGTGTTCGTCGGCGAAGACCCGCAGTTCGTCGGTCTGGGCCATCGAGCCCTCGTCCTTCTGGCTGACGATCTCGCAGATCGCCCCGGCGGGCTGCAGCCCCGCCATCCTGGCGAGGTCCACGGCCGCCTCGGTGTGGCCTGGCCGGCGCAACACGCCGCCGTCCTTGGCGCGCAACGGAACCACATGGCCGGGCCGGGTGAAATCGTCGGCGACGCTGGTGGGGTCGGCCAAGAGCCGCATGGTTGTCGCGCGATCGGATGCCGAGATTCCGGTGCCGACGCCGTTTTTCGCGTCGACGGTGACCGTGTAGGCGGTGCCGTGTTTGTCCTGGTTCACCGCGTACATCGGCAGTAGCCCGAGCCGGTCGCAGATCGCGCCGTCCAGCGGCACACACAGGTATCCCGAGGTGTAGCGGACCATGAAGGCCACCATCTCCGGCGTGGCCATTTCGGCGGCGAAGATCAGATCGCCTTCGTTCTCGCGGTCCTCGTCGTCGATGACGATCACGGCCTTACCGGCCGCAATGTCGGCAACCGCCCTCTCGACGGAGTCCAACCTCGTCATCGCTTCTGCCTTGCTGTCGGAGGGCCCGGGTGGGAAGCCCAAGTGTTGCATCCAGTATGAACCACCGCGGCGGCGCTGTTATTGCCACCGCTTTTCCGGGCGCGGCCGTTCCGTCGGGCGCCCCGGGCCGACCCACAGAGCGATCGCAACGAGGCCGTGCCACCGAGCCGTGCATCACCGTCGCGGGCCGCTATTAATGACGGCCAGTGCAATTAACGCATTCGCAATGCGCATTTCTAGCAGCGTTGCCGAACGGGCTTGACCAGGTGATATGCGGCCGCACAGGTTAGGCGGATATAAGTGCCAGCTGAGAATAAAATTTGAATTTTGCGAAAGGGTAAATGGCGTTTTGTGCGCATTTTCAGCGGGAAGCCTGACGGACATGAATACAAACACGCAACACACAGGACCGTGGCGCCGCCTGTGCATTGGCGCGGCGGCGGCCGGCGGTATAGCCGCATCCATGCTGGGGCTCGCCTCGGGTACTGCCCAGGCCGCGCCCCCGCCCGCGCCCGCGTATCACCACCACTGGTGCCCGGGCGACGCGTGGGACCAGGGCTGGGGTCCCTACCAGAATTGGAACAACTGCCGTGACTGGGACGACAACTACGGCGGCCCGGCGGGCTATGGCATGCCCCCGCCGTGGGCGCGGCCGATGCCGCCGCCACCGCCGTGGGCGCCATGGGCCCAGGTCGTGTGGAATCCCGATGTGAATGACTGGGGATTCTGGAACGGCCCGGTTTGGGTCCGGCTGTAACCAGGCGCACGACCTGATCTAAAGCAGGCCCCTGCAACGGCGAAGGACAGCCGCTGCTAGGGGTCTGCTTTCATCAACGGCTCCGAGCTGGTGTCGCACATCATCGTGGCGGATGCGCCTGCTCCGGGTTCGGCGGCAAGGGCGTCGTCACGTCCGGCGGTGGGCCGCCCACGTCCGGGTTCGGTGGCTGGTCCCCTTGCGTCTGGTCGTACTGCTGCGGCGGGGCGTCGTGCCCGACGCAGACGTTGTCCTTGGGGTCGATGTTGACCTTCAGGTTCGCCTTCCACGCACCCGGTGGGTTCGGAGGTATCGCTCGCGTCTGGTCTGGGCACTCGAAGCTGCAGGAGTATTCCTCTGCGCCGATGCCGACCCCGGGCGCGGCAACCGACCCAGGGCCGATGATGTCAAAGACGCTGAACCGACCGGTTTGGCAGTGCCAGTGGGACCCGTTGACCTCCACGGGGAAGTCGCAGTAAGCGCCGCTGCCGCCGAAGCCGCCACCACCAACACCCACACCGGGGTAGTCGCACGGATACCGCGGGGTGTCCGCGTGCGCCCCAGTCGCCTGTGCGCCGATCACCCACGCCAGTGCTGCGACGACGAGCACCCACAGCCGGACTTTGACCCAGCCCCGCATCTGACCTCCCAGAGATAGCAGACGCGCGGCAGGGACCGACCGGCCTTGGCCTGCTTAAAGAGTGACATCGGTGGTTCCCTTCTCGGTGTTACACGGGCGGTTTGCCGCCCCAGCAACGCGTGGTCCATGCGCTCGACGAAAGGCGACGTGGCCCGGCGCTTTGCCGTCCCCACCCGTCAGCGACGGGCGTTCAGTGAGTTTGCTGAACGTGAATCTGACTGTGGCACAGTCTCATTCGCCACATCTGCCGCATCAGGCCGCGTCGGGGGAGCCGCAAGACCCACCGGGCCCGCAACCCGCGGGCGTTGCGGCCGCATCGCCGCGGTTGAGAGACTGACCGCGCAATCCACGCGCGGTGTAATAGCAGCCCGCCTGGGATTGTCCGGGGTGATGCTGGGCAGGAGTGTGGCGTGTTGAGTCGTTGGATCTTGAGCAACGTCCCGTCGTGGCTGGTATTACTCGGCCTCGTCGTCCTCCTCGCAGGCGGAGCAGTACTTGTCCAGATGTGCGTCCGGCATCGGTTCTCCCGGCTCAAGGGGGACCAGCACAACGATGCGATACGGTTCGCCTTCGGCGTCGTCGGGTTCGTGTTCGCGTTCTTCACCGGTTTCGTCGCTTCCGCGATGTGGGGGCAAGTCAACAATGCCGACGTCAAGGCGCGGACCGAGGGCGCGGTCGCGGTGCAGATGGCCAGGGACCTGACCGTGTTCGACAAGGGCGACAGCGACCGCATCCGACAGAGCTTGGTTGACTATGAACGTGCCGCCATAGCTGAGTGGCCCATAGCGGCGAACGGCCATTCGTACCCTGAGGCCGAAAACGCTCTCAAGCGCCTCTCCACCGCATACCAGGAAGTCCAGCCGCGCACCGACACACAAAAGACGTTCCTCAGCACGTCTTTCACCAACCTCGACAAGATCAGTCAGGCCCGCACAGAACGCGTACTGCAGGCCCGGACGGACAAGGGCCCACCGTGGTCATTGTGGGCGGTGATCTTGCTGACCAGCGGGCTGCTGCTGGGCTGCGCGATCGTTTATGGCGTTGAAGAACCCGTCATGCACTACGCCGTGGTCGCGATCGTGGGCGTGCTGGTAGCCGCCAATCTGTTCCTCGTCTTGGAACTTTCGCACCCGTTCATCGGCAAACTCGCAACCTCCGCAGAACCGCTGCGCGACGTCATCCATTTCCTGTCGTCACCCCCGTCGTAGTCGCGATCCTCGCGTGCCCGCCCTCGGCAGCAAGGAGAGGGGATCGAAAACTTGGTTCGAGCGCCCCGGGGTCATCCCCGCAGACGACGGGTACCACCTCTACGCTCCCGTCAATGGCCAGACTCCGAACGTTTGCGCTGGTAGTGGCCTATTTCCGCGACATCAGCCGCTCGACGTATTTGGCGATGACGTCGACCTCCAGGTTCACCTGCGTCCCGACCGGCGCCCGGCCCAGCGTGGTCAACTCCCGCGTCGTCGGGATCAGCGACACCTCGAACCAGTCCCGCGGCTCGGCGCCCAGCCCGGAGACCGTCAGGGAAATCCCGTCGACGGTGATCGACCCCTTCTCGACGACGTAGCGGGCCACCTCCGGGGGGATCTCGATGCGCACCACTTCCCAATGCTCCGAAGGTGCCCGGGCCACGATCCGGCCGGTGCCGTCGACGTGCCCCTGCACGATGTGACCGCCGAGCCGGCTGTTGACCGCCGCAGCGCGCTCCAGATTCACCCGGCCGCCGGGTTGCAATTCGCCCAGGGTGGACCGGTTGAGGGTCTCCCCCATCACGTCCGCGGTGAATTGGCCGTCCGCCAGCAACTCGGCGACCGTCAGGCAGACGCCGTTTACGGCGATCGAATCGCCGTGATGGGCGTCGGCGGTCACCACGGGCCCGCGAATGGTCAGGCGCGCGGCATCTGCGAGGACATCCCGGCCGGTTAGCTCTCCGAGTTCCTCGACAATTCCGGTGAACATTGCACCAGGTTAATTCGCCCGTGCGCGGGGTACCGGCCCCCGCGTTTTCAGGGCCGGTCACCCGCACCCTCTACGATGCTGGGTATGCAGACCCGCCACCGTCTACTGGCCGTCCTCGCTTCCCTAACCCTCACCACCGCATTGATCGCCGGATGTTCGTCGGGCCCGAAGCAGAGCGGCGCGCCGCTTCCCGACGCCACGACGCTGGTCAAGCAGTCCGCCGAAACGACCAAGAACGTGAAGAGCGGCCACCTCGTGTTGACGGTGAGCGGAAAGATAACGGGGATGCCGATCAAGGTCCTGACCGGTGACCTCACGGTCGCACCGGCCACCGCCGCGTCCGGGAACGCCACCATCACACTCGGGGGGTCTGACATTCAAGTCGACTTTGCGGTCGTCGACGGCGATCTGTACGCCACACTGACGCCAAACAAGTGGAGTGATTTCGGCAAGGCCTCCGACATCTACGACGTCTCGGTGATCCTGAACCCGGACACCGGGCTGGGCAACGCGCTGAACAACTTCAGCAACGCCAAGGCCGAGGGCCGCGAGACCATCAACGGGCAGACCACGATCAAGGTCAGCGGAAACGTCTCGGCGGACGCGGTGAACAAGCTGGTGCCGCCCTTCAACGCGTCGCAGCCGGTGCCGGCCACGGTGTGGATCCAGGAGACCGGCGACCATCAGCTGGTACAGGCCAACCTGCAGAAGAGCTCGGGCAACGCGGTCCAGATGACGTTCTCCAACTGGGGCGAGGCGGTCAACGTCACCAAGCCCCCGGTGAGCTCATGACCGCGCAGACGGGACGCCGCGTCGCGATCAGCGCCGGCAGCCTCGCGGTGCTGCTGGGTGCCCTCGACACCTACGTCGTGGTCACCATCATGCGCGACATCATGCACGACGTCGGGATCCCGGTTAACCAGCTGCAACGGATCACCTGGATCGTCACGATGTACCTGCTGGGCTACATCGCCGCCATGCCGCTGCTGGGCCGGGCCTCCGACCGATTCGGGCGCAAGCTGCTGCTGCAGGCCAGCCTCGCCCTGTTCATCGTCGGGTCGGTGGTCACCGCGCTGGCCGGCCATTTCGGCGACTTCCACCTGCTGATCGCCGGCCGCACCATCCAGGGCGTGGCGAGCGGTGCCCTTTTGCCGGTGACCCTCGCCCTGGGCGCCGACCTGTGGTCGCAACGCAACCGCGCCGGCGTGCTGGGCGGCATCGGCGCCGCGCAGGAGCTCGGCAGCGTGCTGGGCCCGCTGTACGGCATCTTCATCGTCTTTCTGTTCCACGACTGGCGGTATGTGTTCTGGATCAACGTCCCGCTGACGCTGATCGCGATGGTGATGATCCAGTTCAGCCTGCCGGCGCGGGAGCGCACCGAAGAGCCGGAACGGATCGACCTGGTCGGTGGCCTGCTGCTGGCGCTCGCGCTGGGCCTTGCGGTGATCGGGCTGTACAACCCCAACCCCGACGGCAAACAGGTGCTGCCCAGCTATGGCCTGCCGCTGGTGATCGGGGCGGCGGTCGCGGCGGTGGCTTTCGTGGTGTGGGAGCGCGTCTCGCGCACGCGGCTGATCGATCCGGCCGGGGTGCGCTTCCGGCCGTTCCTGGCCGCGCTGGGCGCGTCGTTGACCGCGGGCGCGGCGCTGATGGTGACGCTGGTCGACGTGGAGCTGTTCGGGCAGGGCGTGCTGCAGATGGACCAGAACCAGGCGGCCGGGCTGCTGCTGTGGTTCCTCATCGCGCTGCCGATCGGCGCCGTGCTGGGCGGGTGGATCGCCACCCGGATCGGCGACCGGTTAATGACCTTCATTGGGCTGCTCATCGCCGCCTACGGGTATTGGCTGATTCACTACTGGCGCGAAGACGTCATGGATCACCGGCACAACATTTTCGGGTTGTTCAGTGTGCCCGCGCTGCACGCCGACCTGCTGGTGGCCGGCCTCGGGCTGGGCCTGGTGATCGGGCCGCTGTCGTCGGCCGCCCTGCGAGTGGTCCCCGCCGCCCAACACGGCATCGCCTCCGCGGCGGTGGTGGTGGCCCGCATGACGGGCATGCTGATCGGTGTGGCCGCGCTTACCGCGTGGGGCTTCTACCGGTTCAACCAGATCGTGGCCGGGCTCACGGCGGCGATTCCGCCGAACGCCACCCTGTTCGAGCGGGTGGCCGCCCAGGGCTCGATGTACCTCAAGGCGTTCGCGATGATGTACGGCGACATCTTCGGAGTCACCGTCGTCATCTGTGTGGTGGGAGCGCTGCTCGGCCTGCTGGTCGGCGGCCGCAAGGAACACGCCGAGGAACCCGGGGTCCCCGAGGAGCGGGCCGCAACAAGCCCAGCAACCACCCCCTGAGCGCCGCGGCGGGCCGGGCGAGGCGGGTCGCCGCCGTCAGCGCTAGTTGCCGTGCGGCACCAGGCTAAGCACCAGATCCGGTCCGGCCTGGTCGATGCCGTCGAAGCGCCAGCGCAACGCCCGCGTGATAGTGGACACCCCCACGTCGTCGACGGCGATGTTCGGCCCGCCCACCAGGATCGGCGCGACGTAGGCCAGGATGCGGTTGATCGCCCCGGCCCGCAGGAAGGCGCCGGCGAGCGTGGGGCCGCCCTCGAGCAGCACATCGGTGCGGTCCGACAGCGCCTTGATCACCTCCATGGGGTCGTGGGTACGAATCACCATGGTGCGCGAATCGTCGTTGAGAACCTTTGCCTCCGGCGGCATTTCACGCATGCCCACCACCACGCGCAGCGGCTGGCGGTCGGCCAGCGAGCCGTCGGGCAGCCGGGCGGTCAACGCCGGATCGTCGGCCAGCACGGTGCCCGTGCCCACCACGATCGCGTCGGCGATGGCGCGGCGACGGTGTAGGTCGGAGCGGGACGCCTCGCTGGAGATCCACTGGCTGGTGCCGTCGGCGGCGGCGCTGCGGCCATCGATGCTGCTGGCGTACTTCCACGTCACATGCGGCAGCCCCGTCCGCGTCTTGTGCAGCCACTCCCGCAGCGGCCCGACGGTCACCTGATCGGCCAGCACGCCGGACCGCACCTGCACGCCGGCCGCCTGCAGCCGGCCCGCGCCCCCGCCGGCGATCCCGTTCGGGTCGGCCACGGCGTACACCACCGCGCTGACCCTCGCTTCGATCAGGGCGTTGACGCACGGCGGTGTCTTGCCGTAGTGATTGCACGGCTCGAGCGTGACCACGGCGATGCCGCCGGCGGCCAGGCCGCCGGCCCGCCGCAGGGCCAAGACCTCGGCGTGGTCGCCGCCGGCCGGCTCGGTGGCGCCCACCCCGACCACCCTGCCCTGGGTGTCGACGATCACGCACCCGACGGGTGGATTCGGGTAGGTGGTGCCCTTGACGTGGTAGGAGTGCTCGATCGCCAGACGCATGGCCGCGTCGAGGCTGTCGACCGACTGGCTCGAGGGCTGGTTCATGCGCGTAGGTGCGGTGACGCGGCGGCGGCTTGCCGCCGCAACGCCCCGACCGCGGCCTCGGGATCCTCCGCCCCGTAGACCGCCGACCCGGCGACGAAGCAGTCGACGCCGGCTTCGGCGGCCTGCTCGATGGTGTCCTCGTTGATGCCGCCGTCGATCTCGACCAGGATGGTCAGCTCCCCCGCCTCGATCATTTTGCGGGCGGTGCGGACCTTGCTCAGTACCTCGGGGATGAAGCTCTGGCCGCCGAAGCCCGGCTCGACCGACATGATCAGCAGGGTGTCGAAGTGCGGCAGGATTTCCAGGTAGGGCTCGAGCGGCGTCCCCGGCTTCACACTGATCCCGGCTTTGGCGCCCGCGGCGCGAATATCGCGCGCCACCCCGACGGGATTGTCGGTCGCCTCGGCGTGGAACGTGACGTTGTAGGCGCCCGCCTCGGCGTACGGGGGCGCCCAGCGGTCGGGATCCTCGATCATCAGATGGCAATCCACCGGGATGGCGGTGGCGGCCAGCAGGCTCTCCACCACCGGCAGGCCGATGGTCAGGTTCGGCACGAAGTGGTTGTCCATCACGTCGACGTGCAGCCAGTCGGCGCCGCGCACGGCGGCGGCTTCGTCGGCGAGTCGGGCGAAATCTGCGGACAGGAGCGACGGGGCGATCAGAGGTCCCGGTGGAGGTCCCGCATTGCCAGGCATGAGCGCCAGACTACGCAGCTCGGCGGGCATCCTCACGTCAGGCGCGACGCAGCGCGGCGGCAAACATGGCATCGGTGCCGTGGCGGTGCGGCCACAGCTGCGCTGAGGCCTCAGTGGGGCCCTCCGCCAGCTCCGCGGGCTCGAATAGCGGCCGGGTATCCAGGGCCGACACCGGTTGGCGGCGCAACGCGTCGCCAACCACCCCAACGGTTTCGGCGAGATGAGGCGAACAGGTCGCGTACAGCACCACACCTCCTGGCCGCGTCAGCGCGATCGCCGCGGCCAGCAGCTCGCGCTGCAGTTTGGCCAGCACCGGCACGTCGGCCGGCTGGCGCCGCCATCGGGCCTCCGGGCGGCGGCGCAACGCGCCCAGCCCCGTGCAGGGCGCATCGACGAGCACCCGGTCGAAGACCGGATCCAGGCCGGTTTCCCGCCCGTCGACCCGCAGCACGTCGACCGGCAGCCCGCGGGTGTTCTCCACCACCATGTCGGCGCGACGCGGCGACGGCTCCACCGCCGTGACCCGGGCCCCGGCCTCCGCCCCCAGCCCGGCCAGCAGCGCGGTCTTGCCACCCGGCCCGGCGCACAGGTCCAGCCAACGGCCGGTGTCGCCGTCGACCGGGGCCAGCGTGAGCGCGCGGGCCACCAGCTGGCTGCCCTCGTCCTGGACCAGCGCCACGCCGTCGCGCACCGGTGCCAGCCGCCCGGGATCGCCGCCCGGCAGATACACCGCGTACGGCGAATAGCGCCCGACCGTGCCGCCCACCGCGTCGGCCAGCTCGGCTGCGGTCAGCACTCCTGGCCGGGCCGCCAGGTGCACCTGGGGCCGTGCGTCGTCGCTGGCCAGCACCGCGTCGAGTTCCGTCGCGGCCGCGCCCAGCGCGTCGGCGAAGGCCTGTGCGACCCAGCGTGGGTGCGCGTGCACGAACGCGGCGTGGCCGACGGGATCCCGCGACGGGTCGGGGGCAAGCTCGTCGACCCACGACTTCTCGTCCCGGGCGGAGATGGTGCGCAGCACGCCGTTGACGAATCCCGCTCGCGCCGAATCGAATTCGATGCCGGCCTGTTCGACGGTGGTGGACACCGCGGCGTGGGCGTCGACCCGGGTGCGCAGCAGCTGGTAGGCGCCCAGCCGGAGCAGGTCGAGCAGCACCGGGTCGATGGCGTCCGGCGGCCGGCCGGCGGCCGCGCCGATGATCGCGTCGAGCAGGCCCCGGGCGCGGCAGGTGCCGTAGGTCAGTTCGGTGGCGAAGGCGGCGTCCCGGCCGCTGATTCCGCGCTCGCGCAGCAGCGCGGGCAGGGCCAGGTTCGCGTACGCGTCGCGCTCGCTGACGGCCCGAAGCACCTCGAACGCGGCGGCGCGCGCCGGGTCGAGCGGCCGGCGCCGCCTGGCGGGCCCGCGGGCGGCCGGGCGGGGCGGGCTCATGACGCCCGCGCGGCGGGGTCGAGTCGGGCGCCGCGCGCCCAGTCGACGGCGTTCATGAACTTCTTTCCGGGCGGCTGGATCTGGTCGAGCCGCACCGGCTCCGAGCCGGTGCCGACCCACACGCTTTTGCGGTCGACCCGAATTGCGCCGGGCTGCAAGGGTTCTGGCGCTGCCGCGTCGATCTGCACCGGCCCGAGCTTGACCCGCAGGTCGCCGATCAGCGTCCAGGCGCCCGGGTTGGGCGTGACGGCGCGGATCCGGCGCTCCACCACCGGTGCCGGCAGGTCCCAACGCACCCGGGCCTCCTCGACCGTGATCTTCGGCGCCAGGCTGACCCCGTCGGCCGGTTGCGGTCGCGGCGCCAGGGTTCCGTCAGCGATGCCGTCCAGTGTGGTCGACAGCAGCGCTGCCCCCGAAAGGGCAAGGCGCTCAAGCAGATCGCCGGCCGTGTCGGTCGGCCGGATCGCCTCGGTGACGACGCCGTAGACCGGTCCGGAGTCCAGGCTCGGCTCGATCCGGAAGGTGGTCGCCCCGGTGATGCTGTCCCCGGCCGCGATGGCGGCCTGCACCGGGGCCGCGCCGCGCCAGGCGGGCAGGAGTGAGAAGTGCAGGTTGACCCAGCCGTGCGGGGGCACCGCGAGCAGGGCGTCGCGCAGCAGCGCGCCGTAGGCGACCACCGGGCAGCAGTCGGGCGCCAACTCGGTGAGCTCGGCGACGAACTCGGGCGAGTTGGGCCGCGACGGCCGCAGCACCGGAATGCCCCGTTCGAGCGCCTCGCGGGCCACCGGCGACGGCTCGGGCTTGCCGCGCCGGCCGGAGGCGGCGTCGGGTCGCGTCAGCACGGCGATCACCTCGTGCCGCGGCGAGTCGATGAGGCGACGCAGCGCGGGCAGCGCGGGTTCTGGGGTGCCGGCGAAGACAAGACGCACGGGCACAGTCTAGGAAGCCGCGGGTCTTCGCCCCGCAGGCAAGCGATTTCTACAGATCCATGTCCACGTCGAGGTGGACGTCGGGTTCGCCGCCGGCGGCGGTGAACGCCGTCAGGGCCCGCACCAGCCCATGGCGCTCGGGCGGGGGCATCTTCTCCACGATGTTGGCGATCTCAGCGCGCCGGTAGGCGGTGACCCGGCGCACGACCTCGCGTCCCCGCTTGGTCAGCGCGGCGAGCAGCTCACGGCGCGAAGTCGGGTGCGGCAGGCGGTCGATCAGGCCCGCGGCGACCAGCCGGTCCACCATCCGGCCGGTGGCCGACGGCTGCACTCCCAGCAGGCCGGCCAGCGTGGCCAGGTTGACCGGGCCCCGGTTGGACAGGATCACCAGGGTCCGGAACTGCGGAATGGTGATGGTCTCGTCGACCTGTCCGAGCGAGCGCGCCGAGATCGCCATCAGCAACCGGGAGGCCGTCAGCAGCGCATCGGTGATCACATCCAGTGACTCGTCGGCTGCTGTCGGGCTTTCCGTTGCCATCGTGTCCCCTCCGCAGAGCCGTAACCCGTCGCAATATCGTAAACCGAGATTATTTCCTATGTACATTATCTCCCGCGAGCGCGACCGGCCGCGTTGGCTAACCGATATGCAGCGGATCGATCTGCACCCGCACGGGCTCGTGGTTTTGCCGGGCGCTGAGCACGCCCACGCCGCGGCGGAGCGCCCCGGCCAGCGCCAGGCCCTGCTCGCGGCGGACCCGCACCAGCATCCTGGTCACCGGCACATCTGTGGGCGTGCCCGCCGGCCGGCGCACGTTCGGCGGCAGGCCCACCGGGCCGAGCAGCTCGGCCCCGTCGGGCAGCCGGGCCTCGTCGAGCAGCGCCGCCACCGCGTCGGCCGCGCCGTCGATCGCCGCCATCTGCACGCTGGGCGGTAGGCCCACCTCGGCCCGCGCCGCCAGCTCGGTCTCGGCGTGACCCACCGGATCCCAGCGGATCAGCGATTGCACCGTGGGAATGGCGGATTCGGCCACCACCATCACCACCCCGCCATCGCCGCGGGCACGTACCAGCGCGGCGGCGGTCATCCAGCGCCACAGGGCATCCTCGGCGGCACGCAGATCCTGCCGACCCAGCAGCGCCCACGTGTCCAGCAGCAGCGCCGCCCCGTAGCCGCCCGGCGCGCGCGGCTCGGCCCCCGGCGTGGCGACCACCAGGGCCGGGCGGGCGGCGACCTCCGCCACGATCGCGTCGCCCGCCGAGGTGACGACCGGCGTACCGGCGAACGCGCGGCCGAGCTCTTCGGCGGTGCGCCGGGCACCGACGACCACCGCGCGGATCGCCTCCGACCCGCACCGCGCGCAGCGCAGCGCCGGGTCAAAGCGGCCGCACCACCGGCAAACCGCGCCAGGCGCGCCGCGCTCCTGCAGCGACAGCGGACCGTTGCAGTGCCGGCAGCGCGCGATGGTGCGGCACCGGGCGCAGGCCAGCGACGGAACGTATCCCCGCCGCGGCACCTGCACCAACACCGGCGCCCCCGCCTCGAGCGACGAACGCGCGGTGCGCAGTGCGATCGACGGAACGCGCGCGGTGCGCGCGGCCGGGTCGCGTTCCTCGGCGTAACCGGTGTCGTCCAGGGCGATCACCCGCGGGGTTCGCGCCCGCACCACCGGCCGGGCCGCGACGATGTCGTGCGCCCATCCGCTGCGCACCAGCGCGTGGGCTTCGGCGGTCCGCGCGTAGCCGCCGATCAGCGACGCGCACCGCGCCTGGTGCGCGCGCAGCATCGCCACCTCCCTGGCATGCGGGTACGGCGCCCGCGGCTCGGCCAGGCTGTCGTCGGCGTCGGCCCACACCATGACCAGGCCGAGGTCGCTCAGCGGCGCGAACACCGCACTGCGCGTACCGATTACCAGCCGCGCGCTGCCCCGCAGCGCCGCGAGCCAGCGTCGGTAGCGGGCGGCCGGGCCGAGCGCCGCCGACAGCGCCGCGACGCACTGCTCGTCGATCCGGGCCGTCGCGGCAAGCCATAGCGTGTCCAGGTCACGCTGATCGGGCACGATCGCCAGCACTGAGCGCCCCGCTCTTACGGTTTGCGCGGCGGCCTCGGCAAGTCGGTCGGCCCACGGCTCCCCCGGCAGCGCCTGCCACACGGCCCGGGCGGCGCGCGACTCGGCCAGGGCGGCCAGGAACTGCCCGCCGCGGCCGTAAGCCTCCCAGCCCGAAGGGTCGACGGGACCGACGACCGGCAACGTCAGCGTCGGCGCCGGTTCCCGCTCCACGCGGGCGTGCCGCGCGGGCACCGCGAGCCGCAACACGTCGGGCCGGGTCCCCGCGTAGCGCGCCGCCACCGCGTCGACGAGCCGCCGAATCTCCGCCGTGAGTACCGGTTCCGGCGACACGACGCGATCCAGCCAGCCCAGCTTGCCGGTGTGGTCGGTGTCGTGGCGGCGCTCCAGCACGAACCCGTCCACCAGCCGGCCGTGGAACCGCACCCGCACCCGCACGCCCGGCTGGGCGTCGTCGGACTGCTCGGCCGACACCAGGTAGTCGAACTCGCGGTCCAGGTGCGGCACCGACAGCATCGGCAGCACCCGGGCGATCGGTTCTACCTCGACGGGAGTTACCTTGCTGGCCAAGGGAACCGACAATTATCCTTCGTCGGACTCGGGCTCGTAATAGTTCTCGTAATCCGGCTCGTAGTAGGGCTCCTCGCGGCCGAAGAAGAAGCCCGCCGTGATCAGGACCTGGGCCGCGGCATACAGCCACCAGATCGGCACCGCCAGCGCGTCGTTGTACAGGATGAACCGGTCGATCCCGATCATCGCATCGGAGGCCGCGAAGCACACCGCCCCCACCGCGGTCCAGATCGTGGGCAGGTCAGCGAGCAGCGCCATGCAGACCATGGCGGTCATCACGATCATGTACAGCGTCACCGGGATCGTCAGCCTGTCACGGCCCATGTGCGGCCAAAACCACGCCAACAACGACACGGTCACCAGGCACACCAGGATGATGGCGGCCAGCCGCACCCGCGACGTCCGGGCCAACGGAAACAGGGCGCCCATGAAACACAGGTCCGCCAACAGGAATGCCGCCAGCCCGAACCCGAACGACATCGTCCACCACGGGATCGCCAGTAGCCAGTCGCCGAGGGCCGACAACAGCAGCGCCGGCATCAACCACCGCCGCTCGCGCACGATGGGATGCGCCACCGCGGCGACCGTCAGCAACAACGCCATCGACGCCTTGAACGGCGGCTGAAGTATCCAGTGCCCGGTCAACTCCGTTCCGGGCGGCGACCGCAACGCGAGCACGGTCAGGTAGACGCCGTAGCCGAGGCCCGCCCAGCCGGCCACCACCCAGCCGCCGGACACCAGGCGGGGTGCGTACGGTACTTCCATGCCCAGCTTGGACACCGCCGATGAGAAACCCGGTATCGACCCCATTCTGCTGAAGGTACTGGATGTGGTTCCCTTCCGGCTAACAACTGACGATGGTGTCGACGCCGCGCGGCAAAGGTTCCGCGACCTGCCGCGCCGGCCGTTGCATCCCGAGCTGCGCGTCGAGGACCGGACCATCCCGGGCCCGGGCGGCCCCATCGGCGTCCGGATCTACTGGCCGTCAAGCCAACCCGGGGGTGATGCGCCCGTCGTGCTGTATTTCCACGGTGGCGGCTTCGTCGTGGGCGACCTCGACACTCACGACGGCACCGCGCGTCAGCACGCGGTGGGTGCCGGCGCGATCGTGGTCTCCGTCGATTACCGATTGGCGCCCGAGCACCCCTACCCCGCCGCCGTCGAAGACGCTTGGGCCGCAACGCTCTGGGTCGCCGAGCACGGCCGGCGGATCGGTGCCGACACCACGCGGATGGCCGTCGCCGGGGATTCGGCCGGCGGTACCATCGCCGCGGCGACGGCACAGCGAGCACGCGACGCGGTCGATGAGGCCGGACCGGCACTGCGTTTTCAGCTGTTGTGGTATCCGTCCATCATGTGGGACCCGTCGCTGCCGTCCTTCGCCGAAAACGCCACCGCCCCGATACTCGACACCCACGCCATCGCCGAGTTCTCTCGTTGGTACGCAGGCGAACTCGATCTGACCGACCCGCCGGCGGGCCTGGCGCCGGGCCGGGCGACGAACCTGTCGGACCTGCCGCCGGCCTACATCGCCGTCGCCGGCCACGACCCGCTGCGCGACGACGGCATCCGGTACGGCGAGCTGCTGGCCGCCGCCGGCGTGCCCGTCGAGGTGCACAACGCCGAGACGATGGTGCACGGCTACCTCGGCTACGCGGGTGTGGTGCCCGCGGCCAGCGCCGCGCAGGACCGGGGGCTCGCGGCGCTGCGCAATGCGCTATTTGAGTGAACACCGGGCGTACCGTGGACGAATGATTGAGCCGACCATGGCCCGGCCAGGCATCGATCCGACGTTGAAGACGTTGCTAGACGCGTTCCCGATGACGTTCAATGCCGCCGACGGTGTCGAGGTCGCCCGCTCGAGGCTCCGGCAGCTCAAGGTGCCTCCGGAACTGCTGCCGGACCTGCACACCGAGGAGCGGACGATCGGTCACGGCGGGCTCACCGACATTCCCGTCCGGATTTACCGCCCGGCGAGCGAAGCGAAGGCCCTGCCCGTCGTCGTCTTCTATCACGGCGGTGGGTTCGCGCTCGGAGACCTCGAGACCCACGATCCCGTCGCCCGCGTGCACGCCGTCGGCGCCGAGGCGGTCGTGGTGTCGGTCGCCTACCGGCTGGCTCCGGAGCATCCGTTCCCGGCCGGGGTGAACGACTGCTGGGCGGCGCTGCAATGGGTCGCCGAGAACGCGGCCGAACTGGGCGGCGACCCGACCCGGATCGCCGTGGCCGGCGACTCGGCCGGCGGCAACCTCGCCGCGGTGATGGCGCACTTGGCCCGCGAGAACGACGGGCCGGCGCTGAGATTCCAGCTGCTGTGGTACCCGGTCGTCACCGCGGACCTGTCGCTGCCGTCGCACATCGAGAACGCCTACGCGCCCATCCTGGACCGCGAGGTGATCGAGGCCTTCCTGTCGTGGTACCTGCCCGACCTCGAGATCACCGATCCCAAGGAGCTGCCGACCACCCTCGCCCCGGCCAACGCCGCCGACCTGTCCGGTTTGCCGCCCGCCTTCATCGGCACCGCCGAACACGACCCGCTGCGCGACGACGGGGCCCGCTACGCCGAGCTGCTCGACGCCGCGGGCGTGCCCGTCGAGCACAGCAACGAGTCGAACATGGTGCACGGTTACGTCAGCTTTTCCCTGGTGATACCCGCGGCCGCCAAGGCCACCCAGCGCGGGCTGGCGGCGCTGAAGAAGGCGCTGCACTCTTAGCCGGGCGCCCACTCGTTCGATGGTGGCGACCCGCTGCGCCCGGCTACGCCGCGCTTGCGATCGCCACTCGTTCGATGGTGGCGACCCGCTGCGCCCGGCTACGCCGCGCTTGCGATCGCCACTCGTCCGATGGTGGCGACCCGCTGCGCCCGGCTACGCCGCGCTTGCGATCGCCACTAGCCCTGGCGCGAATACGCGCTGGGCGCAACGCCATACCAGCGTTTGAATGCGTGTGAGAACGTCGAGACTTCGGTGTAACCCAGCCGCGTGGACACCTCCTCCACGGTCAGTCCGACGTTGCGCAGCAAGTCGACGGCTACCGCGGATCGCGCTTCGTTGAGCAATGCCCGAAAGGACGTGCCCTCATCGGCGAGCCGGCGGCGCAGTGTTCGCGGATGAACGTCAAGCTCGTCGGCAACGTCGGGAAGCGTTGGGAACAAACCGGAATCGCGGAACAGCTTGCTGCGCACCAGTGCGGTGATGCCCTGGCGCGACTCGGTGCGCTGCATCAGCACGTCGCATTGCGCCATGCACATTTCCAGCGTGTGCGGGTCGGCCTGCGGCAGCGGCTCGTCGAACATGGCGCGCGGGAAATGCAGCCGGTTGTGGGCCCGGCCGAACCGCACGTCGTGCACCGGCACGAGCTCGAGCAGCGGCCGCAACACCTCCTCGTCGACCGCCAGCTCGGCCGACACCGTCTCGGCGTACTTCTCCGCCACGGGCAGCGCGAAAGCCGTTGTAGTCGCGATGATTCCGGCGATGTCGCGCTCGATGAAAAAGCCACGCACGTCGGCGGGCAGATGGCCGGCGTCGAGCTCGATCACACAGTCCTCGGCAGTTTCGAACAAGGTCAGGCGGATGTGCATCGTGGTGAGCGCGAAATAGCGCATCGCGATAGAAAACAATTCCCGAAGGGTGCCACACGACATCACGGCGAAGCCGAACAACCCCAAGTGGGTGAGCGTGGACCGGCTGCCCACATCCACGCCGATGCCGTTGTGGCCCGGAAGCCGGACCAGCAGCCGGCGCACCACCATGATCTCGTCGGACGCGCTGACCATAGCGTCCGGATTGTTGAGATCATCCGGGTCGATCGCGGTGCCCGCCAACAGCTCAAACGTCGGCACTCCGCGTTCGTTGGCCACCTGACACAGCACCCGGGTGGCATGCACCGGATGACTCAAGGCTGACGGTGGATGGGTCATGGCCTGTCCTAAACTCCCAACTCGATGTCCCATAATCTCATTACTGGATACCTGCGTCATCCATACAGTTGAGTCATGACGACCCTCACCGCTGAGCGGCCTCTGACGGGACCCGCCAGACGCCTGAGCTTCTGGACGATGACGCGCGAGGCCCTCACCGTCGGATTCGATGTGGGCGACGGGTTCATGAGCCGGGTATCCGGCAGCGACATCGTCCGATTCCGCTGCGCCGGTAGGCGTTTCGTCTCGCTCAGTCATCCCGACTACGTCGATCATGTGTTGCACGAGGCCCGGCTGCGATACGTCAAGTCATACGAATACGAGCCCATCCGGGCCACCGCGGGCCTGAACCTGCTCACCGACGAGGGCGATTCCTGGGCCACGCACCGCGGCACGCTGAACCCGACCTTCGCCAGGCGCCACCTGAACGGCATCGTCGACCTGATGATCGACCCGATCACGGCCGTCACAGACGCGCTGCCGACGGGTACCCGATTCGACATCCACGAGACGATGGTCGAGACGACGCTGCGGGTGGTCGCCAATTCCCTGTTCAGCCAGGACTTCGGGCCGTTGGTGGAAAGCATGGACGACCTGGCGACACGCGGGCTGCGGCATGCCGAGCGGCTGCAGCGGCTCGGGCTGTGGGGCCTCATGCCGCCCCCGGTCTACGACGCGCTGCACTGGCTGGCGTTCTCCGGTGTCCGTATGCCTCCGCCGCTGCGCGACATGCAGGAGATCCTGCTCACGCTCGACAGGGCGGTCAACGCGGTGATCGACCACCGAATGCTGCACCCGACCGAATCCGCCGACCTGCTGGGCGTGTTGCTGCGCGCCGACGGCGGAAGCTGGCCCCGCCGGCGGGTCCGTGATGAGGCCCTGACCTTCATGCTCGCCGGCCACGAAACCACCGCGAACGCCATGTCCTGGTTCTGGTACCTGATGGCGCAGCACACCGACGCCCGCGACCGGATGCTGGCCGAGATCGACGACGTGCTGCGCGGACGCCGCCCCGCCGCCGACGACCTGGGCAGGCTGGGCTGGACCACCGCGTGCCTGCAGGAGTCGCAGCGCTACTTCTCGGCGGTGTGGACCATCGCGCGGCGGGCCATCGAGGACGACGTCGTTGGGGGGGTCGTTGGCGGCCATCACATCCGCCGCGGCACCACCGTCCTCATCCCGATCCACCACATTCACCACGACCCGCGCTGGTGGCCGGACCCGGAAGCCTTCGATCCCAACCGGTTCTACCCGCCGGACAAGGGCCGGCCGCGCTCGGCGTACCTGCCGTTCGGCGGCGGCCGCCGCGTCTGCATCGGGCAGAGCTTCGCGCTGATGGAGATGGTGCTCATCGCGGCAATCATGAGTCAGCGCTTCATATTTCGGCTCGTTCCGGACCATCCGGTCGAGCTGGAGGCGACCTTGACCCTACGGCCCAAGCACGGCGTGCACGTCATCGCGAGCGGACGCTCATGAAACCCGATTACGACACCCTGATCGTCGGCGCCGGATTCTCCGGCATCGGCGCTGCGATCAAGCTCGACAAGGCGCGGCTGCCCAATTTCCTGGTGCTCGAGGCCGGCGACGGCGTCGGCGGCACGTGGCACTGGAACACCTATCCCGGCATCGCCGTGGACATTCCGTCGTTCTCCTATCAGTTCTCCTTCGAACAGAGCCCGCGCTGGTCGCGCACCTACGCACCCGGCCGCGAGCTCAAGGCCTACGCCGAACACTGCGTCGACAAGTACGGCATCCGGTCACGAATCCGGTTCAACACCAAGGTGTTGGCCGCCGAATTCGACGACGAGAACCACCTGTGGCGGGTGCAGATCGATCCCGGCGGGGTGCTCACCGCCAGATTCCTGATCAGCGCCAGCGGCGTGCTCACGGTGCCCAACCTGCCCGACATCGACGGCGTGGACTCCTTCGCCGGCACCACCATGCACACCGCCCGGTGGGATCACACCCGGGACCTGACCGGCAAGCGCGTCGCCGTCATCGGCACGGGCGCCTCGGCCGTGCAGGTCATTCCCGAGATGGCGCCAATCGTCTCCCACCTCACGGTGTTTCAGCGCACCCCGATCTGGTGCTTCCCCAAGTTCGACGTCCCGTTGCGCGCGCCGGCCCGCCTCGCCATGCGGATCCCCGGCGGCGGCCGCGTGCAGCGGTTGATCAGCCAGGCCTTCGTCGAGCTGACTTTCCCGATCCCGGCGCAGTACTTCACGGTGTTCCCGCTCGCCAAACGTATGGAGTCGGCCGGGCTCGCCTACCTGCGCAAGCAGGTAGAAGACCCGGTGGTGCGCGAGCAGCTCACCCCGCATTACGCCGTCGGCTGCAAACGACCCGGCTTCCACAACGGCTACCTGGCCACCTTCAATCTCGACAACGTGCGGCTCGTCACCGAGCCGATCGACAAGATCACGCCCGCCGCGGTGGCCACCACCGACGGCGAGGCGCACGAGATCGACGTGCTGGTGCTCGCCACCGGCTTCAAGGTGATGGACACCGACAACGTCCCCACCTTCTCGGTCACCGGAAGCGGCGGCAAATCCCTGAGCCGGTTCTGGGACGAGCACCGACTGCAGGCCTACGAGGGAGTCAGCGTTCCGGGTTTCCCGAACATGTTCACCGTGTTCGGGCCGTACGGCTACGTCGGCTCTTCGTATTTCGCGCTGATCGAGATGCAGACCCATCACATCGTGCGCTGCCTCAGACGGGCCCGCCGCGACGGCGCCACCCGCGTCGAGGTGACCCCGGAGGCCAACGATCGGTACTTCGCCGAGATGATGCGCCGACGGCACCGGCAGGTCTTCTGGCAGGACAGCTGCCGGCTGGCCAACAGCTACTACTTCGACAAGAACGGCGACGTGCCGCTCCGTCCGTCCAGCACGGTGGAGGCCTACTGGCGCAGCAGGCGGTTCGATCTCGACGACTACCGCTTCACCGCGTAACTGCTACGGCCGCGGCATCCGGTTTGGTCGCCCGCAAGCCGCAGCGATAGCCGTCGGCGGGCGCCGCTACCCTTTCAGGTGTGGCAAAGGAGTTTTCCCGCATCGACGAGTCGCTGCGCGACTTCATCGGGGACCAGGCCGTCTTCTTCGTCGCCACCGCCCCCTCTGACGGCGGCCGAATCAACCTGTCCCCCAAGGGGTATCGGGACACCTTCGCGGTGCTCGACGACCACACCGTCGCCTACCTCGATCTGTTCGGCAGCGGTGTCGAGACGATCGCCCACCTGCGTGACAACGGCCGCATCACCGTCATGTTCTGCTCGTTCACCCGCAACTCGCGGATCCTGCGGCTTTTCGGAACCGGGCGGGTCGTCCGCCCGGACGACGCCGAATTCGCCGACGTACTAACACATTTCGGCGAGCAACATGCGGGCGTCCGGGCCGCCATCGTCATCGACGTCGAGCGGATCGCCGACGCCTGCGGATTCGCGGTCCCGTACTACGAGCTGGTCGGCGAGCGGCCGGCGCTAGACGCGCACCACAACAAGGCGCCCGACGACGCCTATGTTCGGCTGGTGCAGCGCAACGGGCACAGCATCGACGGGCTGCCCGCGCTGGACGCCGATCACCCTTTGCCCAACAGTGGGCCTAGATCGCGCGCTTGAGCTCGTCGACCATGTTCAGCTGCTCCCACGGCAGCTCGACGTCAGTGCGGCCGAAGTGCCCATACGCAGCGGTCTGCGCGTAGATGGGGCGCAGCAGGTCGAGGTCGCGGATGATCGCGCCGGGCCGCAGATCGAACACCTCGGGGACGATCTTCTCGATCTTGACCGGGTCGACCGTCGCGGTGCCGAACGTCTCGATGAACAGGCCCACCGGCGCGGCCTTGCCGATGGCATAGGCCACCTGCACCTCGACCCGCTCCGCCAGCCCGGCGGCGACGATGTTCTTGGCGACCCAGCGCATCGCGTAGGCCGCTGACCGGTCGACCTTGGACGGGTCCTTGCCGGAGAAGGCGCCGCCACCGTGCCGCGCCCAGCCGCCGTAGGTGTCGACGATGATCTTGCGGCCGGTCAGGCCGGCATCACCCATCGGTCCACCGAGGACGAACTTGCCGGTCGGGTTGACCAGCACCCGGGTCGACGACGCGTCGAGGGTCTCGTGGCCCAGCTCGTTCAGGACGGTCTTGAGCACCTGCTCCCGGATGTCAGGATCCAGCGTCTTCTCCAGGTCGATGCCGTCGGCGTGCTGGGTGGAGATGACGACGGTGTCGAGGCGCACCGGGACGTCGTCCTCGTAGGCGATGGTGACCTGCGTCTTGCCGTCCGGGCGCAGGTAGGGCAGCGTTCCGTTCTTGCGTACCTCGGTCAGCTTGCGCGACAGCCGGTGGGCCAGCGCGATGGGCAGCGGCATCAGCTCGGGGGTGTCGTTGATCGCGTAGCCGAACATCAGGCCCTGGTCGCCGGCGCCCTGCGAGTCCAGCGGGTCCGCGGCGCCCTCGACACGCGCCTCGTGCGCGGTGTCGACGCCCTGCGCGATGTCGGGCGACTGCGCGCCGATCCCGATGTTGACCCCGCACGACGCCCCGTCGAAGCCCTTGTCCGACGAGTCGTAGCCGATGTCGAGGATGCGCGCGCGAACCGTGTTCGTGATGTCGGCGAACGCCTCCTTCGCCAACGTCGTCACCTCGCCCACCACGTGCACCTGCCCGGTGGTCACCAGCGTCTCGACCGCGACGCGCGAGCGGGGGTCCTGCGCCAGCAGTGAGTCCAGGACCGAGTCGCTGATCGCGTCACAGATCTTGTCGGGATGCCCCTCGGTCACCGACTCACTGGTAAACAGCCGACCCTTTTCAGTCACGATCTCAGTCCTTCCAATAATTAGTTAGTCGAATTATATCTTTCGCGCGTCCATCGTCCAGCGCCCCCGGGCGCCGCGCAGAAATAGCCCTGGCTATCCGCTGCCGCCGTGCAGAAACGTGACGATCGCATCCACGATACGACTGGCCATCAGCGTCTTGGAGCCGTGCTGCAGCGCCGACTCCGTCCCGTCGGACGCCAGCAGCCAGCCGTCGTTGCTGTCCACCTCGAACGCCTTGTTGTCGCCGACGGCGTTGACCACCAACAGGTCACAGCCCTTGCGCCGCAGCTTCGCCCGCGCGTGGAACAGCACGTCGCCGTTGGCGTCGCCGGTCTCGGCGGCGAAGCCCACGATTGCCCGCATCCTGGGCAGCTGCCCGTGCGCGCGGGCCCGCACCGCGCCGGCCAGCACGTCGTCATTGCGCACCAAGGTGATCAGCGGCGCGTCGTCCCGATCGTCGGGGCCCTTCTTGATCTTGGCGGCGGCGACCTGCGCGGGCCGGAAGTCGGCGACGGCGGCAGCCATCACCAGCACGTCCGCCTCGGGCGCGTGCTTGGACACCGCCTCGCCGAGTTGCTGCGCCGAGCTGACATGCACCACGTTGACGCCGGCGGGGTCGATCAGCCCGGCGTTGTGCCCGGCGATCAGCGTGACCTCGGCGCCGCGCTGGGCGGCGACCCGCGCCACCGCGTAGCCCTGCTTACCGGAGCTGCGGTTGCCGATGAAGCGCACCGGGTCGATCGGCTCGCGGGTGCCGCCGGCGGTGACCAGCAGCCGGCAGCCGGCCAGGTCGTACGGCAGGGCGTCGTGGCGCTCTAAGAGCAACTGGGCCAGCGTGGTGATCTCCTCGGCCTCAGGCAGCCTGCCCGCGCCGCTGTCGGTGCCGGTGAGGCGCCCGAATGCGGGTTCCAGCACCATCGCGCCGCGACGACGCAGCGTGGCCACGTTGTCGACGGTGGCCGGGTGCAACCACATCTCGGTGTGCATCGCCGGTGCGAACATGACCGGACATCGCGCCGTCAGCAGCGTCGCGGTCAGCAGGTCGTCGGCCCGGCCGGACACCGCCCTGGCCAGCAGGTCGGCGGTCGCCGGCGCCACCACGACCAGGTCGGCCTGCTTGCCGAGCTGGACGTGCGGGACCTCGGGGACATCATCGAAGACGCCGGTGTGCACCGGGTGGCCGGACAGCGCCTCAAAGGTGGCGGCCCCCACGAAACGCAGCGCGGATTCGGTCGGGATGACCCGGACCTCGTGGCCGGCCTCGGCGAGCTGGCGAACGACGGTGCAGGCCTTGTAGGCGGCGATGCCCCCGGAGACGCCGACTATGACCCGTTTGGCGATCCGCTTGCGGTCCACAGCGCCCCGCCTGCCCTGTTACTCGCCCTCGGTGTGCTCGAGCAGGTCGGCGTGGATCTCACGCAACGCGATGGACAGGGGCTTTTCCTGCAGCCCGGGCTCGACCAGCGGCCCGACGTATTCGAGGATGCCCTCGCCGAGCTGGTTGTAGTAGTCGTTGATCTGCCGCGCCCGCTTGGCCGCGTAGATCACCAGGGCGTACTTGCTCGACACGCGGTCGAGCAGCTCGTCGATGGGCGGGTTGGTGATGCCCAGCGGGGTGTCGTAGGCGCCCTGACCACCTGCCGACGGATCGAACTGGTCCACGGCGGTCAGCGACGCGTCGGACTGCGGAATGCTCACGTAAGTCAATCTCCTGGCGGATTAGAGCCGTTCACGGCTCACATTTCGATGCTTGAATCTGATCTGGCGGCTGGTCCGGCCAGCGATTCATGCCGGGCCCGGCGCAGTTTCCACCAGCAAGGATACCAATTCGGCGCACGCGGACTCCAATCGACTGTTGACCACGACCTCGTCGAAGTCGTCCTGGGCCGCCATTTCGACGCGGGCGGTGTCCAGGCGGCGCCGCATCGCCTCGGGTGTCTCGGTGCCGCGGCCGACCAGCCTGGCTTGCAGATCCTCCCAGCTGGGAGGCGCCAGAAACACCGTGACGACCTCGGGCATCGCCTTCTTGATCGCCCGGGCACCGGCCAGGTCGACCTCGATCAGCACGGGTAGCCCGGACGCGGTGGCGGCCCGGACGGGCTCGGCCAGCGTGCCCGATCGGTGCAGCCCGCCATGGATCTCGGCCCACTCCAGCAGGGCACCCCGGTCGATCAGCTGCTGGAAACGGTCGGGTGTGACGAAGTGGTAGTCGACGCCGTCCACCTCGCCCGGACGCGGCGCCCTGGTGGTGGCCGAGACGCTGAACTGCAGGTTGGGAATCCGCTCGCGCAGACACCGGACCACGGTCGACTTGCCGACCGCGGAAGGACCGGACAGCACGACCACACGGCCGGTGCCCGGTCCCCCGGGGCGGCTGGCCTGATGGCCCGCCTCCTCAGGCCTTCCGGCCTGCATCGTCGGGCGGGCTAGGAGCCGAACTTTTCCAGCAGGGCCTTGCGCTGCCGGTCGCCCAGGCCGCGCAGGCGGCGGGTGGGGGCGATCTCCAGCTCGGTCATGATTTCCTGCGCCTTGACCTTGCCCACCTTCGGCAATGCTTCAAGCAGCGCAGACACCTTCATCTTGCCCAGCACTTCGTCGCTCTCGGCGTCCTTGAGCACTTGGGAGAGGTTGGTGCCGCCGCGCTTGAGCCGGTCCTTCAGCTCTGCTCGCGCTCGACGTGCGGCAGCCGCCTTCTCCAACGCGGCCGCGCGCTGCTCGTCGGTCAACTGGGGAAGGGCCACAATTCCTCCGTATCTGATCAAGCGATCTGAATCGATCTCTTTGTCTCTGCCGGGTACTTCTGCCAGCGGAGACGACCGTACTCAGCCTTCCTGACGAAATCTAACCCGCCCCCCTGGTTAATGGGCCAAAAGCCCAGCATGGGCGCGACGGGTAGCGCCCATGGACGGTGTTCGCGGCATCGCTGGGGAAGGTTTCGCGGGGGTGCGGGGTGATGCTCGCTGGTACCCGCGATAGCCTTCCCACCTGCGGTTTTAGGTCGCCGCAAGCCGTGGCGGCGGTCGCTGCGGACGCCGGCCGGGGGTAGCCACAATCGGTCGTGCCCCGCATCACGGATTTTCCCGCCGCGTGTCGCGCGTGTCGCGTCGGCGTCAAGCCGCAGGTCGGCGCCCGTGGCCAGCCACGTTTCAGCGAATGCCCAGCGACATATCGGCTACGATCGTGCCCGTGCCGAACCTGCGCATCCGTCAGGCGGCTGAGCTGCTGGGCGTCAGCGACGACACCGTCCGCCGTTGGATCAACCAGGGCACGTTGACGGTCAGCCATGACGCGGTCGGCCGCAAGGTCATCGCCAGCGAGGATCTGGCCGAGTTCTCCCGCAACAACGCACCCGCCCCGCCGCCGGATCCGCTCAGCATCGGCAGCTCGGCCCGGAACCGGTTCGTCGGCCTGGTCACCAGGGTCGTCAGCGACAAGGTGATGACCCAGGTCGAGATGCAGTGTGGTCCCTTCACGGTGGTTTCGCTGATGAGCACCGCGGCCGCCGAGGAGCTCGACCTGCAGCCGGGCAGCGTCGCGGTGGCCGTCGTCAAGGCCACCACGGTGATCGTCGAAACCGCAAGGCCCAGTGCGGCAATCGCGTCCGACTAGCGCCCCCTAGAGCGCCGACAGGTACGCGACGGCGTCGCGCATCCGTTCGCCCGCCCCTCGCAGGTCGGCCACGTCCGGCCCGGCCTTGAGCACCTCACGCGCCACCGCGGGCAACAGCTGGCCCGGCACCGCACCGCCCAGGCCGCCCAGCGCCTCAGGCCGGCCTCCCTGCACGCCGACACCGGGCACCAGCACCGGGCCGCCCAGCTGGCTCACGTCGGGCGCCTGGAAAACGGTGGCGCCCAGCACCACCCCGACGTATCCCGGCTCCGACGGGGTGGCCGACCGGTTGACCACCGCGGCCTGGTCCACGATCAGCTGGGCCACTGTGCGGCCGTCGAAGGCGGCGCGCTGCACGGTGCCGCCTTCCGGGTTCGAGGTGGCGGCCAGCACGAACACGCCGCGGTCGTTGGCCGCGGCGGCCTCCAGCAGCGGACGCAACGAGCCGAACCCCAGATACGGCGAGGCCGTCACCGCGTCGGCGGCCAGCGGCGAATCGCCGGCCCAGGCGGCGGCGTAGGCCGCCATCGTGGACCCGATGTCCCCCCGCTTCGCGTCGGCCAGCACCAGCACCCCGACCGACCGCAGCGCGGCGATGGTGCGTTCCAGCACCGCGAACCCGGCCGCGCCGTAGGCCTCGAAGAACGCCACCTGGGGTTTGACGACGGCGAACCCGGAGAACGCCTCGACGCAGATGTCGCAGAACGCGGCCAGCCCGTCCGCGGTGGTGGGCAGGTCCCAGGCCCGCAGTAGCTCGGGGTGGGGGTCGATGCCCAGGCACAGCGGCCCGCGGGCCAGCTTCGCCGCGGCCAGCCGGGCGCCGAACCCGGTCACTGGGCCCCCGCCGGTCCGATCGCGCTATGCAACTCCTGCAGCGACCGCACGCCGATGTCGCCGCGGATGCCCGCCTCGATCCCCTGCACGGCGGCCGACGCGCCCTGCACCGTGGTGACGCACGGGATGCTGACCGACACCGCCGCCGAGCGGATCTCGTAGCCGTCGATGCGGGGGCCGGAGTTGCCGAACGGTGTGTTGATCACCATGCTGACGTCCCCAGCCTTGATCGCGTCGACCGCGGACACCGCGGGGCGGCCCTCCTGCGGCGGCTCGAAGTGCTTGCGCACCTCGTCGCAGGGAATTCCGTTGCGGCGCAACATTTCCGCGGTGCCCTCGGTGGCCAGCACGCGGAATCCCAAGTCTGCCAGGCGTTTGACCGGGAATACCAGCGATCGCTTGTCGCGGTTGGCGACCGAGACGAATATCGTGCCGTCGGCGGGCAACGATCCGTAGGCGGCGGTCTGGCTCTTGGCGAAGGCGCTGCCGAAGTCGCGGTCGATGCCCATCACCTCGCCGGTCGATTTCATCTCCGGGCCGAGCAGCGAGTCGATGGCCGCCCCGTCGGCGCGGCGGAAGCGGTGGAACGGCAGCACGGCCTCCTTGACCGCGATCGGCGCGTGGGGCGGCGCGTGGGCGCCGTCACCCTCGAGTGCCAGCATGCCTTCGTCGCGCAGCTGGGCGATGGTGGCGCCCAGCATGATTCGAGAACACGCCTTGGCGAGCGGGATGGCGGTCGCCTTCGACACGAAGGGCACGGTGCGGCTGGCGCGCGGGTTGGCCTCCAGGACGTAGAGGATGTCGTCCTTGAGCGCGTATTGCACGTTGAGCAGCCCGATCACCCCGATGCCGTGCGCGATGGCCTCGGTGGCGCGGCGCACCTTCTCGATGTCGCTGCGGCCCAGGGTGACCGGTGGCAGCGCGCAGGCCGAGTCGCCGGAGTGGATACCGGCCTCCTCGATGTGCTCCATGATGCCGCCGATGTAGACCTCGGCACCGTCGCACAGCGCGTCGACGTCGATCTCCACCGCGTCTTCCAGGAAGCGGTCGACGAGCACCGGGTGCTCGGGCGAGAGCTCGGTGGCCCGGGTGATGTAGCCCTTCAGAGTCTCCTCGTCGTAGACGATCTCCATGCCGCGACCACCCAGCACGTAGGACGGCCGCACCAGCACCGGATAGCCGATCTCCTCGGCAATGCGGCGGGCCTGGGCGAAAGTGGTTGCCATGCCGTATTTCGGTGCGGGTAGTCCGGCGGCGGTCAGCAAGTCGCCGAAGGCGCCGCGGTCCTCGGCGAGGTCGATGGCTTCCGGTGGGGTGCCCACGATCGGAACCCCGGCGTCGAAGAGCCGTTGCGCCAGCCCGAGCGGGGTCTGGCCGCCGAGCTGCACGATAACGCCGACGACGCCGGGGCCACCGGCCCCCGACTGCGTCTCGGCGTAGAACACCTCGAGGACGTCCTCGAACGTCAGCGGTTCGAAGTACAGCCGGTCGGCGGTGTCGTAGTCGGTGGACACCGTCTCGGGGTTGCAGTTGACCATCACGGTCTCAAATCCCGCCTGCGACAACGTCGTTGCCGCATGCACGCAGCTGTAGTCGAATTCGATGCCCTGCCCGATGCGGTTGGGTCCGGAGCCCAGGATGAGCACCTTGGGCTTCTCGGCCTGCGGCGCCACCTCCGTCTCGGCGGCGGGGTCGAGTTCGTAGCTGCTGTAGTGGTAGGGCGTCTTGGCCTCGAACTCCGCGGCGCAGGTGTCCACCGTCTTGTACACCGGGTGGATGCCCAGCCGCTCGCGCAGTGAACGCACGCCGTCCTCGCCGGCCAGTTCCGGTCGCAGCGCGGCGATTTGGCGGTCCGACAGTCCGCTGTTCTTGGCCCGCCGCAGCAGCTCGGCGTCGAGCACCGGCGCGTCGACCACCTCGCCGCGCAGGTTGACCAGCTCAGCGATCTGCGCGACGAACCACGGATCCACGTCGGAGGCCTCGCTGGCCTGCTCCACCGAGGCTCCCAGCCGTAGCGCCAGTTCGATGTCGTAGAGCCGGCCTTCCGTCGGGGTCTGCAGCCGGGTCAGCACCTGTTCGAGGTCACCGTCGGGGTCCGGCTTGGTCCAGAAGCCGGCGCTGGTCGTCTCCAGCGACCGCATCACCTTGCCGAGCGCCTCGATGAAGTTGCGGCCCAACGACATCGCCTCGCCGACGGATTTCATCGTGGTAGTCAGCGTGGGGTCGGCGCCGGGGAATTTCTCGAACGCGAACCGTGGCGCCTTGACCACGACGTAGTCGAGGGTGGGTTCGAAGCAGGCCGGCGTTTCCTTGGTGATGTCGTTGACGATCTCGTCGAGGGTGTAGCCGATAGCCAGCTTGGCGGCGATCTTGGCGATCGGGAAGCCGGTGGCCTTGGAGGCCAACGCGCTTGACCGCGACACCCGAGGGTTCATCTCGACGACGATCAGCCGGCCGTCGCGCGGGTTGACCGCGAACTGGATGTTGCAGCCGCCGGTGTCCACGCCGACCTCGCGCAGGATCGCGATGCCCAGGTCGCGCATCCGCTGGTACTCGCGATCGGTCAGCGTCATGGCCGGCGCGACGGTGACCGAGTCGCCGGTGTGCACCCCCATCGGGTCGACGTTCTCGATGGAGCACACCACCACCACGTTGTCGCGGCCGTCGCGCATCAGCTCGAGCTCGAATTCCTTCCAGCCGTAGATCGATTCCTCGATGAGCACGTTGGCGCTGGGCGAGGCGGCCAGCCCGGCGCCGGCCATCCGGTCGACCTCCTCGGCGGAGTGCGCCATGCCTGAGCCCAGCCCGCCCATGGTGAAGCTGGGCCGCACGACCACCGGCAGGCCGACCTCCTCGACCGTCTCACGGACCTCGTCCATGGTGAAACACACTCGGCTGCGGGCGGATTCACCGCCCACCTTCGCGACGATGTCCTTGAATCGCTGGCGGTCCTCGCCGCGCTGGATGGCGTCGAAATCCGCGCCGATCAGCTCGAGGCCGTAGCGCTCCAGCGCCCCGTTCTCGTAGAGGGCGACCGCAGTGTTGAGCGCGGTCTGGCCGCCCAGGGTGGCCAGCAGGGCGTCGATCTTGTTGCCGCGCTCGGCCTGTTGGGCGATCACCCGCTCGACGAACGCCGGGGTGATGGGCTCGACGTAGGTGTGGTCGGCGTACTCCGGGTCGGTCATGATGGTCGCCGGATTGGAGTTGATCAGGCTGACCTGCAGCCCTTCGGCGCGCAGCACCCGACAGGCCTGGGTGCCGGAGTAGTCGAATTCGGCGGCCTGCCCGATCACGATCGGCCCCGAGCCGATCACCAGCACGTGCTTGAGGTCACTGCGCCGCGGCACTAGCGGCCCCCTTTCTCGGCGCGAGCGTGCGTGTCTGTACGCCGACACGCCGTGACTCGCGTACAACTGCGCACGCTCGCGCAGATGGTCCTCATCGCCCACCCGCCATCAGGTCGACGAATTGATCGAAGAGATATTCCGCGTCATGCGGACCCGCGGCGGCCTCGGGGTGGTACTGCACCGAAAACGCCTTGCCATCCGCGAGTTTGACGCCTTCGACCACCCCGTCGTTGGCACAGGTGTGGCTGACGACCGCCCGGCCGAACGGCGTGTCGAAGGACTGGCCCGCCTCGCCTTCCAGCGCGAAGCCGTGGTTCTGTGCGGTCACCGCGACCCGGCGGGTGGCGTGGTCGATGACCGGGACGTTGATCCCGCGGTGACCGAAGACCATCTTGTAGGTGGACAGGCCCAGCGCCCGGCCGAGGATCTGGTTGCCGAAACAGATGCCGAACAAAGGGATTCCGGCGCCTATCACCTCGCGGGTGAGCTCGACGACGTGGTCGGCGGTGGCGGGGTCGCCGGGTCCGTTGGACAGAAACACGCCGTCGGGCTTGATGTCGGCTATCTGCTCGAACGTCGCCTTCGCCGGCAGCACGTGGCTGCGGATGCCGCGCCGGGCGAAGTTGCGGGGGGTGTTGGTCTTGATGCCCAGATCCAGCGCGGCCACCGTGAACCGGTGCGTGCCATCGGGTTCCACGACGTAGGTGCCTTCGGTGCTGACCTCGCCGGCCAGGTCGGCGCCCAGCATCGACTGCTGGCCGCGCACCCGCTCCACCAGCACATCGATGTTCAAGGCCTGGGCCAGCGCATCACCCGAGAACACCCCGGCCTTCATCGAGCCGCGGCTGCGCAGGTGTCGCACCACCGCGCGGGTGTCGATGCCGGCGACCCCGACAATGCCCTGGCGGATCAGCTCGTCCTCCAGCGTACCGGTGGCGCGCCAGTTGGAGGCACGCGGCGAGGGATCGCGCACCGCGTAACCGGCAACCCAGATCTTGTCGCCACGGCTTTCGGCGTCCTCGCCGTTCCAGCCGGTGTTGCCGATCTGCGGCGCGGTGGCCACCACGATCTGGCGGTGATAGCTCGGGTCGGTCAGGGTCTCCTGATAGCCCGACATGCCCGTGGAAAAGACGGCTTCCCCGAGCGTCTGGCCGATCTTGCCGAACGGCGTGCCGGTGAAGACGCGACCGTCTTCCAGCACCAATACGGCTTCGCTCATGAGCGCCGGTCCTCCTCATCGCTTCGCTCTGCATCGTCGTCGGCGCGGCTCACGAACTCACGCAACCTCTCCCTGCTGGCCTTCCGGCCGGTCTTGCACCCAGTCGTCGTAATCGCCGCGGCTGTTAGCGCGAAAACCGATGTCGATCTCGACCCCGGACGGCAGCCGCCACCGGATTGCCAGGATCCCGACGCGGGCCACGACCTTACCCGCCAGGCCGCGCTCCATCCGGATGGCAACGATCGACTCCTGCGGAATCCAAATCGGTTTGGCCCGAACGCGTTCCAGCAGGATCCCCTCGGGATAGCGGGTCAGCACCGCCCTGCTGCGGTAGCCCAGATCGCCCGCCGTGATCCGCTCGTTCCAGGCCGGCGCCATCGTGCAGCCGCAATAGACCCCGCGGGCCGTGACGAGGACGGTGCCCACCTTGTCGGGCATGTCGGGCAGGCCGCCGATCAACTCGGTTTGCCGCCGCGCGCGGCGCTGCCAGCCGCGCATCATCAGCTGGATGACCACCGTGATCACTATCACCAGCACGGCCAGGAAGATCAGCGACCCGACCAGTGTGCCTGAGTTCATGCCGGGCTCTTTCCGTCCCGGGCGGTGACCTTCCCGCGCAACAGGGTTGCGGTCACGGTGGCGGGCAACGTCATCGACTCGTACGGTGTGTTGGCCGACCGGCTGGCCAGATCGGACCCGGCGACCGTCCAGGTCGCTTCCGGGTCCACCACGGTCAGGTTGGCCGGCTCCCCCACCTCGAGCGGCCGGCCGTGATCGGGCAGGCCGACGATGCGGGCCGGGTTTTCGCTCATCACCTTCGCGACATCGCGCCAGGTCAGCAACCCTGGCTGCACCATGGTCTGCACCACCACGGACAGCGCCGTCTGCAAGCCGAGCATGCCGGGTCGCGCCGAGCAGAACTCGACACATTTTTCGTGCTCGGCGTGCGGGGCGTGATCGGTGGCCACACAGTCGATCACCCCGTCGGCCAGCGCTTGACGCAGCGCGAGCGCGTCGGCGGCCTCGCGCAGCGGCGGATTGACCCGGTTCACCCCGTCGTAGCTGGCCAGCCTGCTGTCGTCGAGCAGCAGGTGATGCGGGGTGACCTCGGCGGTGATCGAAATACCTTGTGTCTTAGCCCATTTCAGGATCTCGACGGTGCCCGCGGTGGAGGCGTGGCAGATGTGCACCCGGGCGCCGGCATCGCGGGCCAGCAGCGCGTCGCGGGCGACGATGGATTCCTCGGCGGCCCGCGGCCAGCCCGACAGCCCCAGCCGGGCGGCGGTGGGCCCCTCGTGCGCCACGGCGCCGGCGGTCAGCCTCGGCTCCTCGGCGTGCTGGGCGATCAGCACGCCCAGGCCGGTGGCGTATTCGAGGGCGCGGCGCATCACCAGCGGGTCGTGCACGCACACGCCGTCGTCGGAGAACATCCGCACCTGCGCGGCACCGGCCGCCATCATGCCCATCTCGGTGAGCTCGGCTCCGGCCAGCCCGACGGTGACGGCGCCGACGGGGTGGACGTCGACCAGGCCCACCTGCTGGCCGCGGTGCCAGACGTGGTCGGTGACCACCGGGCTGTCGGCGACCGGTTTGGTGTTGGCCATCGCGAACACCGCCGTGTACCCGCCCAAAGCCGCTGCCGCCGAGCCCGTTTCGATGTCCTCGGCATATTCGCGGCCCGGCTCGCGCAGATGGGTGTGCAGGTCGACGAAGCCGGGCAGCAGCACCTGGTCCGTGGCATCGATGACATCGGCGAACTCCGGGATCGCAAGGCCGGGGCCGATTTCGGCGATCTGGCCGTTATCGACCAGCATGTCGACGCGGTCGCCCTCGCCGTACAGCCGAACCCCGCGAAGCAGCACGCTCACGCCACGCCCTCCTTGGCCCTCGGCTCCGCAGATTCGGTGCCGACCAGCACATGGAACAACACCGCCATCCGCACGTGCACCCCGTTGGAGACCTGTTGCAGCACAGCCGATTGCGATGAGTCGGCGACCGATGACGCGATCTCCATGCCCCGCAGCATCGGTCCCGGGTGCAGCACCACGGCATGGCCGGGAAGCATCGCCTGGCGGCGATCGGACAGCCCGTACAGGGACGAATACTCGCGCACCGACGGGAAGAAGCCGCCGTTCATCCGCTCGGCCTGCACCCGCAGCATCAGCACCGCGTCGGCGGCGGGCAGCTCGGCGTCGAAGTCGTTGGACACGGTGACCGGCCAGCCGTCGACCCCTACCGGCAGCAGCGTCGGCGGCGCCACCAGCACCACCTCGGCGCCCAGGGTTCCCAGCAGCATCACGTTGGAGCGGGCGACCCGGCTGTGCAGGATGTCGCCGACGATGACGATGCGCCGGCCCTCGATGCCGCCGAGCCGCTGCCGGATGGTCAGCGCGTCGAGCAGCGCCTGGGTGGGGTGCTCGTGGGTGCCGTCGCCGGCGTTGATCACCGACGGCCCATCGTCTTTGACGCAGGTCCACTCGGCGAGCAGGTGCGCGGCGCCGGACGCCGAATGGCGGATGATGAGCGCGTCGGCGCCGGCCGCGCGCAGCGTCAGCGCGGTGTCGCGCAGCGATTCCCCCTTGCCCACCGACGATCCGGTGGAGCTGACGTTGATCACGTCGGCGCTCATCCACTTGCCGGCCACCTCGAACGACACCCGAGTGCGGGTCGAGTTCTCGTAGAACATCGTGACGATGGTGCGCCCGCGCAGCGTGGGCAGCTTCTTGATCTCGCGGCCGACCAGCGCCTGCGCGAACCGGTCGGCGTCGTCGAGGATGGCGGTGGCTTCGTCGCGGCTCAGGTCGCCGGCGGCCAGCAGGTGGCGCGTCATCGGGAGATCACCACGCCGTCGCGGCCGTCGTGTTCGCTCAGCAGCACGTGCACGCTCTCGTTGCGCGAGGTCGGCACGTTCTTGCCGACGTAGTCGGCGCGCAGCGGCAGCTCGCGGTGGCCGCGATCGACCAGCACCGCCAGTTGCACCACCCGGGGGCGGCCGACGTCGCGCAGCGCGTCCAGGGCCGAGCGCACCGAACGCCCGGAGTAGAGCACGTCGTCGACGAGGATGACCAGCGCATCGTGGATGCCGCCGGCCGGGATCGATGTCGCCTCCAGTGGCCGCGGCGGCTTTTGCATCAGGTCGTCGCGGTAGAGGGTGATATCAAGGGCACCGTGCGCGACGTCTACCCCGCTGTACTCGCCGATGTTGGCGGCCAGGCGCTTGGCCAGGATCACGCCGCGGGTCGGGATGCCCAGCAGCACCACCCGTGGCGCGTCGGGCCCGTCCAGCGCGGTCTTTTCGATGATCTGATGCGCGATGCGGGAAATGGTGCGGCCCACGTCGGCCGCCGACATCAATTCCCTGGATTCGCCGGCGAAAGCGGCGTCCCCTGCGGCACCCATGCGAAACCTTGACCTCCTTCTCCGCCTCTCTGGACGGATCGTTAAAGGATGTCGACTGCACGGCAGCGTAGCACTAGCGGCGTTCTCGCTCGCATTGCGGTCAGCGTGTCGGTCTGTTGCCTCACGTAAACCTGCGCGCTTGTTAATTGGCGGTTTGGCACCCGGTGCAGCTTTGCTGGTGGTGAGGGTCAGGAGCTGGGCGGTCACGGCTTGAACCTGGCGCTGGGTGCGGCGGGATTGATCACGGAGTAGGCCCGGTCAGCGTGCAACTACGCCAAGGAGGCGCCCGGCTGGCGCGTCACCGCCACCGTGGACGAAACGGTTGGGCACCGCGCCGAATTCGAGACACCCACCGAGATGCGCTACCAGTCCGGCGCGCCGCCACCGCCAGGACCGTTCGACATCCTCGTCAGTGAGGTCGAAGTCCGGGTCGCGATCGCACTCACCGATCTACACGCCGCGTAGGCCTAAGCTGGCGGATATGGACTTCGACGCCCTCTACCGCGGCGAGAGCCCCGGCGAAGGAATCCCCCCAATGCCCACACCGCCGTGGGATACCAAGGCGCCCAAGGAGAACGTCATCGGGTGGCACACCGGCGGCTTTGTTCACGGTGACGTCCTCGACATCGGCTGCGGGCTCGGCGACAACGCGATCTACCTGGCCAAGAACGGCTACGACGTGACCGGGCTGGACATCTCGCCGACCGCGCTGATCACCGCCGAGCGGCGGGCCAAGGACGCGGGCGTCGACGTGAGGTTCGCGGTGACCGATTCGACCAAGCTCGAGGGCTACACCGACGCGTTCGACACGATCGTCGACAGCGGGATGTTCCACTGCCTCGACGAGGACGGGAAGCGCAGCTACGCCGCCGCGGCGCACCGGGCGACCAAGCCGGGCGCCACATTGCTCATCAGCTGCTTCTCCGACGCGAACCCGGTGAACGAGGATTGGCCGCGGCCGGCGGTGTCCGAGCAGACGCTGCGCGACGTCCTCGGCGGGGCCGGGTGGGATATCGAATCGCTGGAGCCCGCGACGGTGCGCCGCGAAGTGGATGACAACGAGATCGAAATGGCGTTCTGGTACGTCCGGGCTCAGCGGCGCTAGTCGACTTCGTCGGTGTCGATAGCTACTCAGTGCGAAGCATGACGGTCGTTCGTGCCGAACTGGCTCGGCAGTTTTACTTTGGTGACGACGCGGTGGTGTTGGTCATGGACACCGATGGGGTGACGACTTTTCTCTCAGCGTTGGTCCGTGCGCGGCAACAGGGTTCGTCGCGGCTGGAGGTCGAGGGCGCGGTTCACGATCTTCTCATCGAGCCCGATGCCGCCGACATCGAGCTGCACGATGATCGCGTGGTGTGGCGGCTCGACAATGCCAAGGCCACAGAGATCATCGAGTTGTTGAGGGCGATGACGCAGGGCACCACCCGTGCGGGTCATTACTACGTCGACATTTCGACGCCGGCTGAGACGTTGGTTCTGTCATGCAACGAGCACGTCTAGTTTGACCTACTCTGTGGGTGGGTAGCTGGCGTTTTCCAGGAGCAGGAGAAACCTTGGATAAGTACTGACTTTTTCTTGCACGGAGCGCAATATCTCGAACCAGTATTCGTCGGCCGAACGTCCGAAACGCACGCCCGAGCCGACAAGTGTGCTGCCGAAGGAAATATCGGTAAGAAACATAGCTCGCGCCCAGTCGAGGTCAGACAGCGGCGCTTTGTTCTTGATGGCCTCTTTTAATCGGGTAGTGAGCTGGAACCACTGATGTTTATCTGATTGGCCCAATACCGGGCACAAGAGCATATAGGTGTGCTGCGCGGTTCCGGCGTACTCGTTGAGCGCCAGAACCATGAATTCACGTTCATCATCGGTTAGCTCGATCTCGACAAGGTCTTGTTCCGTCATTCGGTTCACCTAGTTCGTGCGTCCATCGTGGGATTTACTCTTCAGCGGCGGCTGCCTCGTGTTCTGCAAGAGCAGAAGAAACCGGTCGTGACTGCTGACTTTCCTTTGCACGGAGCGGAGCACTTCGAACCAATGTTTATCGGCGGCCGGTCCGAAACGTAGTCCTGAGCCCACGAGGGTACTGCCGAACGAAATATCGGTGAGAAACAGTGCACGAGCCCAGTCAAGGTCAGACATTGGCTTCTTGATTTCGATGGCTAAAGAGAGCCGGTTAACGAGTTGGAACCACTCCTGCTTACTTGATTGTCCCAACACCGGGCACAGCAACCGGTACGTGTGTTGTGCGGTGCCGGCGTACTCGTTGAGGGCAAGAACAATGAGCTTCCGCTCTTCATCGGTCAGCTCGATTGCAACGAGTTCCGATTCCGGCATCGGCTCAGCCTAACCAAGTGGAGGGACAGCGCGGCAATAGCGTCATCTTGGTCGCATCATTGTTCATTGTCATCTGGGAGTTCGCCAAATAGTGGCATGCCATGGTGCTGACCCGGTTTATGCGGATGGATGACGTGTGGCTCTATGGACAGCCCTCCGCCGAAGGGAAGCCCGGGCATTCCGCCACCGCCCTCTCCGACAACGGGTAAAGGCTTCACAGGCGGCGTCTCCACCGGCGGACCAGCTGGTGGTTTGGTCGGCGCAGGTTCTCCGCCGGCCGCCGGTGGCGGTGCAGGACGCGATCCGGATGGTGTCGGAAGCGGCTCGTCGGCAAGTTGGCGGTGCTCAAACGAGCCGACGCTACCGCCGAACTTTTGGTCAACGTAATTGGGTCTCGCCTGCAAGTCGGGCTTGAATACTGTGCCACAGTCGCCTCCTACACCGCTCGTGTCTCGGATGATCAACACATTGTCTCTAGGGTCGTAAATGACCGGGGCGCGGTCGGTGCTGCTTGGGCCAAGTCGTAGTCCATCAGGGTTCTCAATTGATCTTTTCAACTTTCCGTATACCAAGTCCGCGAGTTGGTCTTTGGTCATTCCGGGAAAATCGTCCATGTGGCCGTTCGGACTGCTGGCATGACCGTAAGCGATTTTTTGTGCGGCCCGCATCAGCGGGTCGTCGCTCCAGCCGCCAGTCGGAGGGTCGGGTTCGGGATTCGGAGCCTCTTTGAAGGTGTGATTGTCGACGGCCCGGACCTTGTTGCGCTCGTCTTCGCGGGCGGTCGTGCCATCAACCGCAGATGTCTCGGGGAAGCTGAGCGCCTCGATGTCCTTGGTAGCGGCGGCGATTCGCGCGGCGAGCTCGTGATCGCCGGTAACCAAGGCGGCCACCCGGTGGCGAATGAAGCTCGCATGGCCTTGGGCGACGGCGAGGCGGGCGGCCCGAAACTCGGACGAACCACCACGCATGCGATCGGTGACCGAATAGTCCTCACCCACGCTAAAGCCGTCAGCGCGCGCATCCTCGACGGCCTCTAACACTGCGTGTATGCAGGCTTGCAACCGCTCTTCGCCACGAGCGGCGACGGCGGCGGCCCCATGCAACTGGTCCGACGCGTCGCGGACCTTGACCAGATCGAGGTACGACCGTTCGTGGGCCGCGGCGGCGGCCTGACCCGTCCACGCGGCGTCCCCGGGCGTCGAAATCCGATTATGCACTTCGCCGAACGTCTGCTCCCAAAGATGGCCGGCGCGCGTCCAATGCTCTGCCGCTTCACGCAGATAGGCGGTGTCTAAGGTCTGCACTTGCGACAAGGTCGGCAGCGCTGCGCCGGCCGCCATCTAGCACGCCTTTACCGGGCTGAGCGCGCGAAACTCCGCTGCCGAATGAACTTCATTCTCGCCATAGCTAGCGGAGACTCGAGTCAGTGCGGCGGCCGTCGCTTGGATGCGCGAACTGCACCTGAGCCCGGCCGCGGCGATCTGCGCGTGCGCAGCGTTCACCGCAGCCGCGCTGGCCAGTACTGATGACCCCACCAACGTCGGCGCGCTGCTGGCCGCCAGGCTCGCCGCCAAAGCCTCACACCAGCCAGCTTCCGCGCGCAGACCATCCTCGCTGACCCGCAACTCGGTGGCAGCCCCCCGCGACTCCATGCGCGCAGTTTAGGACCGATGCCCGTTTGTCACAGTTCACCAGGGCGCCCATTAACCTGAACCGGATGAATCTCGACACCAACCAGGCCTCCATCCGCGAAGTGTGCGACGCCGGCCTGCTGGCCGGCGCGGTGACGGTGGTCTGGCAGCGCGGAGAACTGCTGCAGGTCAACGAGATCGGCTACCGCGACATCGACGCCGGCCTGCCCATACAACGCGACACGCTGTTTCGCATCGCGTCGATGACCAAGCCGGTCACCGTCGCGGCGGTGATGAGCCTGGTCGACGAGGGCAAGCTGGCGCTCAAAGACCCGGTCACGCGCTGGGCGCCGGAGCTGGCAGAGGTGCGGGTGCTCGACGACCCGCACGGCCCGCTGGACCGGACGCATCCGGCGAGCCGCACCATCCTCATCGAGGACCTGCTCACCCACACCAGCGGGCTGGCCTACGCGTTCTCGGTCTCCGGGCCGATCTCGAAGGCCTACATGCGGCTGCCGTTCAACCAGGGGCAGGACGCCTGGCTGAGGGAACTGGCCAAGCTGCCCCTGGTGCATCAGCCAGGCGACCGCGTCACCTACAGCCACTCCATAGACCTGTTGGGGGTCATCGCTTCCCGCATCGACGGCAAGCCGTTCTACCAGGTGCTCGACGAGCGGGTGCTGGGTCCGGCGGGCATGCCCGACACCGGCTTCTTCGTCACACCCGAGGCGCGCCGCCGCGCCGCGACCATGTACTCGCTCGACGATGATCACCGGCTGCGCCACGACGTGATGGGGCCGCCGCACATCACGCCGCCCTCGTTCTGCAACGCCGGCGGCGGGCTGTGGTCGACGGCCGACGACTACCTGCGGTTCGTGCGGATGCTGCTGGACGACGGGACGGTCGACGGCGTGCGGGTGTTGTCCCCCGAGTCGGCCCGCCTCATGCGCACCGACCGGCTCACCGACGAACAGAAGCGGCACAGCTTCCTAGGGGCGCCGTACTGGGTGGGCCGCGGCTTCGGGCTGAACCTGTCGGTGGTGACCGACCCGGCGAAGTCCATCCCGCTGTTCGGCCCGGGCGGGCTGGGAGCATTCAGCTGGCCCGGCGCCTACGGGACGTGGTGGCAAGCCGATCCGAGCGCCGACGACCTGATCCTGTTGTATCTGATTCAGAACATGCCCGACCTGTCGGTGGATGCGGCCACGGCCGTCGCGGGTAACACGTCGCTGGCGAAACTGCGCACGGCGCAACCGAAATTCGTCCGCCGGACCTATCAGTCGCTCGGGCTCTGACGCCATGCCCGAGTACCCGCCCGACCGCATCGACGGGTCGCGGGTGCTGTTGCGCCCGCCGGTGCTCGACGACGCCGGCGCGCTGTTCCAGCGGGTCGCCCGCGACCCCCAGGTGACGAAGTACCTGCTCTGGGCACCGCACGCCGACGTGGCGGCAACCCGGCGGGTGATCACCGAGAAACTCAACGCCAGCGCCGACGAACGAACCTGGGCAATCACGTTGCGGCACAGCGGCGAAATCATCGGCCTGACCAGCTGCCGGCGCCCGGTGCCGCACTCGGTGGAAATCGGTTACTGCCTCGGGCGGAAATGGTGGGGCAAGGGCTATATGCCCGAGGTGCTTGAGCTGCTGATGACCGCGCTGGAAGCCGATCGCCGCGTGTACCGCGCCTGGGCCACCTGCCACGTCGACAACGAGCGCTCGGCGAGCGTGCTGCTGCGGGCCGGGTTCGCGCTCGAGGGCCGGCTGGCCCGCTACGCCGTCTACCCCACGCTCGGCCCCGAGCCGCAGGACGCCCTGCTCTACGCCAGGACGCTGCGCTGAGGGGCCCGTTTGCGTGTGAATCCAGGCCGCCCTGAGTGCACAAACACCGCCCGGGCTGCACACTCAAAGCCGTGACCGCACACTCAAAAGCGCCCGGCTACCCCTCCAGCGCCCGGCGCGCGTAGGCGCGCACGTCGGCGTCGCTGTCCTTGAGCGCGATGCCCAGCGCGTCGCGGGCGGCGGGGTCGCCGGCCCAGCGGGTCAGGCTCAGCACCGCCGCCTTGCGCACGTCGAGGTGCGCATCGCCCAGCGCCTCGGCCAGCCGGGACACCGCAATCTCGGCCGCCGCACCGGCCAGCGCCCGCGCCGCGCCCACCCGCACCTGCCAGGCCGGCGCCAGTAGCGCGCGCTCGACGGCGTCCAGATCGCCTTGCTCGCAGCCCAATTCGCCCAGCGCGGCCAGCGCGGCCGCACGCACCAGCGGGTCGGGGTCGGCGAGCAGCGCCCGGACGGCACCGCCACCGCCACCGCCACCGCCACCAAGGGTGGCCAGGCCGCCGGCCGACGCGATGCGGACCTCCCGGTTCTCGTCCCGGGTGGCGGTGACGACGCCGTCCACGTCGTCAACCGACACCAGCGCCCGCACCGCCTCGATCCGCACCCGGTGATCGGGATCGGCCAGCGCGCGGCGGTATTCCTGCGCAGCACCGGCCCGCCGCGAGGCCAGCAGGTAGATCGCGGCCGCGCGCACCACCGAGTCGCGGGAGCCCAGATGCTCCGCCACGCCGCCCGGGTCGGGCAGCACCTCGACCAGCTCACGGATGCCCTCGGCGGCGGCGCGGCGCACCGCGGAGTCGGCATCGTCCAGCGCCGCGAACAGGGCGGGCGCGTACCCGTCGGGAATGTGCTCGGTCAGCGTGGCGACCGCGGTGCGGCGCACCCCGGGATCGGCATCGGTCAGATAGGGCCCGAGGTCGGCGATCGCCGGCTCCTCGAGCGCGAGGACCTCGGCGATGCGCGGCGAGGGTGCCTCGAAACCCGCCGGGGTCGAGGCGATTCGGGACACCGCGGTCGCCGGGGCCTGCCCGCCGATCAGTGGCGGCTGCGCCACCTCGTGCACCGTCTGGTCGGCCGGCGGCAGGCCGTCCAGCTCCGGCACCGGAACGAAGTACGGGGCGACCGGGCGCTTCAGGAACACCATCTGGCCGTCGCCGCCTTTGTGCAGGTTGAGGTGATAGCCCCATTCGCTGTCGTCGCGGACGGGCAGGTCGGCGCGGTCGTGGTAAAGGCCCCAACGCGATTCGGTGCGGGTCAGCGAGGACCGGGCCGCCATCTCGGCGCAGTCCCGGATGAACGACACCTCCACGGCGCGCATCAGCTCGTGCGGGTTGCGGGCGCCCATCTCGGCGATCTCGTCGCGCATCCGGTCGAAGGTGCGCACCGCGACGGACAGCTTCGCGGCGCTCTTCGGCGGCGCCACATAGTCGTTGACGAACCGGCGCAGCTTGTATTCCACCTGCGGTTGGGGCGGGCCGTCCGGATGACGCAGCGGGCGGTAGATCAGCTCGTGCGCGTCGCGCAGCTGGCCTTCCGGAAGCTGTTGCGGCGCAGCGACATCAGCTAGCGAATCGGCGGCGTCGGTGCCGGCCAGGTCGCCGAAGACGAACGCCCCGATCATGTAGTTGTGCGGGACGCAGGCCAGGTCTCCGGCGGCATACAGCCCGGCCACCGTGGTGCGGGCGTGCTCATCGACCCACACGCCCGACGCGGAATGACCGCTGCACAAGCCGATCTCGGAGATGTGCATCTCGATGTCGTGGGTGCGGTAATCATGACCGCGGTTGGCGTGGAAGGTGCCCCGGGTGGGCCGTTCCGTGGTGTGCAGGATGTTCTCCAGCGCGGTCAGCGTCTCGTCGGGCAGGTGCGACACCTTCAGATAGATGGGGCCGCGGGCGGAGTCGATCTCGCTCTTCACCTCGGCCATCATCTGGCCCGACCAGTAATCGGAGTCGACGAACCGCTCCCCCAACGCGTTGACCTGGTAGCCGCCGAACGGGTTGGCCACGTAGGCGCACGCCGGGCCGTTGTAGTCCTTGATCAGCGGATTGACCTGGAAACACTCGATTCCCGACAGCTCGGCGCCCGCGTGGTAGGCCATCGCGTACCCGTCGCCGGCGTTGGTCGGGTTCTCGTAGGTCCCGTACAGGTACCCCGACGCGGGCAGCCCGAGCCGCCCGCACGCCCCCGTCGCGAGGATCACCGCCTTGGCGCCGACGGCGACGAACTCACCTGTGCGCGTGTTGAACGCGGCGGCGCCCACCGCGCGGCCTCCCATTTTTGGATCGGTCAGCACCCGCACCGGCATCAGCCGGTTCTCGATGCGGATCTTCTCGCGCATCGAGCGCTGCCGCAGCACCCGGTACAGCGCCTTCTTGACGTCCTTGCCCTCCGGCATGGGCAGCACATAGGAGCCGGAACGGTGCACGCGGCGCACCGCGTACTCGCCGTGTTCGTCCTTCTCGAACTTCACCCCGTAGCGCTCGAGGCGCTGCACCATCGCGAAGCCGCGGGTGGCGGTCTGATACACGGTGCGCTGGTTGACGATCCCGTCGTTGGCGCGGGTGATCTCGGCAACGTAGTCCTCGGGCTCCGCCTTGCCGGGGATGACGGCGTTGTTGACCCCGTCCATGCCCATCGCAAGCGCGCCGGAGTGCCGCACGTGGGCCTTCTCCAACAGCAGCACCTGCGCGCCGTGCTCGGCAGCGGACAGGGCCGCCATGGTGCCCGCGGTGCCGCCGCCGATCACCAGCACGTCGCAGTCCAGGCGAACGGGGGCCAGATCCGGAACCAGCATCATGCCGCCACCGAATGATCAAGAGCCCCAAGCACTTCGGCTCGCAGCTCGGACCGGGGTTGATCACTGCGCGCGTCGGGAACGTCAAGCGATGCCCGCACCGGCTCACCCGCCCGGCCCAGCACGACGATCCGGTCCCCCAGCGCCAGCGCCTCGTCGACATCGTGGGTGACGAACACGATTGTGGTCGGGTGGGTGCGCCAGGTGGCGATGAGCAGCCGCTGCATCGCGGCCCGGGTCTGGGTGTCCAGCGCCCCGAACGGCTCGTCCATCATCACCGCCCGCGGCGCCCCGGCCAGGCCGCGGGCGAGCTGAACGCGTTGGCGCATACCTCCGGACAGGCTCTTGGGCAGGTAGTTGCCGAAGCCGGTGAGCCCGAGTTCGTCGATCCAGCGCTCGGCCTGGGCGCGTCGGCCCGCACGCGGCACCCCGCGCAGCCGCAGCGCCAGCTCGATGTTGGACCGCACGGTGCGCCACGGCAGCAGCGCGTTGTCCTGGAACACCATGCCGCGGTCGCCGGAGGTGGTGGTGACCTCGGCGCCGTCGGCCACTACCCGGCCCTCGTCGGGCGACAGCAGGCCGGCCAGGGCGCGCAACACCGTCGACTTGCCGCAGCCTGACGGCCCTGTGAGCACCAGGATCTCCCCCGGCCGCACCGCCAGGCTCAGGCCGTCGATGACCGGAGTCCCGGTGTAGGACAAGCGAACCCGGTCCAGCTCGAGGCTCATGCCCTTCATCGCCGGCCCTCCTCGCCCCGCGGCAGCCAGCGCGTCACGCGGCGACCCACCAGTTCGACGGCCGCCGATGTCGCGAACCCCAGCACGCCGATGGTGATGATGCCGACGAACACCTGCGGGTAGGCCAGCACGGTGTAGTCCTGCCAGGTGCGGTAGCCGACGCCGAGCCGGCCCGAGATCATCTCCGCGGAGATCACGCAGATCCACGCCACCCCCATGCCGACCGACAGGCCGCCGAACACCCCCGGCAGGATGCCCGGCAGCACCACCTGGCTGAGCACCGCCCGCCGGCCGCCGCCCAGGGTGCGCACCGAGTCCTCCCACAGCGTGGGCAGCGCCCGCACCGCGTGCCGCGTGCTGACCATGATCGGGAAGTAGGCCGCCAGGAAGGTGATGAACACGATGCCGGCCTCGTCGGTCGGGAACAGCAGGATCGCCACCGGCACGATCGCGATGGCCGGGACGGGCCTGGCCAGCTCGGCCAGCGGGCCGAAGGTGTCGGCGAACCACCGCGAGCGGCCGAGCAGCACGCCGGTCGCGACGCCGATCACGGCGGCCAGCCCGAAGCCGGTGAGGATCCGCAGCAACGACTGCGCCAGGTCAAGCCAGTACTCGTAGGCGCCGAGCCGGCGCTGCAGCGCGTGCACGATCGAAGTCACGGTGGGCAACGTGTCGAAGTGCAAGAGCAACCGCACCTTGCCGGCGGTGAGCAGCTGCCACAGCCCGATCGCGGCGGCCACCGACGCCAGCCGCACCGCGCGCGACCGCCAGGGTGAGGTGGGGCGCCGCGGCGGCGCCGGCGGGGGCGCCGCGACCGGGTCGAGCACCTGATCGACCACTATGTTGGCGGTCATACCGAACCTCCCAGTGCCTGTTGGTAATCCATGGCGACGCTGCCTGGATGCGTGGTGGCGTAGCGACGCGCCCCGGCCGGGGTGCCGAAGGGGTGATAGGTCTGGGCCCCTCCTGTTTGCAGGCGCACCCAGACCGCCTTGTCGGCGAACCAGCGTGTCCCCAGCTCGGCGTCGGGCACGTACGCCGCCCGTACCTTGGCGCCGCGGGCGGTCGCGTCCCTGACCGCACGCAGCAAATCCGTTGGGGTGGCGACGGTTTGCGTCGTGTCGGTCCCGTCCAGCCACAGTTCGCTGGCCTGGGCGGGGTCGCCGGCCAGCAGCGACGGGTTGGCGGTGCGCGCCCGGGTGGCCTGGTAGTCCAGCCCGCGGGCGGCGAACACCGCGCGCAGCGGCTCGTCCACCACGAACTTTCCGACGTCGAGATCGGCGAAGTCGCCGATCGACTTCAGGTACGGCACATCGCTTTTCAGCGCGTCGACCAGCGACGGCTTGAGGGTCGTGTCGAACGACGTGCCGCCCGGGCCGTTGTAGAGGTACACCACCTCCTGCGGCAGCCCGCTGGACTGGGCGACGATGCGGGCCGCCTCCAGCGGCTTTTCGTTGAGGAAGTCGGTGGCATCCAGCTGCGCCTGCAGGAACGCCGCGAGCACCTCCGGGTGGGCCGATGCATACGAGCGGCGCACCACCACGCCGTGCAGGGTGGGCAGGTTCAGCTCGGCCCCGTCGTAGAGCAGTTTGGCCTTGCCCTGGTAGACCAGCAGACCGGGCCAGGCGACGAACTGCGAAAGCCCCTGCACCTGACCCGATTCCAGCGCCGAGGCGCCGATCTGAGGCTGCTGGTTGAGCACCTCGACGCCATTGATGCCGGCCCTTTGCAGCGCGCGCACCAGCGTGCCGTGGCCGGCCGAGCCCACGCTGGCCGAGACCTTCGTGCCCGCCAGGTCGGCCAGCCCCGTTGCCGCCGAATCCGGCTTCACCACAACCATGTTCAGGGCGCCCTTGGGGTTGTAGCCGGTGATCGAGACGATCTCGGTGCGGGCCAGCGGATTGGCCTGCGTCTTGGAGCCGTTGATCAGCATCGGGTAGTCGCCCATCGAGCCGATGTCGATCTTTTCGGCGAGCATCTGCGCGGTGATCGGGGCGCCGGTGTCGTAGTCCTGCCAGCGCACCGCGTACCGGGTGCCGGTGCGGGCGGTGATGTCGGCGAGCCGGTGCTCCAGGTAGCCCTGCGCGCGCAGCAGCGTGCCTGCGGTGACGGTGTTGATGGTCTTGGACTGGTAGCCCACCACGACGTTGACCACACCGGAGGACTGTGAGAGCGATTCCAGCGAGCAACCGGAGGCCAGGGCGACGACGGCGGTTGCCACCGACATCAGCCGGAGGGCGCGCTTTTTCATGGAAAGCCTTGGCGTTTCAGCGGATCAGATAGGGCATGTTGACCGTGACGGCGCCGGTCGGGCAGCGGGCCGCACACGGGCCGCAGTACCAGCATTCGTCGACATGCATGTAGGCCTTGCCCGTGTCGGGGTTGATGGCCAGCGCGTCCAGCGGACAGACCTCGACGCACAGGGTGCAGCCGTCGATACACAGCGACTCGTCGATGGTCACCGGGACATCGGCGCGGTGGTTGACCAGCGTCATGGCTTGCTCCTCATCGGGTTGCTCTGATCAGGCTGCCGCGCATAGTGATTCGATCGCCGCGCATCCGGATGTATTCCAGGTCAACGGGCCTGCCGTCGTCGAGGCAGGTGAGCCGCTCCAGCATGAGCAGCGCCGCCCCGTCGGGCACCTGCAGGGTGGCCGCCGAGTGCGGGTCGGCGGGGATGGCCTCCAGCGCCAGCGACGCCGAGCCCAGCCGCTGCCCGCTGACCTGCTCGATGAGCGCGAACAGGTCTTGCTTTTCCAGGTGGTTCTCCAGCGGGTGGTCCAGGATCTGGTTTCCGATGTCGGGCGCCAGGTAGGTCAGGTCGAGGCTGAGCGGCAGGTCACCGAGGTAGCGCAGCCGCTCGACGAACACCGCCTGTTCGCCGGGTTGCAGCCGCAGCCGGCGGGCCACCGACGGCGGGGCGGTCACCGGCATGGCGGCCCGCACCTCGTTGCGAACCTCGCCGAGGTGCTTGAACGTCTCCTTCAAACCCAGCAACGCGTCGAGCCCATGTTCGTACTTGCGCTGCGCGACGTGGGTGCCGACCTTCGGTCCGCGGTCGATCAGGCCCTCGTGTTTGAGGACGGCGAGCGCCTCACGAACGGTGTTGCGCGACACCGAGAATTCGGCCGCCAATTCCAGTTCGGCGGGCAGCCCGTCCGGGTAGGCGCCGGCGTGGATCTGTTGGCGCACCACGTCGGCGACCCGGCGCGCGCGATTGGCCCGCGAGCCTTGACTGTCCCCGATCGGTACTGGTTGCGCCACGCCGTCACGCTATCGCCGGGCACGGCCATTTTCGGCCGACCGAGGAGCCCCGGCAAAAGCGCCTCAACGCATTGCGCCGGTGGCGATTCGGCCGCGACCAGCCCAAACCGGCGCAGGCGGCGGTATTGCGCCACCTCGGTGCGCTCGGCGCCTTTCCGATCCCACTGAGCGGAATCTCCGAAGCGTTGCTATAACTTTGCTCGTGCCCGCAACCTGGCTCACCCGCAACGTGCTGGTGCTATCGCTGGTATCGCTGCTGCAGGATGCGGCCAGCGAGCTGCTGTATCCGCTGCTGCCGATCTACCTGACCACCGTGCTGGGCGCGCCGCCGTCGGTCGTGGGGGCGGTGGAAGGCGCCGCGGAGGGCGCGGCGTCGCTGACCAAGATCGCGTCGGGCCCGCTCGGTGACCGGTGCGCCCGCCGCCCGCTGATCGGGACCGGTTACGGGATGGCGGCGTTGGGCAAGCTGATCGTCGCCGCGGCCGGCGCGTGGCCCGGGGTGCTGCTCGGGCGGGTGGTCGACCGGTTGGGCAAGGGACTGCGCGGTGCGCCGCGCGACGCGCTGCTGGTCGACGGCGTGACGGCCGCCGAGCGAGGCCGGGTGTTCGGGTTTCACCGCGCGATGGACACGCTGGGCGCGGTCATCGGGCCGCTGCTCGGCCTGGCCGGCTACGAGCTGTTCGATCACCGCATCGGTCCGGTGCTCTATCTGGCCGTGATCCCCGCCGTGGCGAGCACGCTGCTGATCGCCTGGGTGCGCGAGCGACCGCGGGACAACACGCGCGCGATCCGGGCGCCGATCCTCGCCGGTGCCCAGCGGCTGCCCCTTCGATATTGGCGGCTGGTCTCGTTCCTGGTCGCGTTCAGCGTCGCCAACTTCCCCGACGCGCTGCTGTTGTTGCGGCTCAAGCAGATCGGCTTCTCGGTGGTCGCCGTCATCTTGGCCTACATCGGTTACAACCTGGTCTACGCGATGGCGAGCTTCCCGGCCGGCGTGCTCGCGGACCGCTTCGGCCGGCCCGTGGTCTACGGCGTCGGGCTGGCGTTCTTCTCGGTCGCCTATCTCGGCCTGGGCCTCACGACTGACACCGCGATCGCGCTGGTGTTGATCGTCGTGTACGGGCTGTTCACCGCGTGCTATGACGGCGTCGGAAAGGCTTGGGTGTCAACGATTGTCGGCGATGAGCTGCAGTCCAGCGCCCAGGGCCTCTTTCAGGGCCTGAGCGGGTTCGCGGTGCTGGCCGCCGGGCTGTGGGCCGGATTCCTGTGGGGCGCCAAAGGGCAGCTGCCGCTGCTGATCTCGGGTGCGGTCGGCGCGGTGTTCGCCGGCGTCCTGCTCGGTGCGGCGGCCGTGGGGCCCCGCATTCCAGGCCGCGCGGACCTCCCTAGGCTCCCTCGGTAACCACCCGCGCGGCGCTGTCGCCGTTGCGCGCCGAGGCATCCGAGGCTTTAGTGGGCAGCTCGAAGGCCGGGAAGGCCGAACCGACCGCGGCCATCGCCGCGTTGCGCTGGGCCTCCATCCGGGCCAGCGCCGCCTCGGTGAACACCGACAGGCCGAGTTCGGGGTTGTAGCCGTGGATCTCCTTGACGTCGAGCTGGGCCAGGAAATAGACGATCTCCTTGGACACCGCCTGACCCGGAACCAGCACCGGAAAGCCGGGCGGATACGGCACCACGAAGGTGGTCGACACCAGGCTCTTGCCCTCGGCCAGCCGCCGGCCCGCCCGGCCGATCTGCACGTGCTCGCGGTCCGACTCTTCGTATCCGGCGTAGAAGGCCGACCGCATGTCGCCGAACTGGCAGGCGTCGACGGGCCGGAAGGCCATGTCGAATTCGCTGAAATCGGGCAGGTGCGGCAGGTCCTCGGTGATCTCCTCGATCCGGCGCTCCTGCAACGCGCGGTCCTCCTTGCCGCCGATGCTCTGACTGCGCTCGAAGTCGCAGGCGATCCGGCGCAGCACGTCGAGCAGGTAATGCACGCTCGACCAGGTGACCCCGATGGTGAAGATCAGCAGCACGCTGTTGATCGAGGTCTTGTTGATCTGGATGCCGAAGCGGTCCATCAGGATCTTCTCGCGGAAGTCGTAGCCGTTCATCCCGGTCTTGCCGATGAACAGCGTGGCCCGTGTCGGATCCAGCACGAACTGGTCGGAGCGCCACGCCTCGTTCCATTCGGCCAGGGCGCCCTGCCTGATCGAAGCGGTGGAACTAACCGCGGAGGCCCGGAACTCCTCGGGCACCAGGTCGGACTCGTCGAGGATGTGGAACCACTTGCCTATCAGCCGGTCCTTGCGGACACGATGCCGAAAGACCAGCGCCATGTTGTAGACGTTGCGCACCATCTCGAAGCCCTCGATGTCGACCTGCCGGCGCGCCAGGTCCAGCGACGCCAGCAGCTGCTGGTTGGGCGACGTCGAGGTGTGGGTCAAAAACGCCTCGACGAACGCGTCGCGGGTCAGGGCCTTGAAGTCCTGGTCGCGGACGTGGACCATCGACGCCTGCCGGAGCGCCGACAGCGACTTGTGCGTGGAGTGCGTGGCGTACACGCGCACCCGCGCGCGGGCCGGGTCGGGCAGCAGCCGCCGTTCGACCCACTCCGACCGGTTGACCCCCTCCATCGAGGCGGCCCAATCCCGGTACTCCGCAGCGTATTCCGGGGAGGCGAGCATCTGCTCGAGGCGCTCGGCGGACACCATCGCTGTGCGCTGCCGCGCCCACGGCACCGCCGTCGCGAACGCGTACCACGCCTCGTCCCACAAAAAGCAGATGTCCGGCTTGATGGCCAGCACCTCTTCCATCACGCGGCGCGGGTTGTAGACCACGCCGTCGAAGGTGCAGTTGGTGAGCAGCAGCATCCGCACCCGGTCCAGCTGCCCGGCGGCCTCCAGGTCCAGCAGCGCCTTTTTGATCGTGTGCAGCGACACGGCCCCGTAGATCGCGTACTGCGGCAGCGGGTAGGCGTCCAGGTACAGCGGGTAGGCGCCGGCCAGCACCAGGCCGTAGTGATGCGACTTGTGGCAGTTGCGGTCGATCAGGACGATGTCGCCCGGGCGGGTCAGGGCCTGCACGACGATCTTGTTCGCGGTCGACGTGCCGTTGGTGACGAAGTAGGTCTCGTTGGCGTTCCAGGTGACGGCCGCCTTGTTCATCGCCGCCCTGATGTTGCCGTGCGGGTCCAGCAGCGAGTCCAGCCCGCCGGAGGTGGTCGACGTCTCGGCCATGAAGATGTTGCGGCCGTAGAACTCGCCCATGTCCTGCAGCGACTTCGAGTTGAAAATGCTGGCGCCCCGGGCGACGGGAAGCGCGTGGAACTGCCCGACCGGGGCCTTCGCGTAGGCGCGCAGGGCGTCGAAAAACGGTGTGGCGAAACGGTTTCGCAAGCCCGCCAGCACGGTGCTGTTCAGGTCGGTGACGTCGTTGAGCCGGTAGAACGTGCGGTCGTAGACGTCGGGTTCGTCCTCGGTCTCCGCGGCGATCGACTCGTCGGTGAGCAGGTACCGGTCGATGTGCGGCCGCAGCTCCCTGATCCATTCGGCGCATTCCACCCAGTCCTGGGCGTCGTCGGCCACCGTTTCGTCGGCGTCACCGCAACCCAGCAGCGTCGTCATCAACGGCACCCGGTCGCGGGACCGCAGCGGCAGGTCATGGCGGATGATCGCCGCCTGGATCTCGCCGTTCAGCGCGACCGCGGTGATGGCATCTTCGATGCTGCCCACCACCAGCAGCGCGTACTGCACGTCGTCGGATGGGTTGCGCAGCGCCCGCAGGCACTCGGCCAAGCTGTCGGGGGTCGTCGCCGGGGCGTCGTCGGCCAGCAGCACGGTGTAGAACTGCTGCTTTTTGGCCCGCGCGACCAGCTCCTGCTCGGCCAGCGAGGCGGAGGTGTCGAACAGCCCCGCGCGGTCGCCGTATTCACTCAGCAGCCGCACCGCCAGCGAGACCTCCTCGGCGAGCCGGACCGTCGACAGGCTTTCCAGGTGGGCGCGGAAGGTCGCCAGGTTCTGGGCGCCCGGGTACAGCCAGTACCGCTCGTAGGCCCCGATGCGGTCCATCAGCCGCTTGACCTTGGCGATGTCGTGGGTCTTGTCCAGCCCGGCCAGGTCGACGTCGGCGAGGTGACGGCACGCGTCGTCGAGCAGATTCCACGTGTCCAGGCGCGTGTACGACGGGTTGGCCACCGCGGCGAGTGCGGACACGCGAAGGCGGCGCGGGCGCGCACTGTCTCGGTTCATGTCGTCATTGTGCTCGCCTGCGGGCACCGCGGGATCGTTTCGCTCAGCGATCCGGCTCGTCGCCGTCCACCACGCGACGGTTCGCCCGCCCGCTGTCCACCCAGCGCAGCACGGGGAGATCCCAGCGCCGCACGGGCAGGTCGGTGACGTCGCTCAGCGACCGCACCACGGCCTGCGTCAGGCCCATGATGGCGGCCATCACCGGCAGCAGCGGCTGCAGCGGCCTGGCCGCCGAGCGGACCGTGCTGATGCGGCGCGCCATGATCAGGCGTTCGATCGAGTGGTACAGCCAGGCGCCGACGCCCAGCGCGTAGATCGCCAGCGCCGACGCGCCGATGGTCCACCCGTAGGCGGCGCACACGACGGCGCCCAGCACCACCGTCGCGGCCAGGAACGCCGCGGCGACGACGCGCAGCTCCAGCCGCGTCACGGCTGCGGTCCCTGCTCCTCCGGGGCGGCGGCGGAACGGACCGCCCGGGCGGCCGCGCGGATCTGCGGCGTCACCAGCATGACCTGGCCCAGCACGCCGTTGACGAAGCCGGGCGACTCGTCGGTGGACAGTTCCTTGGCCAGCTCCACGGCCTCGTCGACGGCGACCGGTTCCGGCACATCGTCGGCGTAGAGCAGCTCCCACACCGCGACCCGCAGGATGGCTCGGTCCACGGCGGGCAGCCTGTCCAGCGTCCAGCCCTGCAGGTGCGAGCTGAGCAGGTCGTCGATGTGCGCGATGTGCTCGCTGACCCCCCGCGCCGCCGCGACCGTGTACGGGTGCAGCGAGGCCACCTCGGGATTCGAGCCGGCCAGCGCGGTGCGGACGTCGACCACCTCGGCGGGGCTCAGGCTCCGGGCGTCGGCCTCGAACAACAGGTCCACGGCGCGCTTGCGGGCCTGGTGACGTCCTTTAACGGGCCGCGCGGGACGGCTCACGCGTTGACGCGTCCCAGGTAGCTGCCGTCGCGGGTGTCGACCTTGAGCTTGTCCCCGGTGTTGATGAACAGCGGCACCTGGATCTGCGCCCCGGTCTCGACGGTGGCCGGCTTGGTGCCGGCGCTGGACCGGTCGCCCTGCAGCCCCGGCTCGGTGTGGGTGACCTCGAGTTCGACCGACACCGGCAGCTCGATGTACAGCGGCGCGCCGTTGTGGAAGGCCACCTGCACCGGCAGGCCCTCCAGCAGGAACCGGGCGGCGTCGCCGACCAGCGACTCCGGCAAGGGATGCTGCTCGTAGTCCTCGCTGTCCATGAACACAAAGTCCGAGCCGTCGCGGTACAGGTAGGTGGTGTCGCGCCGGTCGACGGTGGCGGTGTCCACCTTCACGCCGGCGTTGTAGGTCTTGTCGACCACCTTGCCCGACAATACGTTCTTGAGCTTGGTGCGCACGAAGGCCGGCCCCTTGCCGGGTTTGACGTGTTGAAACTCGACGATCTGCCACAGCTGGCCGTCGATCGCCAGCACCAGTCCGTTCTTGAAGTCGGCAGTCGTTGCCACGGTCGGTTTGTCTCCTAGAGAATGGCCAGTTCCTTGGGGAACCGGGTGAGCAGTTCCGGGGTATGCCCGGTGGTTTCGTCTGGCACGACCAGGGTGTCCTCGATGCGGACACCGCCGCGGCCGGGTAAGTAGACGCCGGGCTCCACGGTCACCACGGAGCCCGCCAGTAGTGTACCGGCGGAGGTGGCGCCGATTCCCGGCGCTTCGTGGATCTGCAGGCCCACGCCGTGCCCCAGCCCGTGGCTGAAGTTCTCGCCATAGCCGGCATCGGCGATGAGCTGGCGCGCGGCGGCGTCGACGTCGCGCAGCCCGGCGCCGGGCTTCAACGCCTCCCGGCCGGCCCGCTGCGCTTCGGCGACCAATTGGTAGATCTCCAGTTGCCAATCGGCGGCCTTGCCCAGCACGAACGTGCGCGTCATGTCGGAGTGGTAGCCGGCGACCAGCGCGCCGAAGTCGATCTTGACGAAATCGCCGTCGTCCAGCACGGCGTCGGTCGGGCGGTGGTGCGGGATCGCCGAGTTCGGCCCGGCGGCGACGATCGTCTCGAACGAGATCGCGTCCGCGCCGTGGTCGAGCATCAGGGACTCCAGCTCGCGGCTCACCTCCCGCTCGGTCCGGCCCGGCCGCAGGCCGCCGCGCGACACCAGCTCGGTCAGCGCGGCGTCGGCGGCCTCGCAGGCCAGGCGCAGCAGCGCCAGCTCGCCTGCGTCCTTGACCTCGCGCAGCGCCTCCACCGTCCCGGCGGCCCGCACCAGCTCGGTGGTCCCGCTGCGCTCGTGGAGTTCGCTGGTCAGGGCGTCGAAGCCGTCGACGGTGACCACGTTGCTCTCGAAGCCCAGCTTTCCCACGCCGGCGTCGGCGGCCCGGCCCGCCAGGTGGCGCGCGACGGCCCGCTCGATGGCGATCTCGAGGTCGGGGGCCTGCTCGGCCGCCTGGGTGCGGTACCGGCCATCAGTGGCCAGCACGGCGCCTCGATCGTCGGAGTCGTCGGCAAACACGAGCAACGCGCCGTTGGATCCGGTGAATCCGGACAGATAACGCACGTTGACCAGGTCCGTGACCAGCATCGCGTCCAGTCCGCTGGCCCCGATCTGCGCCTTCAGATTGTCTCGACGCTGGGAATGTGTCACGACTCTTGACGGTACTCGCTACGCTTTTCCCTCATGAGGAACTGGATGCTGCGCGGATTTGTGTTTGCGGCCGCGATGGTCGTCGTCCGAGTGTTTCAGGGAGCACTGATCAATGCGTGGCAGACCCAGGCCGGGCTGATCAGCATAGTGCTGCTGTTGTTGTTCATCACCGGCGTCGTCGTGTGGGGGGTGCTCGACGGCCGGGCGGACGCCAAAGCCCAGCCCGATCCGGACCGCCGCCAGGACATGGCGATGACCTGGCTGCTCGCCGGCCTGCTGGCCGGTGTGCTCAGCGGCGCGATCGCCTGGCTGATCGCGCTGGTGTACAAGGACATCTACACCGGTGGGCTGCTCAACGAGCTGACGACGTTCGCGGCGTTCACCGCGCTGATCGTCTTCGTGCCCGCGATCATCGGCGTGGCCTTCGGCCGCTGGCGGATCGACCGCAATCCGCCAGCGCGGCGCGCCGGCGCCGAGGACGAGGAACGCGCCGACACCGACGTCTTCTCCGCCGTTCGGGGCGACGACGCGCCGACCGGCGAGATTCCGGCGCAGACGGCGTCGGAGGCGCGCACCGAGGAGCGGCCCACGTCGGTCGCGGTTGCCGATCGGGGGGGCGAGCGCGAGGCGCCGACCGAGACTATCCGCACCCCCGAGCGGGAGGCCCCCACCGAGACGATCTCGACGCGGGACGACGACGCCAAGACCGAGGCGATCCGCACCGACACCGACGCCAAGCACGCCAGGCCCGGCTCGGAGCCCAAGCAGGACTAACCCTTGGCCGGCTCGGCCAGGTAGCGCAGGGCCAGCACGTAGCCCTGGATTCCCAGCCCGACGATCACCCCCGTCGCGACCGGGCTGATGTAGGAGTGCCGCCGAAACTCCTCGCGCGCATGCACATTGGAGATGTGCACCTCGATCAGCGGGGCGCTCAGCTCGGCGCACGCATCCCGCAGCGCCACCGACGTGTGGGTCAGGCCGCCGGCGTTGAGGATCACCGGTTGCCCGGCGTCGGCGGCCGAGTGGATCCAGTCCAGCAGCTGCGCTTCGTTATCACTTTGCCGCACAACGGCTTTGAGGCCCAGGGCGGCGGCTTCCCGCTCGACCAGCGCGGCCAGCTGGTCGTGCGTCGTGTCCCCGTACACGTCGGGCTCGCGCCGGCCCAGCCGGCCCAGGTTGGGGCCGTTGATGATGTTCACCGTAGTCACGAGGCCTCCAGCCCGCCGTACGCCGCGGCCAGCAGCGACGGGTCGGGTCCCGTCAGCCGGCCGGGCTTGGCCAGCCCGTCGAGGACCACGAAGCGGAGCACACCGGCGCGGCTCTTCTTGTCCCCGGCCATGTATTCCAGCAATTGCGGCAACGCGTCGGCGTCGTAGCTGACCGGCAGGCCCAGCGAGGTCAGGACGGTGCGGTGGCGCTGCGCGGTGGCGTCGTCGAGCCGGCCGGTCAGCCGGGCCAGCTCGGCGGCGAACACCAGGCCCACCGACACCGCGGCGCCGTGCCGCCACCGGTAGCGCTCGCGGCGCTCGATCGCATGCCCCAAAGTGTGGCCGTAGTTGAGGATTTCGCGCAGCTCCGACTCCTTCTCGTCGGCGGCGACGACCTCGGCCTTGACGGCGATCGCGCGCCGGATGAGCTCCGGCAGCACGTCGCCCGCGGGGTCCAGCGCGGCCTGCGGGTCGGCCTCGATGAGGTCGAGGATCACCGGGTCGGCGATGAACCCCGCCTTGACCACCTCGGCCATCCCGGACACGAGTTCGTTGCGCGGCAAAGTTTTCAGCGTCGCCAGGTCGACCAGGACGGCCAGCGGCTGGTGGAACGCGCCGACCAGGTTCTTGCCCGCTTCGGTGTTGATGCCGGTCTTGCCGCCGACGGCCGCGTCGACCATGCCTAGCAACGAGGTGGGCACATGCACGATGTCGACGCCGCGCAGCCAGGTGGCCGCCGCGAAACCGGCGACGTCGGTGGCCGCCCCGCCGCCGAGGCTGACCAACGCGTCCTTGCGGCCGAGCCCGATGCGGCCCAACACTTCCCAGATGTATCCCACCACGGGCAGGTCCTTGCCGGCCTCGGCGTCGGGGATCTCGATGCGGTGCGCGTCAACCCCCTTGTCGGCCAGGCTGTTTCGGATCACCTCGGCGGTGTCGGCCAGCACCGGCTGGTGCAGGATCGCGACCCGGTGCCGGTCCGAGAGCAGGCCGTCCAGCTCGGCGAGCACGCCGGCGCCGATCACCACCGGGTAGGGCGGGTCGACCGCCACCTGCACGGTGACCGGCCCGGTGCCGTCGGTCATCGGCGGGCCGCCGGGATGCTCTGTTGGGCTTGCAGCCGCGACAGGATGTAGCGGACCACCGCGCCCGGATTGCGGCGGTTGGTGTCGACCCGAATGGTCGCGACGCGCCGGTACAGCGGAACGCGTTGGGCCATCAGGGCGCGATACTTTTCGGCGCGATCTCCCCCGGCCAGCAGCGGCCGCACGGTGTTGCCGCCGGTGCGCCGCACCCCTTCCCTGGCACCGATCTCCAGGTAGATCACGGTGTGGCCGGCGAGCGCCTCGCGCACCCCGGAGGTGGTGACGGCGCCCCCGCCGAGCGACACCACCCCGTCGTGGTCGGCCAGCGCCGCGCGCACGGCCTGCTCCTCGAGGCGGCGGAACTCCTGCTCGCCGTCGGTGGCGAAGATCTCGGCGATGCCGCGGCCGGTCCGCTCCTCGATCGCCGCGTCGGTGTCGAGCAGGCCGACGCCGAGCGCCTTGGCCAGCCGCCGCCCGATGGTGGACTTGCCCGAGCCCGGCAGTCCCACGAGAACGGCTTTGGGCGCCATCACGCGGTTCCCCGGGCGGCCGGCGCTTCGCGGTCGGCGACGGCGCGCCGGTAGGACTCGATGTTGCGGCGGGTCTCGGTCAGCGAATCGCCGCCGAACTTCTCCAGCGCGGCGCGGGCCAGCACCAGCGCGACCATGGTCTCGACCACGACCCCGGCGGCCGGCACCGCGCACACGTCCGAGCGCTGGTGGATGGCGACGGCCTCGTCGCCGGTGGCCATGTCGACGGTGGCCAGCGCCCGCGGCACGGTGGAGATGGGCTTCATCGCGGCCCGCACCCGCAGCGGCTGGCCGTTGGTCATCCCGCCTTCCAGGCCGCCCGCCCGGTTCGTCGAGCGGACGACGCCGTCGGGGCCGGGGTACATCTCGTCGTGTGCCCGGCTGCCGCGGCGCCGAGCGGTCTCGAAGCCGTCGCCGATCTCGACGCCCTTGATCGCCTGGATGCCCATGACGGCGGCGGCCAGCTGGCTGTCCAGCCGGTTGTCGCCGCTGGTGAACGAGCCCAGCCCGACCGGCAGGCCCAGCGCCACCACCTCGACCACGCCGCCGAGGGTGTCGCCGTCCTTCTTGGCCGCCTCGATCTCGGCGATCATGGCCTGTTCGGCGGCCTTGTCGAAGGCCCGCACCGGGCTGGCGTCGATCGCGGGCAGGTCCCCGGCGGACGGCGGCGGTCCGTCGTAGGGCGCCGACGGTCCGATCGCGAGGACGTGGGAGAGCACCTCGACGCCGAGCGCCTGACGCAGGAACGAGCGCGCGACGGTGCCGGCGGCGACGCGGGCGGCGGTCTCGCGGGCGCTGGCGCGCTCCAGCACCGGGCGGGCGTCGTCGAAGCCGTACTTGAGCATGCCGGCGTAGTCGGCGTGGCCGGGCCGCGGCCGGGTGAGCGGGGCGTTGCGCGCGCTGTCGGCCAGCTCCCCGGGGTCGACCGGGTCGGTGGCCATCACGGTTTCCCACTTCGGCCATTCGGTGTTGCCGATCTCAATGGCGATGGGCCCGCCCAGGGTGACGCCGTGGCGAACCCCGGACAGCACGGTGACCGCGTCACGCTCGAACTTCATCCGGGCGCCGCGCCCGTAGCCGAGGCGGCGGCGGGCCAGCTGGTCGCCGATTTCGGCGGAGCTTACCTCCACTCCCGCGACCATGCCTTCGACCACGGCCACCAACGCGCGGCCATGGGATTCTCCGGCGGTGATCCAGCGCAACACGCGTTCATCTTCCCATGTGGGCCGCCACGGACTTAAATCCGCGAGGTCACACCGAAATCGACGCTACCGTCACGCCTGCTCGAACTTTTTCGGGCTGGCGTCGATCTGGATGGATGTGTCGGTGCTCCGGTCCACTCTCTCGGCATGGGCGAAGTCTTTGTAGGCAGCGAAGCGATTTCTGCCGGCGCGTTGAACGAGTACCAGTTGCGCCGGTGGTATCGAACTATCTTCCGTGACGTCTATGTATCGAAGTTCGGCGAGGCGTCGCTGAATGACCGCATGCTTGGCGCCTGGCTGTGGTCGCGGCGACGGGCGGTAATCACGGGCACTGCGGCGTCCGCGCTGCACGGTGCACGCTGGGTTGACGCCGATACGCCTATCGAACTCATTTCGAAGAGCGCGCGGCCCCAACCCGGGCTGATCATCCGAAACGAAACCCTTGGGGCCGACGAAGTGACGACAATCAGGCGGCTACCGGTGACGTCAGTCGCCCGCACCGCTTTCGACCTCGGCCGCCACCTGCCACGCCAGCAGGCGCTGGTGCGGCTGGACGCGCTCATGCGGGCCACGCCGTTCTCGTTCGAAGATGTCTCGGTATTGGGCAAGCGATACCGCGGCGCTCGCGGTCTACGACGACTGGCGGAGGTGCTGCCTCTGGTGGACGGTGGCGCTGCGTCGCCGAAGGAGAGCTGGTTGCGGTTGCTTCTGATCGACGCCGGACTGCCCAAACCAACGACGCAGATACCGGTCAACGACGGTTGGCGGCCCGTCGGCGTGCTGGATATGGGCTGGGAGGACTACATGGTCGCCGCGGAGTATGACGGCGACCAACACCGCACCGACCGCAGGCAATACGTGTGGGACCAGCGGCGACTAACCAAACTCGCAGACCTGGGCTGGGCCGTGATCCGGGTGATCGCCGAGGACAGGCGCGACGACATCCTCAACCGCGTGCTTCAAGCCCTCACCCGTCGCGGCTATCGCTCAGATCGACGCTAGCGCGCGACCTACTCGCACTTTTCCGCGCTGCCGTCGATTTCGAAGCGGACGTCACCCGAGGGCCAGGCTCACCGCCGCCGCGGTGGCCAGACACATCGACGGGCCGTGCGGCACGGCGCGCACCGAGCCGACCACACCCACCAGCGCGGTCAGCAGCGGAGCGCCCAGCGCCGCCAGGAACCACACGTCGACGCCGAAGCACCCCGCCAGCCCGCCCAGCCCGATCGCCAGCTTGACGTCGCCGGCGCCCATCGCGACCGGCGCCACCAGATGGACCAGCAGGTAGGCCCCCGCCAGCGCCGCCGCCCCGGCCAGCGCGGGCAGCCCGCGGCCGGTGACGGCGGCGGCCACCAGAATCAGACCCGCCCCGGGCAGCGTCAAGGCGTTGGGCAGGCGGCGGTGCCGGATGTCGCAGAAGCTCAGGGCGCCCATCCACAGCAACACGACCCCGGCGGCCATGCGCGGCAGGCTAACGCAGCGCCGCCTCCATCGCCGCTCGCGGCGCGGGCAGCCCGGTGAACTGTTCCACCTGCGCGAACGCCTGATGCAGCAGCATCTGCAGACCGCTGATCACCCGGCCGCCCGCGGCGGGGACCGCCGCGGCCAGCGGGGTGGGCCAGGGGTCGTAGACAGCGTCCAGCAGCACCGGGATCGCGGCGAACGTGCCCGCGTACCGCGCCGCCACGTCGGCCGGGATGGTGCTGACCAGCACCTCGGCGGCCGAAACCTCGTCGGCCAGCGCGCCGCTGCCGAGGCCGCAGAACCGCGTCGCCAGGCCTATCCGGGTGCCGAGATCCACCAGCCGCTCGCCCTTCTCGCGATCGCGCGCGACGACAGTGACACCGGTGGCACCGAGCCGGGCCAGGCCGACGACGGCCGCCGGCGCGGTGCCGCCCGATCCACAGACCAGCGCCCATCCAGAGGCTCCCCCGATTGACGCGACGGCGCCCGACACCCCGTCGATGTCGGTGTTGTCGGCCCGCCACCCGGCCGGCGTGCGCACCAGGGTGTTGGCCGAGCCGACCAGCGCCGCCCGCTCGGTGCGCTCGTCGGCGAAGCGCAGCGCGGCGAACTTGCCCGGCTTGGTCACCGACACGCCGACCCACTCGGGCCCGAACCCGCCGACCACGCCCGGCAGCTCGTCGGCGCCGCACTCGATGCGCTCATAGGTCCAGTCGTGCAGGCCCAGCGCGCGGTAGGCGGCCAGGTGCAGTTGCGGGGAACGGGAATGGGCGATCGGCGAGCCGAGGACGGCCGCCTTCCTAGCGCGTGCTGTCGAGGACACCGTTGCGCTTAGCCAGCTCGATGTTGGCCAAATGCTGCTGATAATCCTTGGTGAACAGCGTCGTGCCCTGGCCGTCGATGGTGACGAAGTACAGCCAGTCACCCGGCTCCGGGTGCTCGGCCGCGCGCAGCGCGTCCACGCCCGGCGAGCAGATCGCCGTGGCGGGCAGCCCCTGGGACACATAGGTGTTCCACGGGGTCTTCTGAGCGCGGTCGGCGTCGGTGGTGGCCACCTCCCGGCGGTCCAGCGGGTAGTTCACGGTCGAGTCGAATTCCAGCGTGTGGTGGGCGTGCAGGCGGTTGTAGATGACCTGCGCCACCTTCGGGAAGTCCTGCATGTTGGATTCCTGCTGCACCAGCGACGCCACCACCAGGATGTCGTAGGGCGACAGCCCCATGGCCTGCGCGGAGTCCAGCAGGCCCGACCTCATGTACTCCACGGCGCCCCCGCTGATCAGGCCGGTCAGGATGCTTTCGGCCGACGACGAGGGATCGACGTTGAAGGTCCCCGGCGCGATGAGGCCCTCGATGCGGCGGTGGTCCTTGCCCAGCTCGTTGACCGGTTCAACGGCCCACGGCGGCACCGCCAGGGACAGGGGGCTGGTGTTGGAGGCCGCCGCGCGCAGGTCGTCGACGGAGACGCAGCGCCGGTTGCCGTCGAGGTCGACGCAGGTGGCCCGGGAAATCAGCGTCAGGATGCCGGGGGTCAGCACGTTGGTCTTCATGTCGGTGGTGTCGTCGAGCTGACGGCCCTCCGGGATGACCAGGCGCCCCACCCGGCTGTTGGGGTCGGCCAGCCGCGCTACGGCGTTGGCGGCGGGGATCTCGGTGCGCAACCGGTAGAAGCCGGGCTGGATCGAGGTGATCGCGGAGTTGCCGTGCGCGGCGTTGACGAACGCCCGCACCGTGGCGATCACGCCCTGGTTGTGCAGCGTCTCCCCGACCATCGTCGTCGAGTCGCCGGACTGGATCTGGATCACGATGTCCCGCTTGCCGCCGCCGCTGTAGTCGTCGCCGGACCCGAACACCGTGTTCCACAGCCGGGTGCCGACGAAGACGACCACGACCATGAGCACGACGAGCAGGGCGAGCGCGATCCGGCCGGCGAAGCGCTTACGCCGCTTGCCGCGTTCGGCCTGGTTTCGGGCGACCCGGCTCATCCGGCGTCGCGGCGGCCCGACCGCCTCGGGCTCGGCCCGCTGGCCCCGCGCGCTGTCAACCATCGGTGACCCCCCTCGCCACCGCGTCGCGACGCTGGTCGAGCCAGCTCTGCAGGATCGCCACCGCCGCCGCCTGGTCGATCACCGACCGCTGCTGCCGGGCCTTCACGCCCGCCGCGCGCAGCGACCGCTGGGCGCTCACGGTGGTCAGCCGCTCGTCGGCGAGCCGCACCGGGGTGGGGGCGATCCGCCGGGCCAGGGCCTCGGCCAGCTCGATCGCGTCCTGCGCCGACGGCCCGGTGCGGTCGGCCAGGGTGCGGGGCAGGCCGACGACGACCTCGACCGCCTCCAGCTCGGCGGCCAGCTCGGCCAGCCGGCGCAGGTGCTTGCCGGAGCGGTCGCGGCGCACCGTCTCCACCGGGGTGGCCAGGATGCCGTCGGGGTCGCTGGCGGCCACGCCGATGCGCACCCTGCCCACGTCGACGCCGACCCGTCGGCCCGGCCCGGGGTCCTGGTCAGGATCGCCGGGCCGGTCGGGGAGGCGGTGCTGTGTCAAGACCACTCAACCGACCCGCTTTATCTCTGCGCGCACCGCGTCGAGTGCGGCATCGATGCCGGTCGGGTCTTTTCCTGAGCCCTGCGCCAGGTCGGCCTTGCCGCCGCCGCGGCCGTCGACGGCGACGGCGAGCTGTTTGACCAGGTCGTTGGCGCGCAGGCCGAGATCTTGGGCGGCCGCGTTGGCGGCGACGGCATACGGGACGCTCGACCCGCCGTCGCCCGCCGAACTCACAGCTATCAGCGCCACCACCGCCGGATCGCTGCCGAGCTTGCCGCGGATGTCGCCGACCAGGGAGCGCAGGTCGGCCGCCGTCGTCCCGCTCGACATCCGTTGCGCCACCACACGCACGTTACCGATCCGCTCGGCGCCGGCCGCGGCGTTGGTGGCGGCGGCCTTCGCGCCCGCCAGCCGGGCGCGTTCGAGTTCCTTCTCGGCGGCCTTGAGCCGCTCCACCAGGTTGGCCACCCGGGCCGGCACCTCTTCGGAGGGCACCTTCAGCGACGACGCCAGCCCGGCCATCAGGGCGCGCTCCTTGGCCAGATGCCGGAAGGATTCCAGCCCGACGTAGGCCTCGACGCGGCGGGTCCCGGAGCCGATCGAGGATTCACCCAGGATCGTCACCGGGCCGATCTGCGCCGAGTTGTGCACGTGCGTCCCGCCGCACAGCTCGAGCGAGAACGGTCCGCCGATCTCGACCACGCGCACCTCGTCGGGATAGGCCTCGCCGAACAGCGCCATCGCCCCCATCGCCTTGGCCTTCTCCAGCTGCTCGGTGAAGGTGTGCACCTCGAAGTCGGCCTGCACGGCCTCGTTGGTGACCTCTTCGATCTGGGTGCGCTGCTCCTCGCTCAGCGGCCCCTGCCAGTTGAAGTCGAACCGCAGGTAGCCCGGCCGGTTCAGCGACCCGGCCTGCACGGCGTTGGGGCCCAGCACTTGTCGCAGGGCGGCGTGCACCATGTGGGTGCCCGAGTGGCCCTGGGTGGCGCCCCGGCGCCAGCCCGGGTCCACCGCGGCGACCACGGTGTCGCCCTCCACGAATTCCCCGGACTCCACGTTGACGCGGTGCACCCACAGGGTTTTGGCGATCTTCTGCACGTCGGTCACCGCCGCCCGGGCGCTCTCGTTGGCCCCGGTCCCGCCGATGGTGCCCTCGTCGGCGATCTGCCCGCCCGACTCGGCGTAAAGCGGGGTGCGGTCCAGCACCAGTTCGACGCGGTCCGCCCCGGCGCCCTCCCCTTGCGATCCGTGCGCGACCACCGGCACCCGCTTGCCGTCCACGAAAATGCCGAGAACCCTTGCCTCGGAGGCCAATTCGTCAAAGCCGGTGAACTCGGTGGGCCCGGCGTCGACCAGCTCGCGGTAGGCGCTCAGGTCGGCATGCGCGTGCTTGCGGGCGGCGGCGTCGGCCTTGGCGCGGCGCCGCTGTTCGGCCATCAGTTCCCTAAAGCCGATCTCGTCGACCTGCAGGCCGGCCTCGGCGGCCATCTCGAGGGTGAGCTCGATCGGGAAGCCGTAGGTGTCGTGCAGGGTGAAGGCGTCGGAGCCGGAAACCACGGTGGCGCCCGCCGCCTTGGTGGCGCCCGCGACGTCCTCGAACAGCCTGGAGCCCGACGCCAGCGTGCGGTTGAACGCGGTCTCCTCGGCTACGGCGATGCGCCTGATCCGGTCGAAATCGGTGACCAGTTCCGGATACGACGGGCCCATCGAGTCGCGCACCGTGGCCATCAGGTCACCGACGACGGGTTCCTCGATGCCCAGCAGCTTGGCCGAGCGGATCACCCGGCGCAGCAGCCGGCGCAACACGTAGCCGCGCCCGTCGTTGCCGGGGCTGACGCCGTCGCCGATCAGGATGGCCGCGGTGCGGCTGTGGTCGGCGATGACGCGGTAGCGCACGTCGTCCTCGTGGTTGCCGGCGTCATAAGGACGCGGGGCGCGGGCGGCCACGGCGTCGATCACCGGCCGCAGCAGGTCCGTCTCGTAGACGTTGTGCACGCCCTGCAGCACGAACGCGACCCGCTCGACGCCCATGCCGGTGTCGATGTTCTTGCGCGGCAACGGCCCGAGGATCTCGAAGTCGGTCTTGCCGGTGCCCTCGCCGCGCTCGCTCTGCATGAACACCAGGTTCCACAGCTCGACGTAGCGGTCCTCGTTGGCGATCGGGCCGCCGCCGACGCCGAACTCTTCGCCGCGGTCGTAGTAGATCTCCGACGACGGGCCGCACGGTCCGGGGATGCCCATCGACCAGTAGTTGTCCTCCATGCCGCGGCGCTGGATCCGCTCGGCCGGCAGCCCGGCGATCTCCTGCCACAGCGAAAACGCCTCGTCGTCGTCGAAATAAACGGTGGCCCAGAGCCGTTCGGGATCCAGCCCGTATCCGCCGTCGGAGATGGGATTGGTCAGCAGCGACCACGCGAGTTCGATGGCCCGGCGCTTGAAGTAGTCGCCGAACGAGAAGTTGCCGGCCATCTGGAAGAAGGTGTTGTGCCGGGTGGTGATGCCCACCTCGTCGATGTCGGGCGTGCGGATGCACTTCTGGATGCTGGTGGCCGTCGTGTAGGGCGGCGTGCGCGCGCCCAGGAAGAACGGCACGAACTGAACCATGCCGGCGTTGACGAACAGCAGATTGGGGTCGTCGAGGATCACCGAGGCGCTCGGCACTTCGGTGTGGCCCGCCTTCACGAAGTGATCGAGGAATCGCTTCCTGATCTCGTGTGTCTGCACTGTCGTTCGCTTCTTCCTTGTAGCCCGCTAGCCTGACGTACCTTTCCAGCCTATTCGCCGGTCGAGTGCGCTCCCGCTAACCCTCCAGGAAGCTCAGCCGAACCGACCGCCGCGGGTTGTCCCGGTTCAGGTCGACCAGCACGATGCTCTGCCAGGTGCCCAGCTGCGGGTCGCCGCTGGCGACCGGCACCGTGACCGACGGCGCGACGATCGCCGGCAACACGTGGTCGGCGCCGTGCCCCGGGGAGCCGTGCTCGTGCCGGTAGCGATCGTCGCGCGGCAACAGCCGTTCCAGCGTGTCGACCAGGTCGTCGTCGGAGCCGGCGCCGGTCTCGATGATCGCGACCCCCGCCGTCGCGTGGGGGACGAACACGTTGCACAGACCGTCGCCGTAGCTGAAGCAGAACCGGCGCACCGCATCGGTCAGATCGACGATGCGGCGACGCGCGGTGTCCACCTCCAGCACATCGGTATGCACCCGGTCAAGCCTACGGCGGACCGACTGCCACCGGCCAATCGTTTGTGAGCGCAGCCACACCCCCAGGGGGCATTGCCAGGGCTGACCGGCAGGAGGAACGTAGCTCGTGGACCGGTGGCGCCACCGGGGCGCCGCCCCGAGGAAAGAGGGGGTGGATCGTGTACGCACGCTCTACCACTATTCAGGCGCAACCCTCGTCGATCGACGCCGGAATTGCGCACGTTCGCGATGAGGTCATGCCCGCGCTCCGGGACCTCGAGGGGTGCGTCGGCGTATCCCTGTTGGTCGACCGGCAGTCCGGCCGGTGCATCGCCACCAGCGCCTGGGAGTCCGAGGAGGCCATGCGCGGCAGCGCGGAACAGGTGACGCCCATCCGCGATCGGGCCTCGGAAAGGTTCGGGGGGTCGGCAAACACCGAGGAGTGGGAGATCGCGTCGATGCATCGTGACCACCGCTCGGCCGAGGGCGCGGGCGTGCGCGCGACCTGGGTCAAGGTGCCGCAGGACCAAATGGACCAAGGCATCGAGTACTACAAGTCGTCCGTGCTGCCCCAGCTCGAGGAGCTGGACGGCTTCTGCAGCGCCAGCCTGCTTGTCGACCGCGCATCCGGGCGAGCGGTGTCCTCGGTGACGTTCGACAGCCTTGACGCGATGCAGCGCAACCGGGACCGGGCAACCGAGCTCAAGACCGCGTCGGTGCGCGAGGCGGGCGTCGAGGAAGTCGACGAGCGCGAGTTCGAGTTGGCGGTAGCGCATCTACGGGTGCCCGAGCTGGCCTGATCTCGTCTCGGGGCCATTGCCACGCTTGGTCGCTAGGAGGAAGGTATTCGGTGGGACCGGTGCCGCCACCGGGGCCCGGAAATATAAGCCCCGACACAGGAGGCTCGATCGTGTACGCACGCTCCACCACCATCCAGGCGCAACCTCTGTCGGTCGACATTGGCATTGCGCACGTTCGCGACGTCGTCATGCCCGCACTGCGGGAGATGAACGGGTATGTCGGGCTGTCGCTGCTGGTGGACCGCCAGTCCGGCAGATGCATCGCGACCAGCGCCTGGCAGACCATCGAGGCGATGCGCGCCGGCGCCGAGAGGGTGGCGCCGATCCGGGACCGCGCGGCGTTGATGTTCGACGGCAGCGCCAAGGTCGAAGAGTGGGACATCGCGTTGCTGCACCGCGACCACCGTTCGCACGACGGGGCGTGCGTGCGGGCCACCTGGCTCAAGGTGGTCCCGGATCAGCTGAGCCGATCGCTGAGCTTCTACCGCACGTCGGTGCTTCCGGAGCTGGAGGACCTCGACGGGTTCTGCAGCGCCAGCCTGATGGTCGACCACCCCGCGTGCCGGCGGGCGGTGTCGTGCTCGACGTTCGACAGCATGGACGCGATGGCGCGGAACCGCGACCGGGCGACCGAGCTGCGCAGCCGGCGCGTCCGGGACCTGGGCGCCGAGGTGGTCGACGTAGCCGAGTTCGAGCTGGCCATCGCCCACCTGCGGGTGCCCGAGCTGGTCTAGCCGCGCAGTCGGCCTGGCTAGGGCAGGGCGTCGCCGGGGAATCCGCGGCAGGGGTGCACCTGGTAGGTGAACACCCCCGCCGCCACCCCCGGGTCGTCGTTCATGATCGCGGCGGTGTCGTCGACGGTCGCCGCGAACACCCCGATCCCGCAGACGTCGGACTCGTCGGTGACCGGCAGCACCACCGCGAGCACGCCGTCGTCGCGCAGCCCGAAGTTGCGCCGCCCGTGCTCCCAGATGAGCCCCGGTGACGACTCGTCACCGAACCTCGGGCCGCGCTTGAGGATGACGACGCTGTATTCCTTGGCGGTGGGCAGCAGCTGGCCCATCTCCTCGTCGGTGAAGGTTTTCATGGCCGTCCCTTCCTGCGGATGATCGCGCGCAGCCGGTCCAGGCGGCCGGCCATCTCCCGTTCGAAGCCGTGGCCGGTGGGCCGATAGTAGTCCACGCCCACCAGCTCGTCAGGCGGATACTGTTGGGCGACAACGCCATCCGGGTCGTCGTGGGAGTACTTGTAGCCCTGCGCGTTGCCCAGCCCCGCGGCACCGGAGTAGTGGCCGTCGCGCAGGTGGGGCGGCACCAGGCCGGCCTTGCCCGCCTTGATGTCGCCCATCGCCGCCGCCAGCGCGGCGGTGACCGCGTTCGACTTGGGCGCGGTGGCCAGGTGGATGGTGGCGTGCGCGAGCGTCAGCTGGGCCTCGGGCATGCCGATCAGCGCCACGGTCTGGGCCGCCGCGACGGCGGTCTGCAGCGCGGTCGGGTCGGCCATCCCGACGTCCTCGCTGGCCAGGATCATCAGCCGGCGCGCGATGAACCGCGGGTCCTCCCCGGCCACCAGCATGCGGGCCAGGTAATGCAGGGCGGCGTCGACGTCGGAACCGCGCACCGATTTGATGAAGGCGCTGATGACGTCGTAGTGCTGGTCGCCGTCGCGGTCGTAGCGGACCGCGGCCTCGTCCAGGGACTGCTCGATGGTCTCGACGCTGACCGCCTCGCCGGCTGCCTCGGCCGCTTCCTCCACCGCTTCAGAGGCCACCTCCAGCGCGGTCAGCGCGCGGCGGGCGTCGCCGGCCGCCAGCCGCACCAGCAGGTCGACGGCGTCGGGCGCCACCGCGACCCGCCCGGCCAGGCCGCGAGGGTCGTCGATGGCGCGCCGCACCACGGCGCGGATGTCGTCGGAGGACAGCGGGCGCAGCTGCAGGATCAGCGACCTCGACAGCAGCGGCGCCACCACGGAGAACGACGGGTTCTCGGTGGTCGCCGCCACCAGCAACACCACCCGGTTCTCCACCGCCGACAGCAGCGCGTCCTGCTGCGTCTTGGAGAACCGGTGCACCTCGTCGATGAACAGCACGGTCTGCTCGCCGGCCAGGAGCGCCTTGCGCGCGGTGTCTATGACGGCGCGGACGTCCTTGACGCCGGCCGACAACGCCGACAGGGCCTCGAACCGGCGGCCGGTCGCCTGCGATATCAGCGCGGCCAGGGTCGTCTTTCCGCTGCCCGGCGGGCCGTACAGGATCACCGAGGCGACGCCGGAGCCCTCGACCAGCCGCCGCAGCGGGGATCCGGGCGCGAGCAGATGGTCCTGTCCGACCACCTCGTCCAGCGAGGCGGGCCGCATCCGGACGGCCAGCGGCGCGCCGGCCGACACGCCCAGGTCACGGCCGCTTGACTGCGGCGCGCCGGGGATGTCGAACAGGCCATCGGACACGCGACGATATTAATCCGGGCGTGTTCGGCCCATATTTGCTAAGTTCCGGTTGCCAAGTTCGGTGCGCGTCCCCTTCGGAGTTGAATCAAACAGCTAGGACGGACATGAGCCAGCCCCCTGAGTATCCAGGCAATCCGGCCGATCCCCGCGGGGGACAGCACCACCCTCCGGGCTACCCGCCACCGCCCAGCTACGGCGCACCGCCCCCGCAACAGGGCCCGGGTTACGGGCCGCCGCCCGGCGGCTACAACCAACCCGGTCCTTCCGGACCGCAGTCCGGCTACGGCGCCCCATCAGGCCAGCCGGGCCCGCAGTTCAGCATCGGTGACGCCTTCAGCTGGTCGTGGAACAAGTTCACCCAGAACGCCATGCCGCTGATCGTGGCCACCCTCGTCTACGGGGTGCTGTTGGGCATCGCCTACGCGGTGACCTTGCTGGGCGGCGGCCTGGGCGGGAACACCACCACGACGAACTCCGACGGATACACGACCACGACGACCGACATCGGCGCCGGCGGGCTGGCCGCCATGATCGCCGGCTACATCCTCCTTTACGCGATAGGCATATTCGCCCAATCCGCGTTCCTGTCCGGAGTTCTCGAGATCGCCGACGGACGGCAGGTGAGTATCGGCTCGTTCTTCAAGCCCCGCAACCTGGGCCAGGTGATCCTCGCCTCGATCATCATCGGCATCCTGACGACGATCGGCTCGTTCCTGTGCATCATTCCCGGCCTGATCGTGGGTATCTTCGCGCAGTTCGCCATCCCGTTCGTGATCGATCGGTCGCAGGGCGCCATCGACGCGCTGAAGTCCAGCTTCTCCACGGTCTCCTCGAACTTCGTCAACGCGTTGCTGGTCTGGCTGGTCGGGGTGGCGACGGTGACGATCGGCTTGTTGGCGTGCGGTGTGGGCGTGCTCGTCGGGGGACCGGTCGCATCGCTGATCCTGGTCTACGGCTACCGCAAGCTCTCCGGCGGCCAGGTCGTCCCGCTGGAGCGGCCGGGCGGCGGTTACCAAGGGGGACCGCCACCGGGGTACGGCCCGGCCTAGGCTCGGCGCCAGGCCTGACGCCGAGGACGGCCCGCCGAAATCCGCTGCACTGCAGGCTTGTCAAGCTTGTGATTCGATCAGCGGATGAGCATCAAAGTTGCGCTGGAGCACCGCACCAGCTACACCTTTGACCGGCTGGTCCGGGTCTATCCGCATGTGGTGCGGCTGCGCCCGGCGCCCCACTCGCGCACGCCCATCGACGCCTACTCGCTGCGCGTCGACCCGGGCGAGCACTTCGTCAACTGGCAACAGGATGCGGTGGGCAATTTCCTTGCGCGGCTGGTGTTTCCGAATCCGATGACCCGGCTGACCATCACCGTCGGGCTCATCGCCGACCTCAAGGTGATCAACCCGTTCGACTTCTTCATCGAGGACTGGGCCGAGACCTGGGCCCCCTCTGCTGGACAGACGGGGTGGACCTACCCCAAGGCGCTGGCCGACGACCTCAAGCCGTACCTGCGGCCCGTCGACGAAGACTTCGACGGGTCCGGGCCCGGTGAGCTCGTGCAGGCATGGTTGGAGAACTTCACGGTGCGCGACGGCACCCGCACCATCGACTTCCTGGTCGCGCTGAACCGGGCCGTCAACGCCGACGTCGCCTACAGCCTGCGGATGGAACCGGGCGTGCAGACGCCGGATTTCACACTGCGCAACGGCGTCGGGTCGTGCCGGGACTCGGCGTGGCTGCTGGTGTCGATCCTGCGCCAGTTCGGGCTGGCGGCCCGGTTCGTCTCCGGCTACCTGGTGCAGCTGGCCTCCGATGTGGCGGCGCTCGACGGCCCGTCGGGTCCCGCGGCCGACTTCACCGACCTGCATGCGTGGACCGAGGTGTACATCCCCGGCGCCGGCTGGATCGGGCTGGACCCGACGTCGGGATTGTTCGCCGGCGAGGGCCACATCCCGCTGGCGGCCACGCCGCACCCGTCAAGCGCGGCGCCCATCAGCGGCGGCACCGAACCGTGCCAGTCGGTGCTGGAGTTCTCGAACACGGTCACCCGCGTCCACGAAGACCCGCGCGTCACGCTGCCCTACACCGACGAGGCGTGGCGGACGATCTGCGACGTCGGCCGCCGCGTCGACGAGCGCCTGGCGGCCGCGGACGTCCGGCTGACGGTCGGCGGCGAGCCCACGTTCGTTTCGGTGGACAATCAGGTCGACGAGGAGTGGACGACCGCCGCCGACGGCCCGCACAAGCGGCAACGGGCGTCGGACCTGGCCGCCCGCCTGAAGGCGGCGTGGGCCCCGCAGGGCCTCATCCAGCGCGGGCAGGGCAGGTGGTATCCGGGAGAACGGTTGCCGCGCTGGCAGATCGCGCTCTACTGGCGCACCGACGGGCGACCGCTGTGGAACAACGACACCCTGCTGGCCGACCCCTGGGGCCCCGAGCCCGCGCGGATCGATGACGAGGCCGCCCACCAGGTGCTGGCCGCGGTCGCCGACGGCTTCGGCCTGCCGGCCTCGCAGGTGCGCCCCGCCTACGAGGACCCGCTGGCCCGGCTGGCGGCCAAGGTGCGCAAGCCGGCCGGCGACCCGGTGGATGCGGCCGACGATCTCGACGAGGACTCCCCCGCAACTCGCGCCGAGCTGCTGGCGCGCCTCGACGAATCCACCACGACCCCAGCGGCTTTCGCGCTGCCGCTGCACCGCCGCGACGACGACCTGGGGTGGGCCAGCGCGGACTGGCGGCTGCGTCGCGGCCGCATCGTGCTGCTCGACGGGAACTCTCCCGCGGGCCTGCGGTTGCCGTTGGATTCGATCAGCTGGCGGCCGCCGCGCCCGCGATTTGACGCCGACCCCCACACCGTCGGCGACGCGCTGCCGACGGAGTCGGGCGACGCGGTGGTGACCGACGCCGAGGGCGCGCCGCCGACCGCTATGGTCGCCGAGGTGCGCGGGGGCCTGCTGTACGTCTTCATGCCGCCCACCCAGGTGCTGGAACACTTCGTCGACCTGGTGGCCCGGGTCGAGGCCGCGGCGGTCAAGACCGACCGCCCGGTGGTGATCGAGGGCTACGGCCCGCCGCCCGACCCGCGGCTGAAGTCGGTGACCATCACCCCCGACCCGGGCGTCATCGAGGTCAACGTGCCGCCCAGCGCCGGTTTCGCCGAACAGACAAGCCTGCTGGAAAGCCTCTACGAAGAGGCGCGGCTGGCCCGGTTGTCCACCGAATCGTTCGACGTCGACGGCACCCATGGCGGCACCGGCGGGGGCAACCACATCACCCTGGGCGGCGTCACGCCCGCGGACTCGCCGCTGCTGCGCCGCCCCGACCTGCTGGTCTCGCTGCTCACGTACTGGCAGCGGCACCCGTCGTTGTCCTATCTGTTCGCCGGGCGATTCGTCGGCACCACCTCTCAGGCGCCCCGCGTCGACGAGGGCCGCGCCGAGGCGCTCTACGAGCTCGAGATCGCGTTCGCCGAGATCGCCCGGCTCTCGGCCGGCGCGGCCGCCAAGCCGTGGGTGACCGACCGCGCGCTGCGGCACCTGCTCACCGACATCACCGGCAACACCCATCGCGCCGAGTTCTGCATCGACAAGCTCTACAGCCCCGACGGCCCCCGCGGCAGGCTGGGCCTGCTGGAGTTGCGCGGCTTCGAGATGCCGCCGCACCTGCGCATGGCGATGGTGCAGTCGCTGCTGGTGCGCTCGCTGGTGGCGTGGTTCTGGGACCAACCGCTGCGCGCCCCGCTGATCCGCCACGGCGCCAACCTGCACGGGCGATACCTGTTGCCGCACTTCCTGATTCACGACATCGCCGACGTGGCCGCCGACCTGCGCGCCCACGGCATCGGTTTCGAGACCAGCTGGCTGGACCCGTTCACCGAGTTCCGGTTCCCGCGCATAGGCACCGCGGTCTTCGACGGCGTGGAGATCGAGCTGCGCGGGGCGATCGAACCCTGGACCACCCTCGGCGAGGAGGCGACCGCCACCGGCACCGCTCGCTACGTCGACTCGTCGGTCGAGCGCATCCAGATCCGCATCATCGGCGCCGACCGGCACCGCTACGTGGTGACGGCCAACGGCTACCCGGTCCCGCTACTGGCCACCGACAACCCCGACATCCACGTCGGCGGCGTGCGGTTCAAGGCCTGGCAGCCGCCCAGCGCGCTGCACCCGACCATCAGCACCGACGTGCCGCTGCAATTCGAGCTCATCGACCTGACCACCGGAACGTCGCGGGGCGGCTGCACCTACCACGTCTCCCACCCCGGCGGGCGCGCCTACGACGAGCCGCCGGTCAACGCCGTGGAGGCCGAGTCACGCCGCGCTCGCCGCTTCGAGGCGACCGGCTTCACCCCGGGCAAGCTGGACCTGTCCGCCATCCGAGAGCGACAGGCCAGGATCTTCACCGACATCGGCGCGCCGGGCATCCTCGACCTGCGTCGCGTGCGTACCGTGCAGCGGTAATGGCAGCCCCAGAAGTCGCCCCCTCCGGCCGCTACGACGCCGATCGGCTGCTGGCGGCGTACCGGACGGCGCGGGCCCAGGAGGCGCTTTTCGACCTGCGCCCCGACGGCTTGGGAATCGGCTACGACGAATTCGTCGACCGCCACGGCAACGTCCGGCCGGGCTGGTCGGAGCTGGCCGACGCCATCGCCGAGCGCGGCAGGGCCGGACTGAACCGGTTGCGCGCGGTGGTGGACAGCCTGATCGACAACGACGGGATCACCTACACCGAGGTCGATTTCACCCGCGACGGCCACGCGCAGGAGCCGCGGCCGTGGAGCCTGGACACCCTGCCGATCGTGGTGTCCGCGGCCGACTGGGACGTGCTGGAGGCCGGGCTGGTGCAGCGGTCACGCCTGCTCGACGGCGTGCTGGCCGACCTGTACGGACCGCGCAGCCTGCTCACCGAGGGCGTGCTGCCGCCGGAGCTGGTGTTCGCCCACCCCGGCTACGTACGGGCGGCCAACGGCATCGAGGTGCCCGGGCGCCATCAGCTTTTCATGCACGGCTGCGACGTCAGCCGCTTGCCGGACGGTGGCTTTGCGGTCAACGCGGACTGGACGCAGGCGCCGTCGGGTGCCGGCTACGCACTGGCCGACAGACGCGTTGTGGCGCACTCGATTCCGGACCTCTACGAACGAATCGCGCCGCGACCCACCACGCCGTTCGCGCAGGCGCTGCGGCTGGCACTCATCGACGCCGCGCCCGACGTCGCCCAGGACCCGGTGGTCGTGGTGCTCACCCCGGGCATCTACTCCGAGACCGCGTTCGATCAGGCGTATCTGGCCACGCTGCTGGGCTTCCCGCTGGTGGAAAGCGCGGATCTGGTGGTGCGTGAAGGCAAGCTGTGGATGCGCTCGCTGGGCACGCTGAAGCGCGTGGACGTGGTGCTGCGCCGGATCGACGCCGACTACACCGATCCCCTCGACCTGCGCGCCGATTCCCGGCTCGGCGTCGTCGGTCTGGTGGAGGCGCAGCGCCGCGGGACGGTGACGGTCGTCAACACGCTGGGCAGCGGTATCCTGGAAAGCGCTGGGCTGCTTAGGTTTCTGCCCGAGCTGGCCGAGCGGCTGCTCGGCGAGGCCCCGCTGCTGGGCACCGCGCCGGTCTACTGGGGCGGCATCGCCGCCGAACGCTCGCACCTGCTGGCCAACCTCTCGTCGCTGCTGATCAAATCGACGGTCGGGGGGAATGTCCTTGTCGGGCCGACCCTTTCGTCGGACCAGCTGGCCGTATTGGCCGCCCGCATCGAGGACATGCCGTGGCAATGGGTCGGCCAAGAGCTGCCGAAGTTCTCGTCGGCGCCCACCGATCACGCCGGCGTGCTGTCCTCGGCCGGGGTCGGCATGCGGCTGTTCACGGTCGCCCAGCGCGGGGGCTACGCGCCGATGATCGGCGGGGTCGGCTACGTGTTGGCGGCAGGGCCCGCCGCCTACACGCTGAAAACCGTTGCCGCTAAGGATATCTGGGTGCGGCCCAGCGAGCGTGCGCACGCCGAGACGATCACCGTTCCCACCATGGAGCCGGCGGCCCTGAAGCCCGCGAAGACAGCCGCGGGCACCTGGGGTGTCAGCTCGCCGCGCGTGCTGTCCGACCTGTTCTGGATGGGACGCTACGGCGAGCGCGCGGAGCAGATGGCCCGGCTGCTGATGGTCACCCGCGACCGCTTCCACGTCTACCGCCACCAGCAGGACACCGAAGAGGCCGAGGTGGTGCCGGTCCTGATGGCCGCGCTGGCCCGCATCACCGGGGCCGACGGCGGCGGCGCCGGGGATCGGGCCGAGATGATCGCCGTCGCCCCCTCGACGCTGTGGTCGCTGACCATGGACCCGAGCCGGCCCGGTTCGCTTGTGCAGTCGGTGGAGGGGCTGGCGCTGGCCGCCCGGGCGGTGCGCGACCAGCTGTCCAACGACACCTGGATGGTGCTGGCCGGGGTGGAGCGCGCGGTGGCGCTGCGCCCCGACCCGCCGGACTCGCTGGCCGAAGCCGACGTCCTGCTCGCGTCGGCTCAGGCGCAGGCGTTGGCCGGGATGCTGACGCTGTCCGGGGTGGCCGGCGAGTCGATGGTGCGCGACGTCGGCTGGACGATGATGGACATCGGCAAACGCATCGAACGCGGCCTGTGGCTGACCGCGCTGTTGCGCGCCACGCTGACCGAGGTCCGCGGCGCCGACGCCGAGCAAACGATCATCGAGGCGACGGTGGTGGCGTGCGAATCGTCGGTCATCTACCGGCGCCGCACCGCCGGCAAGGTCAGCGTGGCCGCCGTGGCCGAGCTGATGCTGTACGACACCACCAACCCGAGGTCGTTGCTGTATCAGCTGGAGCGGCTGCGCACCGACCTGCAGGACCTGCCCAGCTCGTCGGGCTCGTCGCGCCCGGAGCGGCTGGTGGACGAGATCGGCACCCTGTTGCGCCGATCGCATCCCGGGCAACTGGAAGGGGTCAGCGACGGGCGCCGCGCGCAGCTGGCCGAACTGCTCGAGACCATCCATGCCGAGCTGCGCGACCTGGCCGAGGTCATCACCGCCACGCAGTTGGCGCTGCCGGGCGGCATGCAGCCGCTGTGGGGTCCCGACCGGCGGCGGGTGATGCCGGCCTAACCCGCGATCGCGGCGGGCCCGCGGGCGTCGGAGGTCACCTCGTCGATCACGGTGTGGATGAACTGCATCTTGTCCAGCACCGCCACCGGCAGCACGAACGGATACAGGTCGTCGTGGCCCATCGAGCGGTTCACCATGTTCAGCGACCACGACAACGGCAGCCACATCTCGATGATGTTGGGAAAAGCGCTGGGGCCCAACGCCGGACGGTCGAAGGTTGCCGACGCCGGCGCCAGCCCGCACCAGGCCGAGGTGTCCATGGTGTCACGGATGTGCAGGTAATGGGCGAACGTCTCGGCCCAGTCCTCGGCGGGGTGCATGGTCGCGTACGACGACACGAAGCTTTCCTGCCAGCCGTCGGGCGCACCGTCGCGGTAGTGCCGGTCCAGCGCCTCTTGGTAGTCGGCATCCGGATCACCGAACAGCTCATTGAAACGTGCGACGTAGTCGCTCGACGGGGTGACCAGCCGGTAGAAGTAGTAGTGCCCGATCTCGTGCCGGAAGTGCCCGAGCAGGGTCCGGTACGGCTCCTCCATCTCGACGCGCAGCTGCTCGCGGTGGACGTCGTCGCCCTCCGCGAGATCCAGTGTGATGACGCCGTTTTCGTGGCCGGTGAACACCTTCTCGTGCGCGCTGGACAGCAGCCGGAAACCCAGCCCGTAATCGGGGTCGCGGTCCCGCCCGATGATCGGCAGCTTGAGTTCGTGCAGCTCGACGATCAGCCGGCGCTTGGCGGCCTCGGCGCGGGCGAAGGCGGCCAGGCCCTCGGTGTCGGCGTCGTTGGGCCGTTCCAGGGTGAGCGCGCACGACGTGCACAGCCTGCCGGGATGGTTGGTGGGGACCAGCCAATTGCATTCGGCCACATAGCGATTGGCGCACAGCTCGTAGTCGCTGGCGCTGACGAAGCCGGCCTGCCCCCCGTCGTCACCGTCGATGATCACCAGCAGGGCCATCCGCTCGAGCGAAAATCCCAGCGCACTGCCGCACGACAGGCACGCCGAGTTCTCGAACGTCAGGCGCTGGCCGCACTTGGGGCAGTGGAAATCACGCATGCAAGGGGTCGCCTTCAAGGGGGTCCGAGTACGGCACCACATCGACGGCGACGTCGATCACACTGCGCTCGGAGTTGGTGTAGATGATGCCGCGCAACGGCGGCACGTCGGCGTAATCGCGTCCGCGCCCCACGACGATGTAGCGCTCGTCGACCATCTGGTCGTTGGTGGGATCGAGCCCCAGCCACTCGAACTGACCGGACCCCTGCGGGGTCCACACCGCCGCCCAGGCGTGCGTGGCGTCGATGCCGATCATTCGGTCCTTTCCCGGTGGCGGGTCGGTGGCCAGATAGCCGGACACGTAGCTGGCCGCCAGGCCGCTGGCTCGCAGGCAGGCGATCGCCAGCCTCGCAAAGTCCTGGCATACCCCCTCGCGGGCCGAAAGAACCTCGCCGACACCGGTAGAAATGGTCGTCGACCCCGAGCGGTAGGTGAAGTCGGTGAAAATCCGCGACGTCAGGTCACGCAGCACCTCGATCAGCGGACGCTCCGGCACGAAGCTCGGGGCCGCGTACTCGCGCACCGCGTCGGTGATCTCCGGCGGATCCAGGTCCAGAGCGAACTCGGTGGCGAGCGCTCCCCGGCGCCCGGCCGGGCGCGCGGACTCCCACGGTTGCACCGCCGGTCCGCTGGCGTACCGCCCGGGCGGCGGCGGATACACGTCGACGACGGAGTCGCTGGTGACCGTCAGGGTGCGGTGCGGCTCGGTGACGTGGAAGTAGGAACTGATGTTGCCGTAGCTGTCCTGGCTGGTGGAGCTGTCGGCGGGGGCCGGGTCGATATGCAACCGGTGCGCGACGCAACGCTGGCGCAGCGAGTCGCGCGGCGTCAGGAAACCGCGGCCATAAGAGCTGGTCACGACGTCGGAGTAGCGGTACTCGGTGCGGTGGGTGACGCGATGGCGGCGAGCCTCGGCTTCGGACACAAGGCCGATCCTGGCACACGTTCGCGCCGCCGTTTGCCGATAAGGAGCCAAGCGGGCCATAGCGGGAGCACAATCGAGAGGTGGCCACGTGGAACGACGTCGCCCGCATCGTTGGTGAGCTGGCCCTCACCGCCGAGCCGTCACCGCACGAGTGGCGGGTCGGCAAGAAGTTGCTGGCGTGGGAGCGGCCGCTGCGCCCGTCGGACCGCGAAGCGCTGGCGGCAAGCGGCGTGGAGCCACCCGAGGGCGACATCGTGGGCGTCCGGGTGTCCGACGAGGGCGTCAAGTTCGCGTTGATCGCCGACGAGCCGGACGTCTACTTCACCACGCCGCACTTCGACGGCTATCCCGCGGTGCTGGTCCGGCTGGCCGAGATCTCGGTCCGCGGCCTCGAGGAGCTGGTCACCGAGGCGTGGCTGACGCAGGCGCCGAGGAAACTGGTGCAGGAGTTCCTGGCCGACTCTATTTGAGCTCGGTTAAACCGAGCGCAGGTCGATGACCCGTTGCAGGTCGTCGACGCAGGCCGCCACGGCGTCGGCCAGCACCACCTCCGTCTTGCCCCGGGCCTCAGACATCAGCACCGACGCGTGCCGGCGGGCCGCCGCTACGTACGCGCACGCGCCGGCGGGATCGGAGTCGGCGAGCGCCGTCGCCGCCGCCAGCTCGATCAGCACGGACGACACGGGCTCGGGAACCGGGGCAAGGCAGCCGGCAACGGCGGGGACGACGGCACGGGCCAGTTGCAGCACGGAGCTGGCCAGCATCGCGACGTGCACGGCCTGGTGGTCGGCGGCGGCCACGGCGTCGCGCATCCCCCACCGCCGCGGCGCGATGCGCACCACCTGGCGCGCGGTGGTGCGGGCCTCCACGAGGTCGCCCACCTGCTGGTGCACCCGATCCACGGCCGGCAGCGGCCAGTCGTGGGCGGGCACCCGGCGCCCGGCGGCGACGTCGCCGGAGCGCGTCAGCACACCCTGCAGGACACCCAGCACGCCGACGCGGCCCCGGCGCAGCAGCTGCAACGGGTCGGCCGGGAACAGCAACACGGCGAACACGATGGCCAAGCAACCGCCGATCAGCGCGTCGAAGATGCGCTCCCAGCCGACGCCGCTGCGGTACAGCGCCAGCACCAGGATCGCCGAGATGACGGTCTGGTTGGCGAACATCATCCCCTGCCCGATGAAGCCGTGACCGATGAACACCGCGACGAACAGCGCGACCAGGGCGGCCGCCCCGAGCGAGACCGACCCGGGCCCGAGCAGGCCCTGCACCACGGTGCCCAGCCCGATGCCCAGGGTCACCCCGATCATCATCTGGACGGCGCGCTGCGCCCGTAACACGTTGCTGATCGACAGGGACACCGCCGCGGCGATCGGCGCGAAGAACGGCTGCGGGTGGCCGAGCAGGTCGTGGGCCAGGTACCAGGACAGGCCCGCGGCCACCGAGGTCTGCACGAGGTTGAACCACACCTCACGCAGCCGTTTGAGGCCCGCACGCGCGGCCTTGTTCGCGGTCAGCAGCGCAGCGCTCATGAGGCTTGCTTACCCCAGCGGGCACCGCACCGCGATACCGAGTCAGGCGCGCTGCAGCTCGAACAGCGGGATCACCCGGCTGGTCTTGGACTGGTACTCGGCGAAGCCGGGCGCCGCGGCGGCGACCTTTCCGAACAGCTCGTCGCGCTCGGCGGAAGGCAGCTCGCGAGCGGTGACGTCGAAGGACTCTATTTCCGATTGCGAGCCGACCTCGACGTGTGCCTGCGGGTTGGCGCGCAGGTTATGCACCCAGGCCGGGTGCTTGGGCGCGCCGGCGAAGGAGCCGATGATGATCAGCTTGCCGTCGATGTCGAAGTAGGCCAGCGGCGAGATGCGGGACTGACCGGACTTGGCGCCAGTCGTGGTCAGCAGTAGCAGGTTGGCGCCCTCGAACTGGCCGCCGACCTTTCCGCCGTTGTGCCTGAACTCGTCGATGAGGCTGTTGTTGAACGCGGTGATGGTCTCGGCGTCAGGGGTTTCGGTCATGCCCGCTCAACCTTTTCCGGCTTGGCATCTATTCCGGACTCCTTGCGCTGCTGCGCGGTGATCGGCGCGGGCGCCTCGGTGAGCGGGTCGACGCCGCCGCCGGTCTTCGGGAACGCGATCACCTCGCGAATCGAGTCCACACCGGACAGCAGCGCGTTGATCCGGTCCCAACCGAACGCGATCCCGCCGTGCGGGGGCGCGCCAAAGGTGAACGCCTCCAACAGGAATCCGAACTTCTCCTCCGCCTCGGCCTTGTCCAGACCCATCACCGCGAACACCCGCTCCTGGATGTCGCGGCGGTGGATACGGATCGACCCGCCGCCGATCTCGTTGCCGTTGCAGACGATGTCGTAGGCGTCGGCCAGCACGCCGCCGGGATCGGTGTCGACCACGTCGGAGCACTCCGGCTTGGGCGAGGTGAACGCATGGTGCACCGCGGTCCACGCCCCCGACCCCACCGCGACGTCACCGGCGGCGGTGGCGTCGTCCGCGGGCTCGAACAGCGGCGGGTCGACCACCCACACGAACGCCCAAGCGTCCGGGTCGATCAGGCCCAGCCGGTGGGCGATCTCGCCGCGGGCCGCGCCCAGCAGCGCGCGCGACGACTTGGCCGGGCCCGCCGAGAAGAAGATGCAGTCCCCCGGCTTGGCCCCGACGTGCGCGGCCAGTCCGGCGCGTTCGGCGTCGCCGAGGTTCTTGGCCACCGGGCCACCGAGCTCGCCGTCCTCGCCCACCAGCACGTAGGCCAGCCCGCGGTGCCCGCGCTGCTTGGCCCACTCCTGCCAGCCGTCCAGGGTCCGCCGCGGCTGCGAGGCGCCGCCGGGCATCACGACCGCGCCGACGTAGGGCGCCTGAAAGACGCGAAACGTGGTGTCTTTGAAGAACTCCGTGCATTCGACGAGCTCGAGTGAGAACCGCATGTCGGGCTTGTCGGAGCCGAACCGTCGCATCGCCTCGGCGTAGCTGATCCGCGGGATCGGCGTGGGGATCGCATACCCGATCAGCGCCCACAGCGCGGTCAGGATCTCCTCGGAGATCGCGATGATGTCCTCGGCGTCGACGAAGCTCATCTCCATGTCGAGCTGGGTGAATTCGGGTTGGCGGTCGGCGCGGAAATCTTCGTCGCGGTAGCAACGCGCGATCTGGTAGTAGCGCTCCATCCCCGCCACCATCAGCAGCTGCTTGAACAGCTGCGGGCTCTGCGGCAGGGCGTAGAACGAGCCCGGGTGCAGCCGCGACGGCACCAGGAAGTCGCGCGCGCCCTCCGGGGTCGAGCGGGTGATCGTCGGCGTCTCGATCTCGACGAAGTCGTGTCGCGCCAGCACTTCGCGCGCGGTGGCATTCACCTTGGAGCGCAACCGAATTGCCGCGGCCGGGCCGTCGCGCCGCAGGTCGAGGTAGCGGTACTTCAGCCGCAGCTCCTCCCCGGCGGGCTCGTCGAGCTGGAAGGGCAGCGGCGCGCTCTCGCCGAGCACCGTCAGCGAGGTTGCGTTGACCTCGATCTCACCGGTGGCGATCTCAGGATTGGCGTTGCCCTCCGGGCGGATCTCGACGACGCCTTCGACCGCGACGCAGAACTCGGCGCGCAGCCGGTGCGCCTGCGCCAGCACCTCACGCTCGCGGAACACCACCTGTGCGACGCCCGAGGCGTCCCGCAGGTCGATGAAGATGACGCCGCCGTGGTCGCGGCGGCGGGCCACCCACCCGGCCAGGGTCACCCGCTGGCCGGCGTCGTGGCTCCTGAGCGAACCAGCGGCGTGGCTGCGCAGCACAAAACTCCCTTTCACCCGGATGGAATGAGTGACCAGTCTAGAGGAGGTAATTTCGGTGCTATCGCCACGCACATCGCTCTCGTCGGTCCGGGCGCCGTCGGCACGACGGTCGCCGCGCTGCTCTATAAGGCCGGGCACTCGGTGCTGGTCTGCGGCCGCACCCCCCGCGACAGCATCGAGCTGCGGCCCGACGGTGCCGACCCGATCGTGGTGCCCGGGCCGGTGGCCACCGATCCGGGCGAGGTCACCGGGCCGGTCGACGTGGTGGTGCTGGCGGTCAAGGCCACCCAGAACGACGCGGCCGCCGGCTGGCTGGCCCGCCTGTGTGACGTCCACACCATCGTCGCGGTGCTGCAGAACGGCGTCGAGCAGGTCGAACAGGTGCGGCCGCACTGCCCGTCGTCGCCGGTGATCCCGGGGATCGTCTGGTACAGCGCGGAGACCCAGCCCGAAGGATGGGTGCGGCTGCGCACCGAGCCCGCGCTGGTGCTGCCCAGCGGCCCGTCGGCGGAGACGGTCGCCGAGCTGCTGCGGGGCGCCGGCTGCCGGGTGGACTGCGACCCCGACTTCATCACCGCGGCCTGGCGCAAGCTGCTCGTCAACGCGCTGGCCGGCTTCATGGCGCTGTCCGGGCGGCGATCTGGCATGTTCCGCCGCGACGACGTGGCCGCCCTGTCCCGGCGCTACGTCGCCGAATGCCTGGCCGTCGCGCAGGCCGAGGGAGCCCGGCTGCCCGACGAATCGGTCGACGAGCTGGTCGACCTTTTCCGAAAGGCCCCGGAGGACATGGGCACCTCGATGCTGGCCGACCGGGAAAATCACCGCCGGCTGGAATGGGACATCCGCAACGGGGTGATCATGCGCAAGGCCCGCGCGCACAACCTGCCCACGCCGATCAGCGACGTCGTGGTGCCGCTGCTTGCCGCGGCCAGCGACGGTCCGGGCTAGATTTTATCCATGTACCCCTGCGAGCGCGTCGACCTGAGCTTCATCGACCCGGATTCTGGCGAGGCACCGTTCCGGTTCCAAAACAGCGTCGACCTCGCCATCACGCCCGAGCAGCTGTTCGAGGTGCTCGGCGACGCCGAGTCCTGGCCGCGCTGGGCCAGCGTGATCACCAAGGTGACCTGGACCAGCCCCGAGCCGCGCGGCGTCGGCACCACCCGCACCGTCGAGATGCGCGGCGGTATCGTCGGCGACGAAGAGTTCATCGCCTGGGAACCGTTTCGCCACATGGCATTCCGGTTCAACGAATGCTCGACGCGAGCGGTCGCCGCGTTCGCCGAGGACTACCGGGTGGAGGTCATCCCCGGTGGGTGCCGGCTGACCTGGACCATGGCGCAGAAGCCCGCCGGCCCGGCGCGACTGGCGATGGTGGCGGTCGGGCCGCTGCTGAATCTGGGGCTGCGCCGGTTTCTGCGCAACCTGCGCCGCTACACCGACACCCGGTTCTCCGCGACCAAGCAACACTAGGAGCGTGCGATGACCTTCAACGAGGGCATGCAGATCGACACCAGCACCGCGTCGTCGTCCGGCGGGGGCGGGATGGGGATGGCCCTCGGGGGCGGCGGCCTCGGGCTGCTGATCCTGCTCGGGGCGCTGTTCTTCGGCGTCGACCCGGGCCGGGTCATGAACCAGCAACCGAACACCGGCGGGTATTCGGCGCCCGGCTTCGACCTGAGCCAATGCAAGACCGGGGCCGACGCCAACAGGTACGTGCAATGCCGCGTCGTCGCCACGGGCAACTCCGTGGACGCGGTGTGGCACCAGCTGATGCCCAATTACACCCGCCCGCACGTCCGGTTGTTCACCGGTTCGGTCGACACCGGCTGCGGGCCCGCCACCACCGCCGTCGGCCCGTTCTACTGCCCGGTGGACCAGACGGCGTACTTCGACACCGACTTCTTCCAGGAGCTGGTCGACAAATTCGGTTCCAGCGGTGGGCCGTTCGCGCAGGAGTACGTGGTGGCCCACGAATACGGCCACCACGTGCAGCAGCTGCAGGGCATCCTGGGCCGCTCCCAGCAGGGCGCGCAGGGCGCCGGCGGCAACGGGGTGCGCACCGAGCTACAGGCCGACTGCTACGCCGGCATCTGGGCGCACTACGCATCGACGGTCAAGCAGGAAAGCACCGGTGTCCCGTACCTGCAGCCGTTGAGCGACAAGGACATTGCCGACGCGCTGTCGGCCGCAGCGTCGGTCGGCGACGATCGCATCCAGAAGCAATCGACCGGCCGCGTCAACCCCGAATCGTGGACGCACGGTTCGTCGGCGGAGCGGCAGAAGTGGTTCACCGTCGGGTACCAGACCGGTGATCCGAAGCAGTGCGACACCTTTGCCGCCACCAACCTGGGCTAGCGCTGAACGCCGCGAAATGGTGATCGAGGGTCGCGAGCGCGCCAACGACGCGCAAGAGTCGGCATGGGCGCCGTTGCGCAACCGCGTGTTCCGCGGCCTGTTCGTCGCGCAATTTGTCTCCAACGTCGGCACGTGGATGCAAAGTGTGGCGGCGCAATGGTTCTTGGTAGAAGCGCACAGCAGCGACACCATCGTGGCACTCGTCCAGACGGCGAGCCTCGGGCCGTCGCTCCTGTTGGCCCTGTTCGCCGGCGTGCTTGCCGACCTCTTCGACCGGCGCCGGCTGCTGATATTCGTGCAGTGGTATGCGGTGATCGTGGCGCTGGCGCTGGCGGTGATGACCTACCTCGGGCGCCTCACCCCGGCAGCACTACTGATGTTCACCTTGGCCATTGGCCTCGCCTCCGCGCTGGCCGCGCCGGCCTGGCAGGCGATTCAGCCCGAAGTTGTCGCGCGCGACCAGATACCGGCCGCCGCGACCCTGGCCAGCGTGTCGGTCAATATCGCCCGAGTCGTCGGACCGGCGATCGGCGGCGTTGTCGTGGCATTGGCCGGTCCCGGAGCGGTTTTCGCGGTCAATGCGATTTCGTTCACCGGCATAATCTTTGCCCTGAGGGCGTGGAAACGACCCAGGCAAGCGCCGCCGGTCGAGCGGGAACACCTCAGCCAGGCCATCGTCAGCGGACTGGAATACAGTCGTCACAGCCCGATTTTCCGCAGGATCTTGCTGCGCGCGGCCCTTTTCGTGTTTCCCGCCTCGGCACTGTTGGCCCTGTTGCCGGTGGCCGCCTCCCGCAGCTGGCACCTGGGTGCGGGTGGCTACGGTATGGCGCTGGGGGCCATAGGCTTTGGCGCGGTGCTCGCCGTCGGCTTTCCGGCGCCGTTACGCCAGAAACTGGCGTCCAACACGCTGCTGGCGGTATGCGCCGCCGCGTATGGCCTTGCGGCGCTTGCGGTGGCCTGGCTGCCGTTCGCCGCGGCGGCGCCCTTCTTGGTGTTGTCGGGGATGGCTTGGCTGATCACGTTGACAACGTTGAACGCGGCGGCGCAGCTGCATTTGCCGCAATGGGTCCGGGCCCGCGGGTTGTCGATGTATCTGCTGGTCTTCACGGGATCTCAGGCAGTCGGTTCCTATCTCTGGGGCGTCGTTGCCACGCAGGCGGGGCTTGGCACGGCGATGATCTGGTCGGCGGTGTTGCTGGGCATTGCCGCTCTCAGCGTCACCGTGTTCGGGTTACGGCCGTCCACCGGGAAGCTGAGCCGCGACATTTCCAGGGCATGGCCGACGCCGATGCTCGTGTTCGAGCCATGCCCCAACGATGGGCCGGTGCTGGTGACCGTCCGCTATCGAGTGCCGGAGGACAAACGCCCGGGCTTCGTCGAGGCGATGAGCGCGGTCCGGCGATCACGGCTGCGGACGGGCGGCCATAGTTGGCGGCTATATCGAAGCCTCGAAGAGCCCGACATGGTCCTGGAGAGGTTCACCGTGCCGTCCTGGTCCGAATTCGTACGCCAGCGCGCCGAGCGCTGGTTGGAGTCCGACCACGATGGCGCCGCGAAGGCGGTCGGCTACACCGTCGACAACACCCGACGGCACGAGTACTTCCTCGCCCTGCGGGTGCACGGTTGAGCTCGCCGGGGCGGCTACCAGGGCCGCGTCGCGCAGGTGACGGCGGAGGTGGCGTCCTGCTTGACGACCACCTGGCCGTCGACCGCGATCTCGCAGTGAAACGAGGCGGGGCCGTTGCCCGAATCCGGCCAATGCAGGATGCCGCTGGCGGTGACGATCGCCCACTGGTTCGGGTCGGCCAGCGTGGCCGTGTAGACGGCCGGCTGGCCGCCGCTGAGCGGGGCCTGCACGTTGGTCATGAACTTCGACGAGTCCGCGTTGTAGGCCGCCTGGCTGGGCGGGTCGGTGTTCATGTACTGCACGGTGGCAGTCAGATTGTTTTGGCTGGTGATCGTGTAGGTCACCTGGTGGCCGGCCGGATCCGCATGTGAGGTCGCGGGTGTGACGGCCACCACCGAGGCTGCCGCAAACGTCGCCAGCGCGACCATCTTGGTCACATTTCGCACGTTCGTCATATCGGAAACGCTACCGGATCCGTTACCTGGTTCCGGTATGAAGCAGGCATGAGCGACGATCCCGCCGACGGCATCAGCCGCCGCACGTTGTTGACGACGAGCGCCGTCTCGGCGGCCCTCGGGGCGGGAATCGGGGGCGGGGCGGTGCTGGTGTGGTCGCATCCCCGAGCGCCCGCGTTGTGGTACCGGCCGGACCGCAACGGCGCGCCGCCGGTGACCGGTCTGCATCTGCAATTCGGCGAGAACGCCGCCACCGAGGTGGTGGTGTCGTGGCACACCACCGAGGCCGTGCGCAATCCGCGCGTCATGCTGGGCACTCCCGCGTCCGGCTACGGGCGTACCGTCGCCGCCGAGACTCGCACCTATCGGGACGCCAAGTCCAGCACCGAGGTTCGGGTAAACCACGCCCGGCTAACCGGCCTGACCCCGGACACCGACTACGTGTACGCCGCGGTGCACGACGGCGCCGAACCCGAGCAGGGAACGGTGCGGACCGCGCCGTCGGGACGAAAGCCGCTGCGCTTCACCAGCTTCGGCGACCAGTCGACGCCCACGCTGGCCAGGTTGCCCGACGGCGGCTATGCCACCGACAACATCGGATCACCCGCGGCCGCCGACACCACGATGGCGATCGAACGCCTCGGTCCGCTGTTCAACCTGGTCAACGGCGACCTGTGCTACGCCAACCTGGCGCAGGACCGGATCCGCACCTGGTCGAATTGGTTTGAGAACAACACGCGCTCGGCGCGGTACCGGCCGTGGATGCCGGCGGCGGGAAACCACGAGAACGAATTGGGCAACGGCCCAATCGGTTACGCCGCCTATCAGGCGTACTTCTCGGTGCCGGACTCGGGATCCGGGCCGGAGACCCGCGGGCTGTGGTACTCGTTCACCGCCGGCTCGGTGCGGGTGATCAGCCTCAACAACGACGACGTCGCCTTCCAGGACGGCGGTAACTTCTACGTGCACGGCTATTCGGGCGGGGAGCAAAAGCGTTGGCTGGCGGAGGAACTCGCCGCCGCCCGGCGCAACGCGGACGTCGATTGGATCGTCGTGTGTATGCATCAGACGGCGATCTCGACCGCGGACCGGACCAATGGCGCCGACCTGGGCATCCGTGAGGAATGGCTGCCGCTGTTCGACCAGTATCAGGTCGATCTGGTGGTGTGCGGCCACGAGCACCACTACGAGCGGTCGCATCCGCTGCGCGGGACGCTGGGCACCGACACCCGAACGCCGATACCGGTCGACAGCCACGACGACCTCATCGACTCGACCCGGGGAACGGTGCACGTCGTCATCGGCGGCGGCGGCACCTCCTCGCCGTCCAACGGGATGTTCTTTCCCCAGCCACGGTGCCGCGTGCTCACCGGCGTCGGCGCCTTCGACCCCGCGATCGGGCGCAAGGCGCCGATCTACGTCGTGGAGGATGCGCCGTGGTCGGCGTTTCGCGACCGCGACAACCCTTACGGCTTCGCGGCTTTCGACGTCGACCCGGGCCAGCCCGGCGGCAACACCTCGATCAAGGCAACGCATTACGCGCTGAGCGGGCCGTTCGGCGAGGTGATCGTGGTGGACCAATTCACGCTGACCAAGCCGCGCCGCGACAAGGCCTAGCTCAAAACAGCGTCTGCTGAACGGGTTCGGGGGTCGCTATCGTCTCGGTGGCCCGAGGGAACGGGCGGTGATCACCGCCCAGCCGATGCTTGGCGATCAGCGGCGCGGCGCGTTCGCGCAGCATGTCGCGGTAGCTCGGCGGTAAGTAGGCGCCGCGCCGGTACAGCTCGCGATAGCGACCGACCAGCTCGGGATGCGAGCGGGCCAGCCAGGACATGAACCAGCCGCGGGTCGAGCCGCGCAGGTGCAGGCCGAAAACCGTCACCCCCGTGGCGCCGGCCGCCGCGATCTGGCCGAGCAGCTCGTCGAGGTGCTCGACGGAGTCGGTCAGGTGCGGCAGCACCGGCGCCACCATCACGTGACAGCCCAGGCCGGCGTCACGGATCGCGGCGATGAGGCCCAGGCGCGCCTGCGGTGTCGGGGTGCCGGGCTCAACGTCCTTGTGCAGCTCAGGATCGCCCACCGCCAGCGACACGGCGATCGATATCGGAACCTGTTGCACCGCTTGGGCGATCAGCGGCAGGTCGCGCCGCAGCAGCGTGCCTTTGGTCAGGATCGACAGCGGCGTGCCGGACCCGGCGAGGGCGCCGATGATGCCGGGCATGAGGGCGTAGCGGCCCTCGGCGCGCTGGTAGGGATCGGTGTTGGTGCCCAGCGCGACGGTCTCGCGCTGCCATGACGGCCGCTTTAGCTCGCGGCGGAGGACTTCGGCGACATTGGTCTTGACCACGACCTGGGTGTCGAAGTCGGTGCCGCAGTCGAAGTCCAGGTATTCGTGCGTGGGGCGCGCGAAGCAGTAGCGGCACGCGTGCGAGCAGCCGCGGTAGCCGTTGACCGTGTACCGAAACGGCAGCGCGGAGGCGTTGGGCACCTTGTTGAGAGCCGACTTGCACAGCACCTCGTGAAAGGTGATGCCCTCGAATTGCGGCGCGCGCACGCTGCGGACGAGGCGGATGCGCTGCAGCCCGGGAAGTGCCCCGTCGTCGACGGGGCTACCGTTGACCGCGACGGCCTGGCCAGCCCAGCGCATGTCTTCTATTCGAACAACAGTTCGATGGGAAGTCAAGCTGGCGCCGTGGACCAAAGAAAAAGGAGGAGCGCTTGGCGCTCCTTCCACTTCCAATCTATAGCGCGCCCCGGGGCTTGCGGCAAGCCCGGGGTAATGACGCAAAATCGCTGCCCAGGAACAGCACTGGCGGAAAGGCGCGCGTTGACACGAGGGTACGAAGAGGAATTGCAGTACGAACGGAACTATGTGACCGGGCTATACGGGCGGCTCGACGCCGAGCGAATGCGGGCGAAACACAGATACCGCGCGGCGTTGCGGGGCGACGGCCGGCCGCTCGCCGATCGTGACGCCGAGGTGCGCGCGATGGCCAAAGAGGTCAAGCGGCTCGACGTGGCGGACCACGGGCTGTGCTTCGGGCGCCTGGACGCGCTTTCGGGCGAACGTTCCTACATTGGCCGCATCGGCCTGTTCGACGCGGGGAACGACTACGAGCCATTGTTGCTCGACTGGCGGGCACCCGCAGCGCGCGCGTTCTACGTCGCCACGCCGGCAAGTCCCGAGAACATGCGCCGTCGCCGCCAGTTCCACACCCGAGGGCGGCAGGTAGTCGATTTCACCGACGAGCTGTTCGGCCGTCCCGGAGCCGTAGAGCCGGGCGACTCAGGAGATTGGGTCCTGCTGGCGGCGGTCAACGCACCGCGCGGTGAGCGAATGCGCGACATCGTGGCGACCATCCAAGCCGAACAGGACGAGATCATCCGGCTCGATCACCCCGGCGTGCTGGTGATCGAGGGCGGCCCTGGCACCGGGAAGACGGTCGTGGCACTGCATCGCGTCGCGTACCTGCTCTACACCCAGCGCGAGCGAATCGAACGGCACGGCGTGCTCGTGGTGGGTCCCAACAGGGCTTTCCTGAATCACGTGGACCGTGTGCTGCCGTCGCTGGGAGAGTCCAGCGTCGTGTTCATGACTCCCGGCGACCTCGTGCCCGGACTCCACGTCACCGCCGAGGACACCCCGGAATGCGCGCGCCTCAAGGGCTCGAGGGAGATCCTGGACGTGCTGGCGGCAGCGGTCGCCGATCGGCAGCCGTTACCCGAGCGTCCCCTGCCGATCGGACTGGCGGACGTCACGCTGCGGATTGATGCCGAGACCGCGGAGTGGGCCAGGGAGGAGGCGCGAGGAAGCGGGTTGCCACACAACGAGGCCCGCGCGGTGTTCAGCGAGATCGTCACGTGGGTCCTCACGGAGCGGGCGATAGCCCGGATTGGCCGGGGCTGGCTGAGCCGCGAGGACCGCGAAGCATGGGAGCGGGTCAGGGCGGACCTGATCGCGGAGCTTGCGGACAACGACCAGTTCAAAGCCGCGCTCGACGAACTCTGGCCGGTGCTGACGCCGGAAACGCTGCTGGCACAGCTCTACACGTCCCGGGAGCGGCTGCGCGCGACGGGCGCCGACCCGGCGCTGTGGCGCGCCGACGGCGAGGCCTGGACGGTGTCGGATGTGCCGCTGCTGGACGAACTGGTCGACCTGCTGGGCCGCGACAAACCCGCCGACCGGACCGCCGAGCGGGAACGCGAGGCCGAGGCCGAGTACGCCGCCGGCGTGCTGGACATGATGATCGGCCGCGAGGACCTGATGGACGACGAGGACCACCTGCTCGCCCAGGACATGCTGTACGCCGAGGACTTGGCAGATCGGTTCCTCGAGCGCGACACCCGAGAACTCGCCGAACGCGCCGCCGCGGACCGCGACTGGACCTACCGCCACGTCGTGGTCGACGAGGCCCAAGAACTGTCCGAAATGGACTGGCGGGTGTTGATGCGGCGCTGCCCCGGACGATCCTTCACGGTCGTCGGCGATCTCGCCCAACGCCGGTCGGTGGCCGGAGCGACGTCGTGGGCCGCGATGCTGGAGCCGTACGTGCCCGGCCGTTGGGTCTACCGGTCGCTGTCGCTGAACTATCGCACCCCGGCGGAGATCATGACCGTCGCGGCGGCGCTGCTCGCCGAATTCGCGCCCGAGGTCCAGCCGCCGGAGTCGGTCCGCGCGTGCGGGGTCCAGCCATGGTCCAGGCGGGTTTCGGACGACGAATTGCCCTCTGCCATCGAGGAATTCGTCCGAGCTGAGGCCGGCCGCGAAGGCACCAGCGTGGTGATCGGGCCGCCGGGTGTGCCGGGCGCGGTGCTCGCGTCGGAGACGAAGGGCCTGGAGTTCGACGCCGTCCTCGTGGTGGAGCCGCAACGGATTCTCGACGACGGCCCACGCGGCGCGGCCGAGCTGTACGTGGCCCTTACCCGCGCCACCCAGCGCCTCGGCGTCCTGCACCGGGACCCGCTCCCGCAGGCCCTCGCCGGCCTCGCCGAATCCGGAACGCCCGGGAATCGACCGTCGGCACGACGATGACCGGGATCACGGATCCTTGGGTCGTTCGCTCCGCAGTCACGTGGCGCTTCCGGGGGCGGGACGAATTGCTGATCGACCAGGACGACCCCCGAGAAGCGCATCGCCGACCTCGAACGTCAGTTAGCCGCTCCGCGCAGCGCGCCAGAAGCGCTAGAACATAGGAAGCGAGCGCGGCGCGACGCCCGTAAACGTGTCGAGGACGAAGCTGGGGTCAGATGATTCGTTAACGGTGACGGCGTGGTTAGCCCAGCGCCTAACGCCTATTCGGACAATCGTTCGATACGAAGTCAAGTGGCGCTAGAAAGGTGGTGGGTCGTCGATGGGTGGGGCCGGGCCGGTTGGCGCGGTTCGGGCGGCCAACCGTGCGTCGCGGTTGTGGCGGCGTTCGGTGGCCACCCGCCTGGCGCGGGCTTGGGCGCGGGTGCGCCGGCGTTTGGGCATCATTGCGCTGCGCTCGGCGCAGTAATCCTGGGGTGGGTCGGCCTCGGGGCACGGCATGCCGCCCACGGCGTAACACAGGCTGGGAAACAGCAGCGCGCTGCCCGGGGTGGTGACATAGGTGTGCCCGGCGGGGGAGGTGAGGATCAGCGTCCCGTCAGCCAGCTGCTGTTCGGCCCAGCCCAGGAAAGTTTTCACCAAATGATGGGTGCGGCAATAACACTTGAGATTGCTCGCGTGCGTGGGCCCGCCCTGGGCAAAGGGGATGGTGTGGTCGACATCGCAATTGATGGCGGGGTGGTCGCAGCCCGGCCAGCGACACGTCAGATCGCGGCATCGCACGAAATCGGCCAACGCCTTCGAGGGCACATAGCCCTTTTCCGGTGCGGCATCGCCGGGGTGGATCAACGGCACCGGCTTGGCCGACTTGGCGAGTTCGGCCACGAGCTCGGGTGGAATGAGCCCGTCGGCGCTCACCTTCGAGCCCGGAGCTGAGCCACCGCCATTGATGGTGGCTTGTTCGGCGATCACATGGATCACCACCGGCCCCGCCGCCGGCCGCTTTCCGGCCGCACAATCGGTGCGTCCGCAGCGGCAGCCCAGCCGATCGGCGCCGGCGGCCAGCGCACCCAGGGCATCGGCGCGGCGCTGCTCGCGGCTGCGGGGATCGTGCGCGCACACCGTGGCCGCCAACGCATCCAACCGCCGATCCAGCGCGTGGGCGTCGGGACTCAGCAGCCGACCGTTGATCTCGGCGGTGCCGTCGTGATCCGGACCGATCCAAATCTCGCGATCGCGTTGGGTCTTGGTGCGCCGGCGCACGGCATCGATATCGGCCGTGGCCACGATCTTGTCCACCTGCGCACACAATCGGCCCCGGCTCATCGACGGCCACCGCGCCACATTGGCCGCCAACTGCTCATCAACAGCCGCCAACACCTCGCCATCGACGATCAGATCGCTGCGATACACCAACGTCTGAAACATCCGATAATCAATATCCCCGGCACGAAAGACCTCAGCACTCTTGGGTAATCGCTCGCGCATCGCCCGCGCAGAGCGCACCCGCTCGGCCGCCAGCCCCTGGCCGATCCGCAACGCCGCACCCACCTCGGCGGCCACCGCCTCCATCGTGTCGATCGCCCAATCCTCGTTCTCCGAACACCGCGACAGCCGATAGGCAAACAACTCCCCGATCGCCACCAATTGCGCGGCCGCCGCCCGGTTCTCAAACCGCGCCGCCGCACCAATCCGCTCCACCAGCACCGCCGACTCCGGCGTCTTAGACGGATGACACCGCTCGACCAGCTCGTCAAACCGCGCCCGCACATCTTCGAACATGTGTTCGAGTATGCCACGACCCACTGACACGGCGCCTCGACCCGGGCGGGCTACCCGCCGAGCCGCGTGACCACCTCAGCCACAACCGAATCCAAAGCCACCGACACCTGGTCACCCGTCGCGAGGTCCTTCACCCCGACCGTCCCGGCCTCGATGTCCCGGTCACCGACCACCAAAGCGATGCGGGCGCCGGACCGGTCGGCGGCGCGCATCGCACCCTTGAGCCCGCGGTCGCCGTAGGCCATGTCGACGCGAACGCCGGCGGCGCGCAGCTGCCCGGCGAGCACCGCCAGCTGCAGCTTGGCCTGCTCGCTCAGCGGCACCCCGAACACGTCGCAACGCGTCGTCTCCCCCACGCTCTTGCCCTCGGCCCGCAGCGCCAGCAGGGTCCGGTCCACGCCGAGCCCAAAACCGATGCCGGACAGGTCTTGTCCGCCGAGCTGGCGCATCAGGCCGTCGTAGCGGCCGCCGCCGCCGATGCCCGATTGCGCGCCGAGGCCGTCGTGCACGAACTCGAAGGTGGTCTTGGTGTAGTAATCCAGCCCGCGCACCATCCGCGGGTTGATGACATACGGGACCGCGAGCGCGTCGAGGTGAGCCAGCACGGTGTCGAAGTGCTGCTTGGCGGCGTCGGACAGGTGGTCGAGCAGCACCGGCGCGTCGGCCGTCATAGCCCGCACCGCTGGTCGTTTGTCGTCGAGCACCCGCAGCGGGTTGATCTCGGCGCGCCTGCGCGTCTCCTCGTCCAGGTCAAGCCCAAACAGGAAGTCCTGCAACAGTTCCCGATACTGCGGCCGGCAGCTCTCGTCGCCCAGCGAGGTGATCTCCAGCCGGAACCCGTCCAGGCCCAGCGCACGGAAGCCGGCGTCGGCGACGGCGATCACCTCGGCGTCCAGCGCCGGGTCGTCGACGCCGATCGCCTCGACACCGACCTGTTGCAGCTGGCGGTAGCGGCCGGCCTGCGGGCGCTCGTAGCGGAAAAATGGTCCCGCGTAACACAATTTGATCGGCAGCGCGCCGCGGTCCAGGCCGTGTTCGATCACCGCGCGCACCACCCCGGCGGTCCCCTCGGGCCGCAGCGTCACGGAGCGGTCGCCGCGGTCGGCGAACGTGTACATCTCTTTGGACACCACGTCGGTGGATTCGCCGACGCCGCGGGCGAACAGCGCGGTGTCCTCGAAGACGGGCAGCTCGACGTCGCCGTAGCCGGCGCGGCGGGCCGCGGCCAGCAACCCGTCGCGCACCGCGACGAACTCGGCGGAGTCCGGCGGAACGTAGTCGGGCACCCCCTTGGGAGCGACAAATTCTGTCACGCGCCGAGGCCTTCGAGGAACGGATTGAAGCGACGCTCGGCGCCGATCGTGGTCGAGGGCCCGTGGCCCGGCAGGACGACGGTCTTGTCGTCGAGCACCAGCAGCTTGCCGATGATCGACGTGAGCAGGTCGCGCCCGCTGCCGCCGAACAGGTCGGTGCGGCCCACCGAGCGCTCGAACAGCGTGTCGCCGGTGAACACCACATCGGTGTCGGCAGCCACCCGGAAACACACCGAGCCGCGGGTGTGCCCCGGCGTGTGATCGACGTTGACGGTCACGCTGCCCAGGTCGAGCTTGTCGCCGTCGCGGTCGAGCTCCACCACCTGCTTGGGCTCGCGGAAGAACGCGCCGGCCGCCAGCTGCGCCAGCCGCGGCCCGAAGCCGTGGATCGGGTCGGTCAGCATGAACCGGTCCTCGGGGTGGATGTAGGTGGGGCAGCCGAAGGTGTCGGAAACCTTCTGGGCGGACCAGATGTGGTCGATGTGGCCGTGGGTGAGCAGTACCGCCGCCGGGGTCAGCCGGTTCTTGTCGAGGATTCGCCGCAGCTGGCCCAGCGCACGCTGACCGGGATCCACGATGACGGCGTCCGTCCCGGGCCGGTCGGCCAGCACGTAGCAGTTGCACTGCAACACGCCGGCGGGAAATCCGGTGATCAACACGTGTCCCAGTTTCCCACGGGGCCCGGTTGACACCGGTCGCGGCGCCCACATTAGCCTGAGCTGGCTACCGAGCCCCCTATTGACCGACGATGGAGGCATACCGGCCGTGCCGACCAACGAACAGCGACGTGCCAACGCCAAGCGCAAACTCGAACGGCAGCTGGAGCGCCGCGCAAAGCAGGCCCGACGACGCCGGATCCTGGTGATCGCCGGCGGCTCGACCGTGGCGGTGGCCGTGGCCGTCGCGGTGGTGATCGCGATCGTCAACACCAAGAGCCAGCACAAGAGCAACGCGGCGGCCACCACCACCGCGCCCAGCGGCTCCCCGGAGAGCACCGCGCCGACGACTCCCCCGACCGGATCGGTGCCGCCGTTGCCGCCGTTCAAGCCCTCGGCCAGCGTGGGCGCCAACTGCCAGTACCCGGCGTCGTCCGACCCGGCCGCCAAGCCGGTCAAGCCGCCGCGGACCGGCAAGATCCCGACGGATCCGGCCCAGGTGAGCGCCAGCATGGCGACCAGCCAGGGCAACCTCGGGCTGATGCTGGCCAACAACGAATCTCCTTGCACCGTCAACAGTTTCGCCAGCCTCGCCGGCCAGAAGTTCTTCGACGGCACCAAATGCCACCGGCTGACCACCTCGGACACGCTGGGCGTCCTGCAGTGCGGCGACCCGAAGAGCGACGGCACCGGCGGCCCCGGCTACCAATTCGCCAACGAGTATCCGACCGACCAGTACCCGCCGAACGACCCGAAGGCGCAGCAGCCGGTCGTCTACCCGCGCGGCACGATGGCGATGGCCAACGCCGGGCCGGGCACCAACGGCAGCCAGTTCTTCCTGGTCTACAAGGACTCTCAGCTGCCGCCGCAATACACCGTCTTCGGCACCATCCAGGCCGACGGGCTGGCCACGCTGGACAAGATCGCCAAGGCCGGCGTCGCCGGCGGCGGGGACGACGGTCCGCCGGCCAGTGAAGTGACGATCAAGTCGCTGCTGCTGGACTAATTGCCGCCGAATCCCCCGGCTAGCGCGCCGCACCGTTTATGGTTCGTTGCGTGGAGGGGACGCCTTTCGGTAAGTACCAACTTCTGGACAAGGTCGGGCACGGGGGCATGGGCCAGGTCTACCGCGCCTACGACACCAGCACCGACCGCGTCGTCGCGCTGAAGCTCCTGCCGACGTATTTGGCCGAGGATCCCCTGTTCGAGCAACGATTTCGCCGGGAGGCCCGCATCGCGGCGAGCCTCAACGACCCGCACGTGGTGCCGATCCACGGCTTCGGCGAAATCGACGGCCGGCTGTATGTGGACATGCGCCTGATCGATGGGCGCGACTTGGCGCAACTCATCGCGGAAGAAGGTGGACGGCTCAGCCCCGAGCGCGCGGTCGCGATCGTGGAACAGGTTGCGACGGCATTGGATACGGCCCATGCGGCCGGATTGATCCACCGGGATATCAAGCCGAAGAACATCTTGGTCACCAACGTGCGGGATTTCGTCTACCTGATCGACTTCGGGCTCGCGCGCGGCGCCACCGACACCGCGCTCACCAACACCGGGCACACGATGGGCACCGTGGCGTACATGGCGCCCGAGCGCTTCCGGGGAACGACGGATCACCGCGCCGACGTGTATTCGTTGGCCTGCACGCTGTACGAGTGCCTGACCGGAAGCCGCCCGTACCCCGGCGACAGCGTCGAGCAACAGCTCAACGCTCACCTGAACGAGCCACCGCCCCGAGCGTCGACCCTCGCGCCCGAGGTGCCGCCCATCCTCGACGTGGTCGTGGCGCGCGGGATGGCCAAAAACGTCGATGCCCGCTACCAGTCGGCCATCGAGCTCGCCGAGGCCGCCCGGGCGGCACTCACCGCCGGCGGCGCCGCTCCCATCCCGCCACCACCGCCGCAGCCACCACCGCCGCAGGCACACCCGCCGCCGGCACCCGCGCCGCAGGCAGCCCCGCAGCCGGCACCGGCCGGCACCGCCCCGCCGCAACCTCAGGCACGGAGGTTGAGCAGAGGCCTGGCGCTGGCTATCGTCGGCGGATCGGTGGTCGCACTGGCGGCGGTCATCGCGCTGGTGATCGCTCTTGTCACCGACAGCCACCGCCCGACGGCCAGCACGCCATCCACCACCCCGAGCCGCGCCAAGGTGCCGACCAGGCCGGGATCGGCCCCCGGATCCAACACGCCGGCGGCGAACACGGTGCCGCCGTTGCCGGCGTTTGCCCCTCCGCCGGACCTCGGCGCCAACTGCCAGTACCCGCCGGCGCCGGATCCGGCCACCAAACCGGTGAACCCGCCGCCGTCGGGCAGGGTGTCCACCAGCCCGGCCCAGATCCACGCCGTCATCTCGACCAATTTCGGTGACATCGGCATCCAGCTCGCCAACGCCGAGTCCCCCTGCACGGTGAACAGCTTCACCAGCCTGGCGAAGCAGGGATTCTTCGACAACACCGATTGCGGCCGGCTGATCAACCAGCAGGACGGCGGGACGCTGCTCTGCGGCGGGCCCGACGCCGAGGGCACCGGCGGCCCCGGTTACGCATTCGGCGACGAGTACCCCACCGACCAATACAGCCCCGGCGATCCCGCGCTGAGGGCGACCGTCCTGTACCCGCGCGGGACCGTGGCCATGGCGACCAGCGGACCCAACACCAACGAGAGCCAATTCTTCATGGTGTACCGGGACACCGAAGTGGAGCCGACGTCCACGGTGTTCGGCTCGGTGGACGAGGCGGGCCTGGCCACCCTCGACAAGATCGCCACGGTGGGTGTGGCCGGCAATCGAGAACAGGGCCTGCCCGCCCGGACCGTGACGATCACCTCCGTGCGGCTGGGCTAGCCGCAGTGAAACCAGAGAAACCGGGTACCCGACGATTTTGGTGATTGCACGCAAGATCGGGAGGGTGTTATGGCCGCCAGCGCCGTGGAGATCCGGTTCGGAGCGCCGGAAAACGTCTTGGAAGTTCAAGTGGGCACCGTCGAAGTCGACGTGCCCCGGTCCATTGGGTATTTCGGCGGCCTGGCCGTCGCCACCGGGCTGGGACTGATCGAACCGCCGCTGGCCCTGTTCATCGCCGCGGTGCCGCTCTACAAGGTCCTGACCAACACCGCGCTGCCCAAGGCGGTTCGCGTCGTCGGTGAGGTGCTCGAGGGCGCCGCCAAACCCGTGGGCAGCGACGCCGAGGGCGTCATCGTGCTGGAGGACCAGCACGAGTCCTCCACCACAGTCGCCCGGATGCAAACGCAGCGCAAGCGGCCTGCCAGGCGCCGTTAGGCCTCAAGCCGCGGACGTCACCCGGTAGACGTCGTAGACGCCTTCCACGTTGCGCACGACGTTGAGCAAATGGCCGAGGTGCTTGGGGTCGCCCATCTCGAAGGTGAACCGGCTGATCGCCACCCGGTCACCCGAGGTGGTGACCGAAGCCGACAGGATGTTGACCTTCTCGTCGGCCAGCACCCGGGTGATGTCCGACAGCAGCCGGTGCCGGTCGAGCGCCTCGACCTGGATGGCCACCAGGAACACCGACGAGGCCGACGGCGCCCAGAGCACCTCGATGATGCGCTCGGACTGCTGCTGCAGCGACGCGGCGTTGGTGCAGTCGGTGCGGTGCACGCTGACCCCGCCGCCGCGGGTGACGAAGCCCATGATCTGGTCGCCGGGCACCGGCGTGCAGCACTTGGCCAGCTTGGTCAGCACGCCGGGCGCGCCGGGCACCGAGACGCCGACGTCGTCGCTGCTGCGCGGGCGGCGCGGCATGGTCGTCGGCGTGGACCGCTCGGCCAGGTCCTCTTCGGCCTGGTCGATGCCGCCGAGCTCGGCCAGCAACCGCTGGACGGCATGACGGGCCGACACGTGCCCCTCACCGATGGCGGTGTAGAGCGCCGACACGTCGGTGTAGTGCAGCTCGCGGGCCACCGCGGCCATCGACTCGCCATTGACCAAGCGCTGCAACGGAAGTCCGCCCCGGCGCACCTCGCGGGCCATCGCCTCCTTGCCGGCCTCCAGCGCCTCTTCGCGGCGTTCCTTGGCGAACCACTGCCGGATCTTCGTCTTGGCCCGCGGCGACACGACGAACTGCTGCCAGTCACGCGAGGGCCCGGCGTTGGGCGCCTTGGAGGTGAAAACCTCGACGACTTCGCCGTTTTCGAGCTTGCGTTCCAGCGCCACCAGGCGCCCGTTGACCCGGGCGCCGATGCAGCGATGGCCGACCTCGGTGTGCACCGCGTAGGCGAAGTCCACCGGCGTCGACCCGGTCGGCAGGGTGATGACGTCGCCCTTGGGGGTGAAGACGAAGAGCTCTTGCACCGCAAGGTCGTAGCGCAGCGACTCCAGGAACTCGCCCGGGTCGGCGGCCTCCCGTTGCCAGTCGAGCAGCTGACGCATCCAGGCCATGTCGTCGATCTCGGCGGCGGCGTGCGGATGTGGAACCCCGTTGCGCCCCTTGGCTTCCTTGTAGCGCCAGTGCGCGGCGATGCCGTATTCGGCGGTGCGGTGCATGTCGCGGGTGCGGATCTGCACCTCCAGCGGCTTGCCCTCCGGGCCGACAACCGTGGTGTGCAGTGACTGGTACACGCCGTATCGCGGCTGGGCGATGTAGTCCTTGAACCGCCCGGCCATCGGCTGCCACAGCGAGTGCACCACGCCGACGGCGGCGTAGCAGTCGCGGATCTCGTCGCACAGGATGCGGATGCCGACCAGGTCGTGGATGTCGTCGAAGTCGCGCCCCTTGACGATCATCTTCTGGTAGATCGACCAGTAGTGCTTGGGGCGGCCCTCGACGGTCGCCTTGATCTTCGAGGCGTTGAGCGTGTTGATGATCTCGGTGCGCACCTTGGCCAGATAGGTATCCCGGGACGGCGCGCGGCCGGCGACCAGCCGGACGATCTCCTCGTACTTCTTGGGGTGCAGGATCGCGAACGACAGGTCCTCTAGCTCCCACTTGACGCTGGCCATACCCAGCCGATGCGCCAGGGGCGCAATGACTTCCAGCGTCTCGCGGGCCTTGCGCGCCTGCTTCTCCGGCGGCAGGAAGCGCATGGTGCGCATGTTGTGCAGGCGGTCGGCGACCTTGATCACCAGCACGCGGGGGTCGCGGGCCATGGCGGTGATCATCTTGCGGATGGTCTCGCCCTCGGCGGCGCTGCCCAGCACCACCCGGTCCAGCTTGGTCACCCCGTCGACGAGGTGGGCCACCTCTTCGCCGAATTCCTCGGACAGCTGCTCGAGCGTGTAGCCGGTGTCCTCGACGGTGTCGTGCAACAGCGCGGCCACCAAAGTGGTGGTGTCCATGCCCAATTCGGCCAGGATGTTGGCGACGGCCAGCGGGTGGGTGATGTAGGGGTCACCGGAGTGCCGCAGCTGGGTGGCGTGTTTCTGGTCGGCGACCTCGAAGGCGCGCTGCAGCAGCTGCAGGTTGGCCTTCGGGTAGATCTCGCGGTGCACCGCCACCAGTGGCTCGAGCACCGGGTTGAGCGTGCTGCGCTGGGCGGTCATCCGGCGGGCCAGCCGGGCGCGGACCCGGCGGGACGCGCTGCTGGAGGTCTTCAGGGTTTCGGTGGGCGGCTCGGGCGACTCGGGCGGCTCGGCGACGGGACCGGGCTGCTCTACGGCCAGCGCGGCGTCGGCGGCGTCGGTGGGCGCCTCCAGCGCCTGCGCCCCGCTCTTCTCATCCGCCACGTTGGTCACCTCCGACCTCGAGGATATCGCTTGTAGAACCGATTTAGGCCCGCGTCAGGCTGTGCACCGGCAACGGCGCGAGCGCGTCGCGGCCGCCCAGCGCGGTGAGCTCCACCACCACCGCCGCGGCGGGCACGTCCGCCCCGGCGCGCTCCAGCAAGCGCGCGGCCGCCCCGATGCTGCCACCGGTGGCGAGGACGTCGTCGATGATCACGATGGTACGGCCGGACAGCTCGATGCCGTCGGCCGGGATTTCCAGGGTGGCGCTGCCGTACTCGAGGTCATACCGCTCGGCGTGCACCGGCGGCGGCAATTTGCCGCTCTTGCGGATGGCCAACACGCCGGTGCCCAGGCGGGTGGCGACGGCAGCCGCCACCAGGAACCCACGCGAGTCGATGCCGGCCACCAGGTCGGCGCCGGATGCGATGACGGCCAGCGCGTCGGTCACCGCGGCCATACCGTGCCGGTCGGCGAACACGGGGGTGAGGTCCTTGAACTGGACGCCCGGCTTCGGAAAATCGGCCACATCGCGGGCCAGCGCCGCGATCAGTTCGGCCACCGGCGTGGCGTCGCTCGTCACTCGACCCTCACTGGATCAAGGCCCATCGGTCCATGTTCCAGCCCGCGCCCCAGCGGGTCGGATTGCGGCTCACGGCGACCATCTTCTTCGACAACAGCAGCGTGCGCTGCTGCCGGTACAGGGGCAGCGTCGGCATATCGGCCCACAGTATCGGAGCCGCCTCCGCGACCAGCCTGACCCGCTCGGCGGGGTCGGCCGACACCGCCAGCGCGCTGATGGCGCCGTCGACCTGCGGGTTTGCGTAGTCGGACAGGTTGTTGCCGTTGCCGCTGTGCAGCGCGTAGGCGTCCATCGCCGACGACCCGGTCGATCCGCTGCCGGTGGCGCCGCCGGTGCTGGCCAGCAGCACGTCGATCTTTCCGTCCTTGAGCGCCTGGGGCCCCGAGGAGGCCAGGTTGACGTTGGTGACGGTGATGCCGGCCGGGGCGCAGGACTTGGTGATGACGCCGACGGTCACCGCCAGCCGCGCGTTGGGCCCCTGGTAGCCGATCCGCACCGGCTGGGGCGCACCGCCCAGCGCGGCGCGGGCGGCCGCGGGATCCGCCTTGCCGAACGGGCCGGCCTCCGCGGCGCCCTCGGCGGCGGCCACGGCGTCCTCACTGGCCGGCTGCAGGCGCGAATTGGCGATCGGCACGCCGGCGTCGTGCGCGATCGCGTCGCGCGGCGTGCACAGCGCGAACGCGCGCCGGGCGTTGGCGGCCGCCAGCGCGCCCTGCGGCGCGAAGATCAGCTGCTCGATGCCGTCCGACGGCGAATCGCTGCGCTCGTAGTTGTCGGGGGTGGCGAGCGCTCCCGACGAGCCGGCCGCGACGTCGACCACGTCGACGCTGCGGTTGTTGACCCGGTCCTGGATATCGGGCGCCTGCGGCCACACCGTCACCCGCTTGGTGATCGGCTTGGGCCCCCACCAGCGGTCGTTGGCCACCAGCACCACCGCGCCGCCGTCGAGGATCCGTTCGACCTTGTACGGTCCCGACGACGGGACCCGCTTGAGGTCCATGCCCGGCTTGAGATCCCAGGTGGTATTCCACAGCTGCGCGATCCGCTCCACCACCGGCCCGTTGTGGCTCAGCAACGCCGCGGTCACGTCGACGTTGAGCTGATCGGCGATGACGTGCGCCGGCATGATCGACGTGGCGGCGAACAGCTGGGTGTAGTCGACGATGCCGCGGTCCGGGACGAACGATATCCGCGCCTTCTTCTGGCCGGGGATGCACTCGATGTTGGCGATGTCGACGTAGCCGGCCTGGGTGGCCGCCTCGAAGCCGGGGAACCGCCCGGACTGGGCGGCCCAGGTCAGGACGAGGTCGTCGCAGGTCACCGGCTTGCCGTCGCTGTAGACGGCGTTGTCGGCGATCTGGTAGTCGAGGACCAGCGGCGCGCCGCTCACCACCGAGACGGTGCCGAAGTCGCGGTCGGCGACGACCTGCCCGTCGGGGCCGTGATAGCCGAACCCGGTGAGCGTGCGGGCAAACGCCTGCGCCCCGGCCGATGCGGCGCCGACGACGGTGTTGGTGTTGTAGGTGACCAGCGGGCCGTCGACCACGTAGTCGATTTGCGAGGACGCGCTACCGGAACACGCCGTCAACGTGAAAGCCGCCAACAGGATCCCGGCCAGACCAACGGACGCCCATCCCTGCAGCCCCCGCCGGCCGGCCAACAACATCTGGCCTACCGCCGGCCGGCGTTTCGCTTGCCGGTCGGGCGGCGGGTGCCGGTGGGCCGCACCGGGCGCGCACCCGGCGCCGGCTTGTTGGGTGCGGGCTTGGCAGGCGCCCCCGCCTCGGTGGTCTCCGGGGCGGGTTCTTCGCCGGCGGGTTCGGGTTCGGCCTGGTGGCCGGCGCGGCGCCGTCGGGCCACCCGGCGGGTGTGGGTGCGCACCAGCTCGGTGCGTTCGCGCAGGGTGACCAGCAGCGGGGTGGCGAAGAAGATCGACGAGTAGGTGCCCACCAGGATGCCGACCAGCTGCACCAGCGCCAGGTCCTTCAGCGTGCCGACGCCGAGCAACCACACGGCCACGACCATCAACGCCAGCACGGGCAGCACCGAGATCAGGCTGGTGTTGATGGAGCGCATGAACGTCTGGTTGATCGCCAGGTTGGCCTGTTCGGCGAAGGTGCGACGGGTGGTGTGCTGGAAGCCGTGGGTGTTCTCCTCGACCTTGTCGAACACGATGACGGTGTCATAGAGGGAGAAACCGAGGATGGTCAGCAGGCCGATGACGGTGGCCGGGCTGACCTCGAAGCCGACCAGTGAGTACACGCCGGCGGTGACGGTCAGGTCGAAACACATGGTGATCAGCGCCGAGATCGCCATGTATCGCTCGTAGCGCACCATGATGTACAGGCTGACCAGCGCAAGGAACACCGCCAGCGCGATCAGCGCCTTCTTGGTGATCTGATCGCCCCAGGTTTCCGACACCGCCGAGTCGCTGATGGCCTTCGCACTGGGCTTACCGTCGGCGCCCTTGGGTTGGAAGGCATCGAACAGGGCGTTGCGCAGCTTGGTCGTCTGGTCGTTGGTCAGCGTTTCCGAGCGGATCTGCACCGTCGCCGAGGCGCCGTTGCCGACGATGACCACCGACTCGGCGTCGCGGCCGATGGTCTTGCGGAAGACATCGGACACCTGCGAGGTCTGCACGGTGCCCGACGCGCCCGCGGCGGGCATCGACACCGTCGTGCCGCCCTTGAAATCGATGCCGAAGGTGAAGCCGCGCACGATGATGCTGATGATCGCGATCGCGACGATGGCGCCGCTGATGCCGTACCACAGCCGCCGGCGCCCGACCACCTCGAACGCGCCGGTGCCGGTGTAGAGCCGGGAGATGAAGCTGTGGTGCGGCAGCCCGGCGGAACTGTCGGTCAGCTCCACGGCTTCACTGGTGGCTTCTTTTGACGCCTTGGAGGAAGTCATGCGCTATCCCCGTCCCGTCTGCACATGCGCCGCGGCCCGGCGCTCGCGGGCGACCCGCTGAACGGCTCCCAGGCCGTTGTATGCCGGCTTGGCCAGCGTCGGAGACTTCGACGCCAGGTACACCAGCGGCCAGGTCACCAGGAACACCACCACCAGGTCGAGGATCGTGGTGAGCCCCAACGTGAACGCGAACCCCTTCACCTGGCCGATCGCCAGGAAATACAGCACCGCGGCGGCCAGGAATGTGACCGCGTTGCCCGACACGATCGTCTTGCGCGCCCTCACCCAACCCCGCGGCACCGCCGACCGGAACGAACGGCCTTCGCGGATCTCGTCTTTGATGCGTTCAAAGAACACCACGAATGAGTCGGCGGTGGTACCGATACCGATGATCAGACCCGCGATGCCCGCCAGGTCCAGGGTGTAGTTGATATAGCGGCCCAACAGCACCAGGATCGCGAAAACCATTGCGCCCGAAGCGACCAGCGACAACGCGGTGAGCAACCCCAGCACCCGGTAGTACACCAACGAGTACACCAACACCAGCACCAGGCCGATCGCTCCCGCGACCAGGCCCGCCTTCAGCGAGGTCAATCCCAGTGTCGCCGAGACGGTTTGGGCTTCCGAGGATTCGAAGGACAGCGGCAGGGACCCGTACTTCAAGACGTTGGCCAGCTGGCGCGCGGTCGACGCGGTGAACGGCGGGTCTCCCCCGGTGATCTGAGTGCGGCCACCGGGGATGGCTTCCTGGATCATCGGGGCGCTGACCACCTGGGAGTCCAGGGTGAAAGCGGTCTGGGTGCCGACGTGGGCGGCAGTGAAGTCCGCCCAGGTGTTGGCCGCCGCCTGCCTGAACTGAACGTCGACGACATAGCCGATGCCGCGCTGATTCATCGTCGACGAGGCGTTCTCGATCTGGTCGCCGCTGATGATCGACGGGGCCAACAGGTAGGCCACCTTGTGGTCGGTCGAGCAGGTGATCAGGGGCAGCGCCGGGTCGTCGTTGCCGGCCAGGATGTCGTCCTTATTGCACTGGGTGGCCTGGAATTGCAGCCCCAGGAACTGGATGCCCTGCCGGGTGCTCTGCCGCCACCCCTTCTCCTCGGCGATGCGGTCGGCCAGATCCTTGGGCGGGGCGGGCTGCGCGGGCATCGAGTTGAGCACCGGGCGGATGTACAGCCGCGCCGTTTGTCCCAGGTTGCGGGCCTCGCTGCCGTCGGTTCCGGGCACCGTGATGACCAGGTTGTCGCCGTCGACGACGACCTCGGAACCGGACACGCCCAGCCCGTTGACGCGCGCGCTGATGATCTGCTGCGCCTGGGCCAACGCCTCGCGGCTCGGGCGCGAGCCGTCCGGGGTGCGGGCGGTCAGCGTGACGCGGGTGCCCCCCTGCAGGTCGATGCCGAGCTTGGGGGCGGCCCGCTTGTCGCCCGTGAGGAACACCAGCAGATAGACGCCGATCACCAACAACAAGAAAACCGACAGGTAGCGGGCAGGGTGCACCGGCGCCGAAGACGATGCCACTTTCCTTGTATCTCCTTGAGATCGGTTGCTTGCCCCCGACGGAGCCTAGAAAAGCCTACGTGTCGACCACACGTTCCCCTCGCGCAAGCGGCCTATCGGCCCGGGTCGGTCAGTTCGTCGGATTCTTCCAAGCCCCGGGGGCCCTCGTCCTCGTCGACCTCGTCGGGCTCGTCGGGCACGATGCGATCGCGGATGGCCAGCTTCATCCAGGTGGTCACCACGCCGGGCGCGATCTCGAGGTCGACGGTGTCGTCGGTGATCGCGACGATGGTGGCCTGCAGCCCGGAGGTGGTGTGCACGCGGTCACCGGGCCGCAGCGACTCGTGCAGGTCGATGGTGGCCTGCATCGCGCGCTTCTGGCGCCGCGACGCGAAGTACATGAAGCCGCCCATGATGAGCAGGAACGGCAAGAACAACACCAAACTATCCATGTCGGTCAGTCTGCCATCAGCGCAGGTAGCGACGACGGCCGCTACAACCGGCTGACTTACGGCCGACCAGATAGGCTAAACGCGCGACGTGACAGCCGCGCCGCGGTGAGGAGGATGTCGTGGCCAGCCTCGAGCAGAGTCGCCAGCTGGTCACCGAAATCCCCGGTCCCGCATCGCTTGAACTCAACAAGCGTCGGGCCGCGGCGGTGTCGCACAGCGTGAACGTGTCCCTGCCGGTCTTCGTGACACGGGCCGGTGGGGGCATCGTCGAGGACGCCGACGGCAACCGGCTGATCGACCTCGGGTCGGGCATCGCGGTGACCACGATCGGCAACTCGTCGCCCCGGGTGGTGGACGCGGTGCGCGCGCAGGTGGCCGACTTCACCCACACCTGCTTCATGGTGACGCCGTACGAGGAGTACGTCGCGGTCGCCGAGGAGCTCAACCGGATCACCCCGGGCTCCGGCGAGAAGCGCACGGTGCTGTTCAATTCCGGCGCCGAGGCGGTGGAGAACGCCGTCAAGGTCGCCCGCTCCTTCACCCGCAAGCCCGCCGTGGTGGCGTTCAACCACGCCTACCACGGCCGCACCAACCTCGCGCTGGCGCTGACCGCAAAGTCCAAGCCGTACAAGAGCGGCTTCGGCCCATTCGCGCCGGAGATCTACCGGGCGCCGTTGTCCTACCCCTACCGCGACGGCCTGATCGACAAGGAACTGGGCACCGACGGTGAAAAGGCCGCCGCGCGGGCCATCCGGGTCATCGAAAGCCAGGTCGGCGCCGACAACCTGGCCGCCGTCCTGATCGAGCCGATCCAGGGCGAGGGCGGGTTCATCGTCCCGGCCGAGGGATTCCTGTCCGCCCTGCTCGACTGGTGCCGCAAGAACGACGTGGTGTTCATCGCCGACGAGGTGCAAACCGGGTTCGCGCGCACCGGCGCGATGTTCGCCTGCGAGCACGAGCGGATCGAGCCCGACCTGATCTGCACCGCCAAGGGCATCGCCGACGGGTTGCCGCTGTCGGCGGTGACCGGCCGCGCCGAGATGATGGACGCCCCGCACGTCGGCGGCCTGGGCGGCACGTTCGGCGGCAACCCCGTGGCCTGCGCGGCGGCGCTGGCCACCATCGAGACCATCGAGCGCGACGGCCTGGTCGAGCGGGCCCGGCAACTGGAACGGCTGATGACCGAGCCGCTGCTGCGGCTGCAGGCCGCCGACGACCGCATAGGCGACGTTCGTGGCCGCGGCGCGATGATCGCCATAGAGTTGGTGAAGTCCGGGACCGCCGAACCCGATGCCGGGCTGACCGAGGCGCTTTCCAAGGCGGCGCACGCGGCCGGAGTCATCGTGTTGACGTGCGGCATGTTCGGCAACATCGTCCGGCTGCTGCCGCCGCTGACCATCAGCGACGAGCTGTTGACGGAGGGTGTCGACGTGCTGAGCGGCCTCCTCGCCGATCTCTAGCACCGGGAAACCGCGACTCCAGGTGCGCAAGGTCACAGCGACGGAAGGCCGTTTTAGGAATACCGTTAGTTTGACTAACGTTTTGACGATCAGCGCAACGTCGCGCTGACCACCTACTTAGCTATTCGGCAGTAAGAGGGATGTGTTTATGTCGACTACCACTCAGGAAGAGCGGCTCGCACGCCGCGTCGACGACTTGATCGCCAACGACCCGCAGTTCGCCGCCGCCCAGCCGAACCCGGAGGTCGCCGCGGCACTCGAACAGCCCGGGCTGCGACTGCCCGAGATCATCCAGACCCTGCTCGACGGCTACGCAGACCGCCCGGCGCTGGGACAGCGCGTCGTCGAGTTCGTCCGGGACCCGAACACCGGACGCACCACGCTGCAGCTGCTTCCCCGCTTCGAGACCGTCACCTACGGCGAGCTACGCGACCGGGTCGGCGCCCTGGCGCGCGCCCTCACCCACGACGGCGTGCGCGTCGGCGACCGGATGTGCGTGCTCGGCTTCAACAGCGTCGACTACACCACCATCGACATCGCGCTGGGCATGATCGGCGCCGTGTCGGTGCCGTTGCAGACCAGCGCCGCCACCGCCCAGCTGCAGCCGATCGTCTCCGAGACCGAGCCCGGCGTCCTCGCGGCGAGCGTGAACCAGCTGCCCGACGCGGTCGAGCTGCTCCTGAGCGACGGCCACAGCCCGGCCAAGCTCGTCGTGTTCGACTACCACCCCGAGGTCGACGACCAGCGCGAGGCCGTCGACGCCGCCCGCGCGCGGCTGGCCGACGCCGCCGTCGTCGTCGAAACCCTGGCCGACCTCCTCGACCGCGGGACCGCGCTGCCCGCCACGCCGGTCGCCGTGCCCGACTCCGACGACTCCGACGATCGTTTGGCGCTGCTGATCTACACCTCCGGTAGCACCGGCGCCCCGAAGGGTGCGATGTACCCGCAGAGCAACGTCGGCAAGATGTTCCGCCGGTCCAGCAGAAACTGGTTCGGCCCCAGTGCCGCCTCGATCACCCTGAACTTCATGCCGATGAGCCACGTCATGGGACGCGGCATCCTCTACGGCACGCTCGGCAACGGCGGCACGGCCTATTTCGCCGCCACGAGCGACCTCTCCACGCTGCTGGAGGACCTCGAGCTGGTCCGGCCCACCGAGCTGAACTTCGTGCCCCGCATCTGGGAGACGCTGTTCGGCGAGTTCCAGCGCCAGGTCGAGCGCCGCCTGCCGGAGGGCGCCTCTGAAGACTTGGCCGACGAGCGCCGGGCCGTCGAGGCCGAGGTCCTCGAAGAGCAGCGCCAGTACCTGCTGGGTGGCCGGTTCATCTTCGCCATGACGGGCTCGGCGCCCACCTCCCCCGAGCTGAGGAACTGGGTCGAGTCGCTGCTCGACATGCACCTGCTGGACGGCTACGGCTCCACCGAGGCCGGGATGGTCTTGTTCGACGGCGAGATACAGCGCCCGCCGGTGGTCGACTACAAGCTGGTCGACGTCCCCGACCTGGGCTACTTCTCCACCGACCGGCCGTACCCGCGCGGCGAGCTGTTGCTCAAAACCGAGAACATGTTCCCCGGCTACTACAAGCGGGCGGAAACCACCGCCAACGTGTTCGACGAGGACGGGTACTACCGCACCGGCGACGTCTTCGCCGAGGTCGGTCCCGACCGCCTGGTGTACGTCGACCGCCGCAACAATGTGCTCAAGCTGGCGCAGGGCGAGTTCGTCACCCTGGCCAAGCTGGAGGCGGAGTTCGGCAACAGCCCGCTGGTCCGGCAGATCTACGTCTACGGCAACAGCGCGCAACCCTACCTGTTGGCGGTTGTCGTTCCGACCGAGGAAGCCCTGCAGCGCTACCAGCCCGAGGAGCTCAAGCCGCTGCTCGCCGACTCGCTGCAGGACGTCGCCAGGGAGGCCGGCCTGCAGTCCTACGAGGTGCCGCGCGACTTCATCATCGAGACCACGCCGTTCAGCCTGGAGAACGGCCTGCTGACCGGCATCCGCAAGCTGGCCTGGCCCAAGCTCAAGGCACACTACGGCGAACGGCTGGAGCAGCTCTACGCGGACCTGGCCCAAGGCCAGGCCAACGAGCTGGCCGAGCTGCGCCGCACCGGCGCCGACCGCCCGGCGCTCGAGACCGTGACTCGGGCCGCGGCCGCCATGCTCGGCACCGCCAGCACCGAGCTGTCCCCCGAGGCGCACTTCACCGACCTGGGTGGAGACTCGTTGTCCGCGTTGACCTTCGGCAACCTGCTGCGCGAGATCTTCGACGTCGACGTGCCGGTGGGCGTGATCGTCAGCCCGGCCAGCGACCTGCGGGCCATCGCCGCGTACATCGAGGGCGAGCGCCAGGGCAGCAAGCGGCCGAGTTTCGCTGCGGTCCACGGTAGGGGCGCCACCGAGGTGCACGCCGGTGACCTGACCCTGGACAAGTTCCTCGACGAGGCCACGCTGGCCGGTGCACGCGACCTGCCCCAGCCCAGCGCCGAGGTGCGCACGGTCCTGCTGACCGGCGCGACCGGCTTCCTCGGCCGCTATCTCGCCCTGGACTGGCTCGAGCGGATGGACCTGGTCGACGGCAAGGTCATCGCGCTGGTGCGGGCAAAGTCCGACGAGGAGGCCCGGGCCCGGCTGGACAAGACGTTCGACAGCGGCGACCCCGAGCTGCTGGCCCACTACCGCGAACTGGCCGCCGACCACCTCGAGGTCCTGGCCGGCGACAAGGGCGAGGCCAACCTCGGCCTGGACCAGCAGACCTGGCAGCGCCTGGCCGACACCGTCGACCTCATCGTCGACCCGGCCGCCCTGGTCAACCACGTCCTGCCCTACAGCGAGCTGTTCGGCCCCAACGCACTGGGCACCGCCGAACTGATCCGGCTGGCGCTGACGACGAAGCAGAAGCCGTACACCTACACCTCCACGATCGGGGTCGGCGACCAGATCGCGCCGGGCGAGTTCGTCGAGGACGCCGACATCCGCCAGATCAGCGCCACGCGCAAGATCAACGACAGCTACGCCAACGGCTACTCAAACAGCAAGTGGGCCGGCGAGGTGCTGCTCCGCGAGGCCCATGACCTGTGCGGGCTTCCGGTCGGCCGTCTTCCGCTGCGACATGATCCTGGCCGACACCACCTACGCCGGACAGCTCAACCTGCCGGACATGTTCACCCGGCTGATGCTGAGCCTGGTCGCCACCGGCATAGCCCCCGGCTCGTTCTACGAGCTCGACGCCGAGGGCCACCGGCAGCGGTCCCACTACGACGGGCTGCCCGTCGAGTTCATCGCGGCGGCGATCTCCACCCTGGGGGCCCGGGCCGGCGAGGGCTACCAGACGTACCACGTGATGAACCCCTACGACGACGGCATCGGGCTCGACGAGTACGTCGACTGGCTGATCGACGCGGGCTACCCGGTCCAGCGCATCGCCGACTACGGCGAATGGTTGCGCCGGTTCGAGGGGGCGATGCGGGCCCTGCCGGATCGGCAGCGCCAGTACTCGCTGCTGCCGCTGCTGCACAACTACCAGAAGCCGGAGCGGCCGATGCGGGGATCGCTGGCGCCGACCGACCGGTTCCGCGCGGCGGTGCAGGAGGCGAAAATCGGCCCGGACAAAGACATCCCGCATGTCTCCGCGCCGATCATCGTCAAGTACATCACCGACCTGCAGCTGCTCGGATTGCTCTGACGCCCTGCGTTATTCGATCGCCGGCCCCTTCGGGGCCGGCGATTTTCTTTTCCGCCGCCGGTGGGCGATCTCACATCGCCCGTGTGACGTGGCCCATTTGGGGATATCGTTACTTTTGCTAACGTTCTATTTATGAACAGGGAAACCCGCCTCGCCCGCCGCCTCGAAGACCTCTACGCCGCCGACGCACAGTTCGCCGCCGCCAAGCCCAGCGCGGCCGTCGCCGAGGCGCTCGGCCGGCCCGGCCTGGGACTGCGCCAGGTCATCGCCACCGTGCTGGACGGCTATGCCGACCGGCCCGCCCTGGGCCAGCGCGCCGTCCGGCTCGTCACCGACCCGGGCGGGCGTACCCGCGCGGAGTTGCTGCCGCGCTTCGAGACGATCACCTACCGCGAGCTGCGTGACCGCGTCGACGCGTTCGCCGGCGCACTGAGCGCCGGCGTGCGGCCCGGCGACCGCGTCTGCGTGCTGGGGTTCACCAGCGTCGACTACACCACCGTCGACATCGCGCTGGCCCGGCTGGGCGCGGTGTCCGTGCCGCTGCAGACCAGCGCCGCGATCGCCCAGCTGCTGCCGATCGTCACCGAGACCGAGCCCGCCGCGATCGCCACCAGCGTCGACAACCTGTCCGACGCCGTCGAACTGGCCGTGACGGGGCACGCGCCGGGCGGGCTGGTCGTCTTCGACTACCGCCCGGAGCTCGACGACCACCGTGAGGCCCTCCAGGCCGCCCGGGCCCGCCTGGCCGGCGTGACGGTCGAGACGCTGGACGACGCGATCGAGCGTGGGAGGCCGCTGCCCCCCTCGCCGCCGACCGTCGCCGACAACGCCGAGCGATCCCCGGACACGCTTTCCCTGCTGATCTACACCTCCGGCAGCACCGGCGCGCCCAAGGGCGCGATGAACACCGAGCGCCGCGCCGCCAAGTTCTGGCGCAAGTCCGATGCCGCCTTCGAGAGCACCGAGCCGACGATCACGCTCAACTTCATGCCGATGAGCCATGTCATGGGCCGCCAGGCCCTGTACGGGACCCTCGGCAACGGAGGCACCGCGTACTTCGTCGCCAAGAGTGACCTCTCGACGCTGTTCGAGGACCTCGCCCTGGTGCGGCCCACCGAGCTGAGCTTCGTGCCGCGCATCTGGGACATGCTCTTCGAGCGATTCCAGACCGACGTCGACCGGCTGGTGGCCGGCGGCGCCGATCGCGCCGCCGCGCAGGCGCGGGTGACCGCCGAGCAGCGCGAGAAGGTCCTCGGCGGCCGGTTCCTCAAGGCGATGACCGCCTCGGCGCCGATCTCCGACGACATGAAGGCCTGGGTTGAGTCGCTGCTCGACCTGCACCTGGTGGAGGGCTACGGCTCGACCGAGGCCGGCATGGCCATCGTCGACACCGAGATCCGGCGGCCCCCGGTCACCGACTACAAGCTCGTCGACGTCCCCGAACTCGGCTACTTCCTGACCGACCGGCCGCATCCGCGCGGCGAGCTGCTCCTCAAGACCGACGCCATGTTCCCCGGGTACTACAAGCGCCCGCACGTCACCGCCGAGGTGTTCGACGCCGACGGCTTCTACCGGACCGGCGACATCATGGCCCAGGTCGGTCCCGGCCGGCTCGTCTACCTCGACCGCCGCAACAACGTGCTGAAGCTGTCGCAGGGCGAGTTCGTCACCGTCTCGAAGCTGGAGGCCGTGTTCGGCGACAGCCCGCTGGTCCGGCAGATCTACGTCTACGGCAACAGCGCCCGCGCCTACCTGCTGGCGGTGATCGTGCCGACCGACGGGACTGCGTCGAAGTCAGCGATCGCCGATTCGCTGCAGGAGGTCGCCAAGGGCGCCGGCCTGCAGTCCTACGAGATCCCGCGCGACTTCATCGTCGAGACCACGCCCTGGACCGTGGAGAACGGCCTGCTCACCGGCATCCGCAAGCTGGCGCGACCGCAGCTGAAGCAGCACTACGGCGAGCGGCTGGAGCGGCTCTACGCGGACCTGGCGGACGGGCAGGCCAACGAGCTGCGTGCGCTGCGCCGCAGCGGTGCCGATGCGCCCGTGCTAGAGACGCTGACCCGCGCGGCGGGCGCCCTGCTGGGCGCGGCCCATCCTTTTGAAGCGGACCTCGTCTCCGACGCCCACTTCACCGACCTGGGCGGCGACTCGCTTTCGGCGCTGTCGTTCGCCACCCTGCTGCACGAGATCTTCGACGTCGACGTGCCGGTAGGCGTCATCGTCAGCCCGGCCAGCGACCTGCGCGCCCTGGCCGACTACATCGAGGCCGAGCGCCGGCCGGGCGTCAAGCGGCCGACGTTCGCGTCGGTGCACGGCCGCTCGAAAGATCTACCCTCCGAGGTGCACGCCGGCGACCTCACCCTGGACAAGTTCATCGACGCCGAGACCCTGGCCGCCGCCCCCGGCCTGCCGGTCGCGAGCGCCCAGGTGCGCACCGTCCTGCTGACCGGCGCCACCGGCTTCCTCGGCCGTTACCTGGCCCTGGACTGGCTGGAACGGATGGACCTGGTCGACGGCACGGTGATCTGCCTGGTGCGGGCAAAGTCCGACGAGGAGGCCCGGGCCCGGCTGGACAAGACGTTCGACAGCGGCGACCCCGAGCTGCTGGCCCACTACCGCGAACTGGCCGCCGACCACCTCGAGGTCCTCGCCGGCGACAAGGGCGAGGCCAACCTCGGCCTGGACCAGCAGACCTGGCAGCGCCTGGCCGACACCGTCGACCTCATCGTCGACCCGGCCGCCCTGGTCAACCACGTCCTGCCCTACAGCCAGCTGTTCGGACCCAACGCACTGGGCACCGCCGAACTGATCCGGCTGGCGCTCACCACGAAGCTCAAGCCGTACACCTACACCTCGACGATCGCCGTCAGCGACCAGATCGCGCCGGGCGAGTTCGTCGAGGACGCCGACATCCGCCAGATCAGCGCCACGCGCAAGATCAACGACAGCTACGCCAACGGCTACTCAAACAGCAAGTGGGCCGGCGAGGTGCTGCTCCGCGAGGCCCATGACCTGTGCGGGCTTCCGGTCGGCCGTCTTCCGCTGCGACATGATCCTGGCCGACACCACCTACGCCGGACAGCTCAACCTGCCGGACATGTTCACCCGGCTGATGCTGAGCCTGGTCGCCACCGGCATCGCCCCCGGCTCGTTCTACGAGCTCGACGCCGACGGCCACCGGCAGCGCGCCCACTACGACGGGCTGCCCGTCGAATTCGTCGCCGAGGCCGTCTCGACGCTGGGCGCTCAGGGCGGCCGCGCCGGTGAGCGCTTCGCCACCTATCACGTGATGAACCCCTACGACGACGGCATCGGCCTCGACGAATTCGTCGACTGGCTGATGTCCGGAACCAACGGGGCCGGCTGCGCGATCCAGCGCATCGCCGACTACGGCGACTGGCTGGCGCGGTTCGAGACCAGCCTGCGCGCCCTGCCCGAAAGGCAGCGGCACGCGTCGCTGTTGCCGCTGCTGCACAACTACCGACAGCCGCAGAAGCCCGTGTGCGGGTCTGTCGCTCCGACGGACCGGTTCCGCGCGGCCGTGCAGGAGGCGAAGATCGGCCCCGAGAAGGACATCCCGCACATCTCGGGTCCGATCATCGCCAAGTACGTCAGCGACCTGCGGCGGCTCGGGCTGCTCTAACGGTTAACCCTGGGGGTGCGGCCAGCGCAAATACGCGGCGCCGGATGGTCCCTCCGCGCTCTGGCGACGCCATCCTCGCTTGGGCTCGGCTTCCTCGGCGCCGTATCGATCGACCCGCGGCTGGGTCAGCGCGCCCGAGGGCACCTCGGCCGACGGCTCCATCCCCGGCGTGTACGTCGGCTCGGCGTAAGCCGGCTTGGCGTAAGCGGGGTCTGCGGCCCGCGCGGCACGTGCCTCTGCCACCCGCGTCAGTGCCTCGACATCACTCGCCGACCGCACCGCCAGGCGCGCCACGGCGGCGGCGCCCAGGAAGACGATCAGGGCACCCAGACCGGAGAAGTAGGAAACCTCGAGCACGGCCCGTTTGCGGTCGGTCGCGGCAATCGGATCGCCGGCGGAACCGATGCCCAACATCGGGGCGACCTCACCGCCGATCACGAACCATACGCCGGCGAGCACTGCCAGCCACGCGCCTATCATCGCGGTGATCCGATTTCCCGAGAAGATCAGCAGCAGGCCGGCCAGCACGGTGGCGCCTCCAGGGAGCACCTCGAGCCAGCCCCGGGCGGTGCTCCACACCCAGTCCTGGTCCGGCGTGTAGGCGAAATTGAAGTGAGGACCGACGAACGGTATCAATGCACCCCAAGCACCCAGAATGACCAGGATCAATCCGCTGAGCGCGCCGCGCGAGCGCGGCATCCACAACGCGCTAGGTCGGCCGTTTTCTGCGTCTCTCATCAATTCTCCTCGATAGAAGCCGGACTACTTCAGCCCCGCAGGGGTACCCCGGTCGCGCCGGGATGTAACCCGCTCGGATCACCGTGAGTCTCGGAGCCGTGAGCCGCTGAGCCGGCTGCGCTACCAACTGAGGCCCAGCGCCATCAGCACGATGGCGATCACCGGGAAGGTGCCCTGCGTGAGCGCGGCCCGCGCCTTGCCCGGCGCGGACACCAGCAGCACCACGGCGGCCGCGGCCATCGTTCCGACGCCGGCGAAAATCAGCGCGGCGCCGATTGCGTTGTGCCCCATAGCGACCGCGGCGATGCCGATGCCGGTGACGATCGCCAGGAACAGGTTGTAGAAGCCCTGGTTGAGCGCGAGCAGCTTAGTGGTCTCGGCTTCCTCGGCCGTCGTGCCGAACACTTTGCGGGTGCGCGGCGAGGTCCACGTCAACGACTCCATCGTGAAGATGTAGACATGCAGCACCGCGGCCAGTGCGGCGAATACCAACCCGGCGGTGATCATCGTCACAGACGATACCGCCGGGTCGGTTAGCGGTTGCCCCTAGACGCCGGCGTGGTGGCGGCGGCGGCGGAACAGGCCGCCCCCGAAGCGCCCGCGCTGCTCCGGCTCGGCCGCCAATCGGTCGGTGCGCTCCTGGGACACGTCGCGTGACTCGTCGTATGTCGCGGGCTCGCCGGCCGGCCCGGCGGCCCCGGCCATCGGCGCCGACCCGGCCGCCACCGGCGCCGGTTCGGTGACGACGACGTCCCGCGCATGCCGAACCGCCACGCGCGCCAGGGCGGCGCCGCCCAGGAACACGATCAGCGCGCCCAGACCGGTGAAGTAGGTGACCTCCAGCAACGCCCGCTTCAGGTCCGTCGACGCCGCGGGTTGCCCGACGTCGCCGATTCGCAGCGTCGGCGCGAACGCGCGGCCGACCACGAACCACGCGCCGCCCACCACCGCAAGCCAGCCGCCGAGCATGGCGGTGGCGCGGTTTCCGGCGACGAGCAGGATCAAGCCGCCCACCGCGGTGACGGCGCCGGGGAGCACCTCCAGCCAGCCCTTGGCGGTCGTCCAGGTCCATGCCGGGTCGGCCATGTATGCCCACTTGATGTTGGGCCCGAAGAACGGGATCAGCGCACCCCAGGCGCCCAACAGGATCAGGAGCAACCCGGAAAGTGCGCCGCGGGTGCGTGGCATGTACGGCGCGCGAGCGCGTCCATAGTCGGGGCCATAGTCGGGGTTAGTTTGCCTCATGAGAATCTCCTCCGACGGTCTTGTGCTGCTGGGCTGGATACCCGCGCCGGCGGTGACGTAACCCACACCGGTGGGACCGCTGACCAGCCGACTAGTCGAAGAGGCCCGGTTGCCCGAGCCCGGCCGCGCCGGCCGGCGGGGTCATCCCGAGGTGCGTCCAGGCCTGGGCGGTGGCCACCCGGCCGCGCGGCGTGCGCGCGACCATGCCGGCGCGGACCAGGAAGGGCTCGCACACCTCCTCGACGGTGGCGGCCTCCTCGCCCACCGCGACGGCCAGCGTCGACACCCCGACCGGACCGCCGCCGAAGCCGCGGGTCAGCGCCGACAGCACCGCCCGGTCCAGCCGGTCCAGACCCAGCTCGTCGACGTCGTAGACCTCGAGGGCGGCCTTGGCGACGTCGCGGGTGATCACGCCGTCGGCGCGCACCTCGGCGAAGTCGCGGACCCGGCGCAGCAGCCGGTTGGCGATCCGCGGCGTTCCCCGCGAGCGCCGGGCGATCTCCGCGCCGGCGTCGGCGCCCAGCTCGATGCCCAGGATCCCGGCGGACCGCGCCAGCACCCGCTCCAGGTCGGCGGGCTCGTAGAAGTCCATGTGCGCGGTGAAGCCGAACCGGTCGCGCAGCGGGCCGGTCAGCGCGCCGGACCGGGTGGTCGCCCCGACCAGGGTGAAGGGGGCCACCTCCAGCGGAATCGACGTCGCCCCGGGGCCTTTCCCGACGACGACGTCGACGCGAAAGTCCTCCATCGCCAGGTAGAGCATCTCCTCGGCGGGCCGGGCGATGCGGTGGATCTCGTCGATGAACAGCACGTCGTGCTCAACCAGGTTGGACAGCATCGCGGCCAGGTCGCCGGCGCGCTCCAGCGCCGGGCCGGACGTCACCCGCAGCGCGGAGCCGAGCTCGGCGGCGATGATCATCGCCAGCGACGTCTTGCCCAGCCCCGGCGGCCCGGACAGCAGGATGTGATCGGGGGTGCCACCGCGGTTCTTGGCCCCCTCGATGACCAGCTGCAGCTGCTCACGCACCCGCGCCTGGCCGATGAACTCCCGCAACGAGCGAGGCCGCAGGCTGACGTCGATGTCGCCCTCGCCGGACACCAGCGCCCCCGAGACCTCGCGCTCGACGTAGTCGTCGCTGGAGAAGTCCTGGCTCATCGGGCCTTCCCCAGCAACGACAGGGCGGCCCGCAGCGCGCCGGACGTCGTCGCGTCCTCATCCCCGGCCAACACCTTGTCGGTGGCCTCCTCCGCCTGCTTGGCGGCAAAGCCTAGGCCCACCAGGGCCTCCACCACCGGACCCCGCACCGCGTGGCCATTAAGACCTGCGTGCGCCGGCGCCCCGGCGGGCGCGCCGGCTGGGACCACCTTGTCGCGCAGCTCCAGCACCATCCGCTCGGCGCCGCGCTTGCCGATGCCCGGCACCCGGGTCAGGGCCGCGACATCGCCGTCGTGCAACGCCTGCCGCAGCGCGGCGGCGTCGTGCACGGCCAGCGTCGCCATCGCCAGCCGGGGGCCGACGCCCGACACCGACAGCAGCGTCAGGAACAGGTCGCGCGTGTCGGCGTCGGGAAACCCGTACAGCGTCATCGAGTCCTCGCGCACCACCATCGCGGTGATCAGCCTGGCCTCGCTGCCCTGCCGCAGCGTCGCCAGCGTCGACGGCGTCGCGTTCACCCGGTACCCGACACCCGCCGCCTCGATCACCGCGTGGTCGAGGGCCACCTCGAGCACCTCCCCGCGTACCGCGGCGATCATCGGGCGGCCTTGAGCTTTGCCTGCAGCTTGGCCCGGTAGGCGTGCCGCTGCTGGGCGGCCATGGCCTCGGCCTTCTTGTTGGCCTCAGCGATCCGGGCGATCATCGGCGCCCGCCAGCAATGGCAGATCGCCAGGGCCAGCGCGTCGGCGGCGTCGGCAGGCGTCGGTTTGGCTTGCAGCGCAAGGATTCTGGTGACCATCGTGGTGACTTGAGCCTTGTCGGCGGCGCCGTTGCCGGTGACGGCGGCCTTCACCTCGCTGGGGGTATGGAAGTGCACGTCGATGCCGCGCTTGGCCGCGGCCAGCGCGACCACGCCGCCCGCCTGCGCCGTGCCCATCACCGTCCTCACATTGTGCTGGGAGAACACCCGCTCGATGGCGACCACGTCCGGCTGGTGGGTGGACAGCCAATGCTCGACGGCGTCGCTGATGGCCAGCAACCGATGCGGCAGCGACACGTCCGACGGCGTGCGCACCACGTCGACGTCCAGCGCCACCACGTTGCGGCCCCGGCCGCTTTCCACCACCGACAGCCCGCATCGGGTCAGGCCGGGATCGACGCCCATCACGCGCATTACCGCTCCTTAGTACGAACAGCTGTTCGAGAGCGTAACCGCCGCGGCCGACGGGACGCGGCAGGACACGCGGCTGGCCGGGTGGCCCGCGTGCGCGTTAGGGCGCCCGCCTCGTCGAAAGCTGTTAACTTAATGCCCACGTTCGCTCGGGCACTGCGGCAACGGAAGGGTTCGCGTGGGAACACTGCTGTTCGTGCTCGCGGCGGTGCTCTTCATTGGCTCCATCGTGGTGCTGGTCATCGCTTTGCGGCGGCCCAAAAAGGGCGAGCAGCCGCGCGGGCGGCAGGACCCCCTCTCGTTCAACGCGATGCCGCAGTTCGGACCCCGTCAGCTCGGCCCCGGCGCCATCGTCAGCTACGGCGGCGTGGACTACGTGGTGCGCGGATCGGTGACGTTCCGCGAGGGCCCGTTCGTGTGGTGGGAACACCTGCTGGAGGGCGGCGACCAGCCGCTGTGGTTGAGCGTCGAAGAGGACGACGGCCGCCTCGAGCTGGCCATGTGGGTCGCCCGCAAGGACCTCACGCTGCAGCCCGGCGACCAGTACGTGGTCGACGGCGTTTCGTTCCACGAGGCCGAACGCGGGCGCGCCTCCTACACCACAGAAGGCACCACCGGCCTGCCGGCGGGCGGCGAGATGGAATTCCTGGACTGCACCAACGCCGACGAGGGCGCGCTGCTGTCCTTCGAGCGCTGGGCCCCGGACACGCCCTGGGAGATATCGACGGGCAAGTCCGTGCTGCCCGGCGAGCTCACCATCTATCCAGCGCCACCGCCGTCGGCGCCCTAGGTTCGCGCCGGTGCCGCTTCATCACCTCGCCGTGACCCCGGCGGACGTATCCGGCGAAAGGCTGCGGCTCGCGCTCAACGCGCCCGCGCCGCCGCCACTGGCCAGTTGGTTACTGCGGCACCCGCGCGGCGGTGCGCTGCGGCTCGGGGTGCTCGGCGCCTCGCACGTGGTCGCGGTCGAGCACCCGAACGTCCGGTTCTCCGAGCAGGTGTCGTGCGCCGCCCGCAACCTCGGGCGTGACCTGCCGGAGCGCACCGACGCGCCCGGGTACCGCCTCGAATCGCGCACCGAAGCCCGCGACGAGGCCAGCTTCCGCCGGCTGGCGCGCGAGCTGCGCGACCGGTGCGCCGGCGAACCGGGCTGGCTCGGCGGGACGTTTCCCGGCGACGACGCCGCGCTGACCGCGCTGGCCGCCGAACCCGACGGCCCCGGCTGGCGGTGGCAGACCTGGCACCTATACCCGCGCGGCCCGTCAGGGTCGGGCGGCACGGTGGTGCACACGTCGAGCCGGTGGCGCCCATGAGCCGCAACCGCCTGTTTCTGGTGTCGGGCGCGCTGGCCGTCGGCGCCGTCGTGTCCCTGATCTTCGGAATCACGTTGCAGAACAAGAACATTGCGTCCTACATCGCCGGCCACTATCGGGAGTACTCCCGCGACGCGAACGGAACCCGCTACGCCTGCACCGGATCTCCGGCACAGGTGGCCGACACGCTCGCCGACTATCAGCCCCCCGAGGCGCGCGCCGCCAACGGCAACAGCCAATACCTGCGCTATCCCAACAACATCGTGGTCGTCGGGCCAGACGGCAGTTATCCGTGCAGCGTCCGCGTCGAAGGCCTGGGCGGCGGATACAGCCACGGCGCGTTCATCTTCCTCGGTCCCGGGTTCAGCCCCGGATCACCGTCGGGCGGCGCCGGAGGTAGCCCCGGCGGACCGGGTGGAACCAAATAACGGTGAACACGAAGGAGACAACCATGTACCTCGCCGTCGAGATCGGAAACGTCGACGTCAATCCCGTCCTCAGGGGCGCGGTCGCGACGATCCTGTACTTCGGGGTCGGCATGGCCGTGCTTCTCATCGGGTTCTACATGGTCGACTGGCTGACCCCGGGCAAGCTGCGCCAGCTGGTGTTCATCGATCGCCGCCCCAACGCCGTCGTCGTTGCGGGCGCCATGTATGTCGCGCTGACCACCGTCATCATCAGCGCCATCGCCAACAGCTACAGCCAGCTCGGGCAGGGGCTGCTCGGGGTGGCGGTGTACGGGTTGATCGGCGTGATCCTGCTGGCAATAGCGCTGCTGGCGATGCACCTGCTGATACCGGGCAGTTTCCACGAGCACGTCGACGAGCCGGAGCTGCACCCGGGATCGTTCGCGGTGGCGCTGATACTGCTCGCCGTCGGAGGGGTTACCGCCGCCGCGGTGTCATGACGTCGGTCGATCTGCCGGCGCCGCGGACAGTCCGGCCCACGGAGCCTTCGGCGCGGTGGCGCGCCGTGCTGCTGGCCGCCGTGGCGGCGTGCGCGGCCTGCGGCATCGTCTACGAGCTCGCGCTGCTGACGCTGTCGGCCAGCCTCAACGGCGGCGGGATTGTCGCCACCTCGCTGATCGTCGCGGGCTACATCGCCGCGCTGGGCGCCGGTGCGCTGCTGGCCAAGCCGCTGCTGGCGCACGCGGCGATCGCCTTCATCGCCATCGAGGCGCTGCTGGGCATCGTCGGCGGCCTGTCGGCGGCGGCGCTGTATGTGGTGTTCGCCTTCGTCGACGGGTCGACGTGGGTGCTGGCGGTGAGCACGGCGCTGATCGGCGGCCTGGTCGGTGCCGAGGTGCCGCTGTTGATGACGCTGCTGCAACGGGGTCGGATGTCGGGTGCCGCCGACGCCGGCCGCACGCTGGCCAACCTCAACGCCGCCGATTACCTCGGCGCGCTGCTGGGCGGGCTGGTCTGGCCCTTCCTGCTGCTGCCGCAGCTGGGCATGATCCGCGGCGCCGCGGCCACCGGCATGATCAACCTGGCCGCCGCGGCCGTCGTGGCGCTCTTTTTGCTGCGCCGCGTCGTTTCCACCCGGCAGCTGGTGACCGCGCTGTGCGCGCTGGCCGCCGCGTTCGCGCTGCTCGCCACCCTGCTGGTGCGGTCGGCCGACATCGAAACCACAAGCAGGCAAAGGCTTTACGCCGACCCGATCATCGCCTACCGGCACACGCCCTATCAGGAGATCGTGGTGACCCGCCGCGGCAACGACACCCGCCTCTACCTCGATGGCGGCCTGCAGTTCTCCACCCGCGACGAATACCGCTACACCGAAAGCCTGGTCTACCCCGCGCTGGGTGCGGGGGCGCGCTCGGTGCTGGTGCTCGGCGGCGGCGACGGCCTGGCCGCCCGCGAGCTGCTGCGCCAGCCCGGCATCGGGCGGATCGTGCAGGTCGAGCTGGACCCCGCGGTGATCGAGCTGGCGCGTACCACGCTGCGCGACGCCAACGCCGGCGCGCTGGACAACCCGCGGGTCAATGTGGTGGTCGACGACGCGCTGGCGTGGCTGCGCGGCCACTCTGGCGGTCCGGGGCTTTTCGATGCCGTCATCGTCGACCTGCCCGACCCCGATACACCCGTGCTGGGCCGGCTGTATTCCATCGAGTTCTACGCGCTCGTCGGCCACGCGCTGGCCCCCGGTGGTCTCCTGGTGGTGCAGGCGGGCAGCCCGTTTTCCACCCCGACGGCATTCTGGCGCACGGTGTCGACGATCCGGGCCGCCGGCTACGCGGTCACGCCCTATCACGTGCACGTGCCCACCTTCGGCGACTGGGGTTTCGCGCTGGCCCGCGGCGGGGACGGCCCGCCGACGCCGAAGGTGCCGCCCGACGCGCCGCCGCTGCGCTTCCTCAACCAGCGGGTGCTGGACGCCGCCACCGTGTTCGCCGGGGACATCGGGCCGCGGGCCCTCGAGCCGTCGACGCTGGACAATCCGCGCGTCGTCGACGACATGCGGCACGGTTACGAGTAGCCGGCTTGGTTGGCCCGCACCACCCACACGGCGCGCCGGCCGTCCGGGCGCTGGTCAATGCTCACGGCGTCGAAGCCCGCTGAGCGGCACTGCGCCGCGAAGGACTCGGCCTGCGGTTCGGTCCAACCGTGGCTCGCCAGCCCCGTGGCCCCGGGCTGCACCCGGCGCTCCATGACCAGCAGCCGTCCCGACGGGGCCAGCACACGGCGTAGCTCGGCCAGCCCGGCCGGGACATCCTTCCAGTGGTGCACCGTCCTCAGCGACCACACGACGGTCGCCCAACCGTCCGAGACCGGCAGCGCTTCGGCGCCGCCCTGCGACCAGCTGACGTTTGCATCACGCGTTGCGGCGCGGGCGAGGCGCAGCATCATCGGAGCCGGATCCACACCGACGGCCCGCGCGCCGCGCCGAGCGGCGGCCCGCACCGCATTGCCTGGGCCACAACCGATGTCGACGACGCGGTCGGCGTCCGTCACCGAGACCAGGTCGACGGCGAGGGCCGCGTAACGCCGCCCCATCACGAGCATGGCGAGGGCGGTCAGCAGACCGAACGGGCCGGAAAAACCCGCGTGGTCGGCGTGATGGTTGACGATGGGCGAATCGGTCATCGCTTTATACCTTGCAGCCTCAAGCTGGGTTGAAGTCAAATGGCGGCATGACGCTGATCCCGATCGGGCAGGCGGCGGCCCAACTTGGGCTGAGCACCTCGGCGCTGCGGTACTACGACGAGCGCGGGTTGGTGTCGCCGGTGCGGCGGCGCGGCCGGCGCATGTACGGACCGGACGAGCTGCGCCGGCTGGCCTTCATCAAGATCGCCCAACACTTGGGCTTACCGCTGCAGACCGCCGCCGCCGTGCTCGACAACCCCGCGCGGACATGGCGCCCGATTGTGGCGGAGCAGATCGCCGCGTTGGGCCGCGTCATCGAGCAGGCGCAGCAAGCCCAGTCGTTTCTGACGCACGCGCTGCGGTGCCCCGCCGATCACCCGGCACGGCAGTGCCCCAACATGACTGCGGCACTCGACAGTCTCATCGGTGGAACGACGATCGACGAGTTGGCCGCTCACTCCTCGATCTGAGCCAGGATCTCGTCGGGGATGTCGGCGTTGGTGTAGACGTCCTGGACGTCGTCGCTGTCCTCAAGGGCGTCAACGAGTTTCATGACCTTCGCGGCACCGTCGGCGTCGAGCGGGACCGTCACCGACGGCTGGAATCCCGCATCGGCGGAGTCGTAGTCGATGCCGGCGTCCTGCAACGCGGTCCGCACCGCGACCAGGTCGGTCGGCTCGGTGATGACCTCGAAGCTGTCGCCGAGGTCGCTGACGTCCTCGGCGCCGGCGTCGAGCACGGCGGCCAGCACGTCGTCCTCGGTGAGGCCGTTCTTTTCCAGGGTGATCACGCCCTTGCGGCTGAACAGGTAGGCCACCGACCCGGGGTCGGCCATGGTGCCGCCGTTGCGGGTCATCGCCACCCGCACCTCGCTGGCGGCGCGGTTGCGGTTGTCGGTCAGGCACTCGACCAGCACCGCCACCCCGTTGGGCGCGTAGCCCTCGTAGGTGATGGTTTGCCAGTCGGCGCCCCCGGCCTCCTCGCCGGCGCCGCGCTTGCGCGCCTTTTCGATGTTGTCGTTGGGCACCGAGCTCTTCTTGGCCTTCTGGATGGCGTCGTAGAGGGTGGGGTTGCCCGCGGGGTCACCGCCGCCGACGCGGGCCGCGACCTCGATGTTCTTGATCAACCGGGCGAACATCTTGCCGCGGCGCGCGTCGATGACGGCCTTCTTGTGCTTGGTGGTGGCCCACTTGGAATGGCCGCTCATCGGTGTGTAGTACCTCTTCTGTTGCCTGAAAGTTCGCCAGACGAGTCTACGTGGCCGCCCAGTGTGGGCCCCACGCTCGGCGGTTAGCCGGCCCCGTTGACCATGTCCACGAACATGTGGTGGATGCGGCGGTCGCCGGTCATCTCGGGGTGAAACGCCGTCGCCAGCACCGGGCCCTGACGCACCGCCACGATGTGCCCCGCCGCGCGGGCCAGCACCCGCACGCCGTCCCCGGCCCGCTCCACCCACGGCGCCCGGATGAACACCGCGCGCACCGGCCCGTCCAGACCCAGGAACGGAATGTCACCCTCAAACGAATCGACCTGGCGCCCAAAAGCGTTGCGCCGCACGGTCATATCGATCGCACGCAGGGGCAGCGCCTGGCGCCCGCGCGCGCCGGCGTCGAGGATCTCGCTGGCCAGCAGGATCATGCCGGCGCACGCGCCGTAGGCCGGCAGCCCCTCGGCCAGCCGCCCCCGCAACGGCTCGAGCAGCTCGAAGTCGAGCAGCAGGTGGCTCATGGTGGTGGACTCGCCGCCGGGAAGGACCAGCCCGTCCACCGCCTCCAGCTCGCCGCGGCGGCGAACCGGCATCGACTCGGCCCCGGCCTCGCGCAGCGCGGCCAGGTGCTCGCGGGTGTCGCCTTGCAGCGCCAGGACGCCGATCCGCGGCGCACTCACTGTTCGGGGACCCGAAAATCGCGTTTGAAGCGGGTCAGGCCCTCCTGCATGACGGCCGCGACCATCTCGCCGGACTGGGTGAAGATCTTGCCCTGACAAAGCGAGCGACCGCCGCTGGCCGACGGCGACGACTGGTCGTAGAGCAGCCACTCGTCGGCCCGGAAGGCCCGCATGAACCACATCGCGTGGTCCAGCGACGCCACCTGCAGATGCTGACGCACGTCGAGGTGGGTGACCTGCGCCGACCCGAGCAGGGTGAGGTCGCTCATGTAGGCCAGCGCGCAGATGTGCAGCACCGGGTCGTCGGGCAGCGGATCGCGGTGGCGAAACCACACCTGCTGCTGGGAGGCCTTGCCGGGCAGTAGCTGCAGTTTCTCGCGCGGCACGATGCAGACGTCCCACTCCTCGAACTGCTTGAACCCCGCGTCGTCGAACACCTTGATCGAGTTCAGGCCCGGCAGCCCGTCGGGTGGCGGCGCGGCGGGCATGACGTCCTGGTGGTGGATGCCTTCTTGGTCGGTCTGGAAGGAGGCCCCCATGCTGAAGATGATCTCCCCGTGCTGGATGGCGTTGACGCGCCGCGTGGCAAACGAGCCGCCGTCGCGGGTGCGCTCGACGATGAAGACGGTGCGCTCGTTGGCGTCGCCGGGTCGCAGGAAGTAGCCGTGCAGCGAGTGCACCTGGTAGCGCGGGTCGACGGTGCGCACGGCCGACACCAGCGACTGGCCGGCGACATGCCCGCCGAAGGTGCGCTGCAGAAACCCCGATTCCGGGCTGAACACGCTCCCGCGGTAGATGTTGACCTCGAGTTGCTCGAGATCAAGGATCTCTTCGATCGCCACGCTATGACTGTCTGCTCTTCGCGCGAGCGCCCATCGCAATTTCTACCAGCCGCGTTCGGCCAGCCGATGGGGCTGCGCGATCTGCTCGACGTTGATGCCGACCATCGGCTCGCCCAGGCCGCGCGACACCTTGGCCAGCACATCGGGGTCGTCGTAGAACGTGGTGGCCTTGACGATCGCGGCGGCGCGGTGCTCGGGGGCGCCGGACTTGAAGATGCCCGAGCCCACGAAGACGCCCTCGGCGCCGAGCTGCATCATCATCGCCGCGTCGGCGGGGGTGGCGATGCCGCCGGCGGTGAACAGCGTGACCGGCAGCTTGCCGGCGCGGGCCACTTCCACGACGAGCTCGTAGGGCGCCTGCAATTCCTTTGCGGCAACGTACAATTCGTCCTCGGACAGCGACGTCAGCCGGCGGATCTCGCCGCCGATGGCCCGCATGTGCGTGGTGGCGTTGGAGACGTCGCCGGTGCCGGCCTCGCCCTTGGAGCGGATCATGGCCGCGCCCTCGCTGATGCGCCGCAGCGCCTCGCCCAGGTTGGTCGCCCCGCACACGAACGGCACGGTGAACTTCCACTTGTCGATGTGGTGGGTGTAGTCGGCGGGAGTGAGCACCTCGGACTCGTCGACGTAGTCCACGCCCAGGCTCTGCAGGATCTGCGCCTCGACGAAGTGCCCGATGCGGGCCTTGGCCATCACCGGGATGGTCACCGCGGCGATGATGGCCTCGATCATGTCGGGGTCGCTCATCCGCGACACCCCGCCCTGGGCGCGGATGTCGGCCGGCACCCGTTCCAGCGCCATCACCGCGACGGCGCCGGCGCCCTCGGCGATGGGGGCCTGCTCGGGGGTGACGACGTCCATGATGACGCCACCCTTGAGCATCTCGGCCATTCCGCGCTTTACCCGCGCGGTTCCCGTCACTGCCTGGCTCGACTGTCCGGCGCTGTCCACTACTCTCCTCCACCCGGTAATTCGGCCACCAGTCTAGTGGTGTCCAACAAGCCGGTTTTCCGGCCTAAGATCCTGGTGGATCGAAGAAACCTTGCGATGAAATTCGCCGTGTTGCCACCGGAAACGAATTCGGCGCGCATGTTCGCCGGTGCGGGCCGCGGCCCGATGCTGGCAGCGGCGGCGGCCTGGGAGGGGCTGGCCGAGGAGTTGGACGCCGCGGCCGCCTCATTCGCGGGCGTGGTCGGCGAGGTGGCCGGCGAGGCGTGGCTTGGCCCGGCGGCGCTGGCGATGATGCTCAGAACCGGCCCGTATGTGGCGTGGTTGAGCGCGGCGGCGGCCCAGGACCCCCAGGCGGCGGCCCAGGCCCGGCTGGCGACGAGCGCCTTCGAAGCTGCGCTGGCGACCACGGTGCGCCCGATTGTGGTGGACGCCAACAGGATTCAGATCATGTCGCTGGTCGGATCCAACCTGCTCGGCCAGAACGCCCCGGCGATCGCGGCTGCCGAAGCCGAATACGAGCGGATGTGGGCCCAGGACGTGGCCGCGTTGTCTGGCTACTACGCCGGCGCCGCGGCGGCGACCGCGCAGCTCGCGCTGTGGCAGGACTTGAAGATCCAGCTACCGGGATTCAGCGTGGACCTGACGACCGGGACCTTCAATGTGGGCGCCGGAAACGTCGGGGTCGACAACGTCGGCAGCGGAAACATCGGCAACGGAAACATCGGCTTCGCGAACCTCGGCAACGGAAACTTCGGCTTCGGCAACATCGGCAACGCGAACTTCGGCATCGGCAACACCGGTGACGGAATCATCGGCGTCGGGCTCCCCGGTAGCGGCAACGTGGGCGTCCTGTCCATCGGCGAAAACCCGGTCGGTTCCGGCGGACCGGGCGTGACGGCGTTGCTCATGGGCGGCACCGGGTTCAGCCCGCTGCCCCGGCCCGACTTCGTGGGCACCGCCGAGCAGTTCATCACTCCGACCCATCCCAGCTACCTCCCGCAGTTCCTGGTGACGCCCGAGAAGCTTTTTCCCTTCACCGGGCCGACCAGCCTGACCTTTGACACGTCCGTGGCCGACGGGATGAAGAACCTGAACAGCGCGATCACGGCGCAGCTGGCCGCGGGAAACCACACCATCGTGTTCGGCGTCTCGCAAAGCGCGGTGGTGGCCACCCTGGAAATGCGCTACCTGCAATCGCTCCCGGCCGACGTGCGTCCGGGACCCGACGAGCTGTCCTTTGTGCTGATCGGCAATCCCGACCGGCCCGACGGCGGCTTCTTCGCGCGTTTTCCCGGTTTGTCCATACCTTGGCTGGGTTTCACGAGTTACGGCGCGACCCCGACCAACGCCTACCCCACCATCGATTACGCCGTCCAATACGACGGTGTGGCCGACTTTCCGCAGTTCCCGATCGACCTCCTCGCCGACGCCAACGCCCTCGCCGGCTTCTTCTTCGTGCACCCCTCGTATGACTTGCTGACACCCACCCAGATCGCGTCCGGGGTGGTGCAGCCGGTGTCACCGTCGGACACCCTGACCAGCTACCGGCTCATTCCCAGCCAGAACCTGCCGCTGCTGCAACCGCTGCGCGCCATCCCCTTGGTGGGAAACCCGCTGGCCGACCTGGCGCAACCCGACCTACGGGTGCTCGTCGAGCTCGGCTACGACCGCGCCGCCTACCAGGACCTGCCCACGCCGTTCGGCCTGTTTCCTCACGTCGATCCGGCCGTGCTCGCCGCCGAGCTGCAGCAGGGGGCCGTGCAGGGTATCGACGCCGCACTGGCCGATGTGGGGTTGCCGCCGTTCGCTCAGCGGATCGGCTGAGGCGCGCCTTGGCTGGGGGCGCCGTCGGCCAGCCGGTCGGCCACGGGCAACAGCTCACCCAGCTGCAGCGGGTACACCTGCTCGCCGGCCGCGGTCAGCGCGGCGATGTCGTTGGCGTCACACCAGCGGGCGCCGTGGATGTAGCGGCGCTCCAACTCCGTCCGTCCCGCGACGGACGGCTCGAACCGGCGGATGCGGTGAACCAGGTAGAACTCCTCGCTGTCGACGAGCGAGCCGTTGAACTCGAAGACCTCGTCGCGCCGCCAGATGGGCCCGACGAAGTCGGCCGGGTCGACGCGCAGGCCGGTTTCTTCGGCGAGCTCCCGCGCGGCGGCCACCGCCAACCGCTCGCCTTGCCGCACCTCGCCGCCCACGGTGATCCACCAGCGTGGCGCGTCACCGCCGGTGATCGCCGGATCCGAGCCGCACAACAAGAGCACCGCGCCGGTTTCGTCGAGCAGCACCACCCGCGCCGAGGTGCGATGGCGGGGCACGCCCGGACCGCTCAAGCCGCCGTGCGCCAGCGCGTGCGGCCGCTCGACGATCTCGAAATAGCTTGGCAGCGCGGCGGTCCCGCCGAGCCGGAAGGCGCGCACCAGGGGGCGCTCGGCCAGTGCGAGGGTGTCGCGGACGGCGTCGTTGTGAAACCGGCGGGCCAGCACCACCCGCGCCTCGGCGTCGGCCAGCTCGGCGACCAGACCCGCCGGCAGCGACGCCGGGTCGACCACGGCCAGCGCGGCCGACAGCTCGTTTTCCGCGTTCTCGCGCGCGCGCCGGGGCGCGTTCTCGGCCGCGTCGGCCAGCGCCGCCAACCGACGGCCCTCGGGCGAATTGCCATAGGCATCGATCGCGACGGCGCGCGCGACCACCGCGCGCCGCGCCAGCGCGCCGTCCAGCGCCTGCCACGACAGGTCGTAGCGGACGTGCAGCCGGTCCAGCCGGTTGGCCGTCCGATACGCCCACGCGCCGGCCAGGGCGACCAGCGCCACCAGGACCAGGACGGCGACGATCAGCCACGTCATCAGCTGGCCACCTGCACCTTGGTTCCCGACCCGGCGACCGTCTCGTACACCCGCATGATCTGGCTGGCCACCACCGGCCAGTCGTAGCGGTGCACCGCCACCGAGCCGGCCGCCACATAGCGTTCGCGCAAAGCGTCGTCGTCGAGCACCGCGACCAGCGCGTCGGCCAGCGCGGCGCCGTCCTCGACCGGCACCAGCCGCCCGCACTCGCCGTCGCGCAGCACGCGCCGGAAGGCGTCCAGATCGCTGGCCACCACCGGGGTGCCGGCGGCCATCGCCTCCACCAGCACGATGCCGAAACTCTCGCCGCCGGTGTTGGGCGCGCAGTAGACGTCGGCGCTGCGCATCGCCGACGCCTTACCGGCGTCGTCCACCTGGCCCAGAAAACGCATGTGCTTCGCCAATTCGCGTGCCTGCCCGCGCAATTCGGCCTCGTCACCGCGGCCGACGACGAGCAGCTGCACGTCCGCGCAGTGCTGCACCACCCGCGGCAGCGCGTCGAGCAGCACCGACATGCCCTTGCGGGGCTCGCCGTAGCGGCCCAGGAACAGCACCGTCTTGCCCGGCCGCGGATAGCCGTCCAGCCGCGGCGCCGCGGCGAAGGATTCGACGTCGACGCCGTTGGGGATCTCCACCGCGTCGGTCCCGAGCGCCTCCATCTGCCAGCGCCGGGCCAGGTCGGACACCGCGATCCGGCCGACGATCTTCTCGTGCATCGGCCGCAGGATGCCCTGAAACACCGTCAGGGTCAGCGATTTGGTGGTCGACGTGTGAAACGTCGCCACGATCGGCCCCTCGGCGATGTTCAGGGCCAGCATCGAGAGGCTGGGCGCGTTGGGCTCGTGCAGGTGCAGCACGTCGAAATCGCCGTCGGCGAGCCACTTTTTGACCTTGCGGTGGGTGGCCGGGCCGAACCGCAGCCGGGCCACCGACCCGTTGTAGGGAATGGGGACGGCCTTGCCCGCGGAGACGACGTAGTCGGGCAGCGACGCGTGCGGCGAGACGGGCGCGAGGACGCTGACCTCGTGCCCGCGGGCCCGCATCACCTCGGCCAGTTGCAGGACGTGCGACTGCACCCCGCCGGGGACGTCGAACGAGTACGGGCACACCATCCCGATCCGCATCACGGTTCCTCGAGCCGGGCCAGTCTGATCCGCCTTTCAGTGGACAGGTCGGCCAGCCATTGCGGCTGCATCATGTGCCAGTCCTCGGGGCGGCCGGCGATGTTCTCGGCGAACCGGTCGGCCAGCGCCTGGGTGATGGCACGGACGTCGCCGCTGCTGCAGTCCAGGGCGGGCTGCATGTGCACACCCCACCCCTCTCCTTCGAACCAGCAGTGCGACGGCAGCAGGGCCGCCCCGGTCGCGATCGCGAGCTTGGCCGGTCCGGCCGGCATCCGGGTGGGCTCACCGAAGAAGTCCACCTCGACACCACTGCGGGTCAGGTCGCGCTCGGCCATCAGGCACACCACCCGGTTGGCGCGCAGCCGGTCGCACAGCACCTCGAAGGGCGGTCGTTCGCCGCCGGACAGGGGCAGGACCTCGAAGCCGAGGCCTTCCCGGTAGGCGATGAAGCGCCGGTACAGCGATTCGGGTTTGAGGCGCTCGGCGACGGTGGTGAAGGTGCCGCGCGTCTGCGCCAGCCACACCCCGGCCATGTCCCAGTTGCCGCTGTGCGGCAATGCGCACACCGCCCCGCGGCCCGCGGCCAGCGCCGCATCGAGGTTGTCCTGCCCCAGTACCGAGTCATCGAGTTGGTGGGCCAGCGCGGCCAGGTTCATCGTCGGCAGCCGGAACGCCTCGCGCCAGTAGCGACCGTATGAGGCCAGGCTGGCGCGCATCAGCGAGTCCGGCACCTCGTCGGGCGCCACCCCGATGACGCGGGCCAGGTTCTTGCGCAGCTGGGCAGGGCCGCCGCGGCGGGCCGCGTAGCGCGCTCCGGCGTCAAATGCGTTGCGGGCGGCGAATTCCGGTAGGGCGCGCACTGCCATCCAGCCCGCGGCGTACCCCCAGTCGGTCGCGTTCTCGGTGACGAGCCGGCGCGCCAGGCGCCGCGGCGCCCCGATCGCGTACAGGCCAGGCCGGGTGGGGATCACGACATCGGCTCCGTCGCGCCGGGCGACGTCCGCACCGTGTGCAGCCGCTGCGCGCAGGTGACCACGCTGGCCACCGCCAGCAGCCACATCGCCGCTGGCAGCGCCGGCGGCCAGGGGACGAACGGAAAGTCCGATACGCCGGCGCCGACGAGCACGATGATAAGTCGCTCCGGCCGTTCGATGATGCCGCCGTCACCGCGCAGCCCACTGGCCTCCGCCCGGGCCTTGACGTAGGAGATCACCTGCGACGTGACCAGGCAGATCAGGGTGGCCACCGCCAGCAGCTTGTCGTGCAGGCCGAAGACGATCCACCACAGCAACCCGCAGAACACCGCGCCGTCGCTGACCCGGTCGCACGTCGCGTCCAGCACCGCGCCGAATCGGGTGCCGCCGCCGCGTTCCCGGGCCATCGCGCCGTCGAGCATGTCGAAGAGCACGAAGAACCAGACCACACACGCACCCGCGAACAGCTTGCCCATCGGGAACAGGGTCAGCGCCCCCGCCACCGCCACGATCGTGCCCAGGATGGTGACGACGTCCGGTGTCAACCCGATCCGCAGCGCTGCCCTGGCGGTCGGGATAGTGAGCCGGGCGAACGCCGCCCGCGACAGGAACGGCACCTTACTCATGACTGTTTGGCCCACTCCGTGGCCAGCAGCTGGCGGGTCTCGCGCAGCAACTGCGGGATCACCTTCGACCCGCCGATGATGGTGATGAAGTTCGCGTCGCCGCCCCAGCGCGGCACCACGTGCACGTGTAGATGCTCGGCCAGCGATCCCCCCGCCGATGTCCCCAGGTTCAGCCCGACGTTGAAGCCGTGCGGCCGCGACACGTTCTTAATCACACGAATCGCCTTCTGGATGAAGGCCATTAGCTCCGCGCTCTCCGCCTCGGTCAGGTCCTCGAGCTCGGAGATTCGCCGGTAGGGCACCACCATGAGGTGCCCGGGGTTGTACGGGTAGAGGTTGAGCACGGCGTAGACGAGCTCGCCGCGGGCCACCACCAGGCCGTCCTCGTCGGGCAGTTGCGGAATCTCGGTGAACGGCTGCTCGGTCTTGCCCGAAGCGTTTGGGTCGCGCTTCATCGGCGCCTCGGCCAGGTAGTTCATCCGGTACGGCGTCCACAACCGCTGCAGGTGGTCTTGCTCGCCGACACCCCGGTCCAGGATGGTGTCTTCGACGTGCTCGGCACGCTCCTGGTCACTCACCGCTGGCCACTTTCACCAATTCCGCTGTCGGAGTGGCATTTTCGCGATCGGCGATCCACTTCACGATGGCCTCGACGGCGCTGTCGCGTTCCACGCCATTGATCTGGGTGCGGTCGCCGAAGCGAAAGCTCACCGCCCCGGCCGCCACGTCGCGGTCGCCGGCCAGCAGCATGAAGGGCACCTTCTGGTTGGTGTGCTGGACGATCTTCTTGGCCATCCGGTCGTCGCTGGTGTCGACCTCCACCCGCACGCCGTGCGACTTCAGCTGGGCCGCAACGCTTTCCAGGTAGGCCACATGCTCGTCGGCGACGGGGATGCCGACCACCTGCACCGGCGCCAGCCAGGCCGGGAACGCGCCCGCGTAGTGCTCGGTGAGGATCCCGAAGAACCGCTCGATCGACCCGAACAGGGCGCGGTGGATCATCACCGGGCGCTGGCGGGTGCCGTCGGAGGCGGTGTATTCGAGCTCGAAACGTTCCGGGAAGTTGAAGTCCAGTTGGATCGTCGACATCTGCCAGGTGCGGCCCAGCGCGTCTTTGACCTGGACCGAGATCTTGGGGCCGTAGAACGCCGCGCCGCCCGGGTCGGGCACCAGGTCCAGGCCGGATTCCGCGCCCACCTCGGCCAGCACGTTGGTGGCTTCCTCCCAGACCTGGTCGGAGCCCACGAACTTCTCCGGGTCCTTGGTCGACAGCTCGAGGTAGAAGTCGGTGAGGCCGTAGTCGCCGAGCAGGTCGAGCACGAACCGCAACAGCGAGCGCAGCTCGTCGCGCATCTGGTCGCGGGTGCAGAAGATGTGTGCGTCGTCCATCGTCAGGCCCCGTACCCGGGTCAGCCCGTGGATCACGCCCGACTTCTCCAGGCGGTAGACCGTGCCGAACTCGAAGAGCCGCAACGGCAGTTCGCGATACGACCGCCCGCGCGCCCGGAAGATCAGGCAGTGCATCGGGCAGTTCATCGGCTTGAGGTAGTAGTCCTGGCCCGGTTTGCGCAGCGAGCCGTCCTCGTTGAACTCGGCGTCGATGTGCATCGGCGGGAACATGCCGTCGGCGTACCAGTCCAGGTGCCCCGACGTGTGGAAGAGCTGGGCCTTGGTGATGTGCGGGGTGTTGACGAACTCGTACCCTGCCTCGGTGTGCTTGCGCCGCGAGTAGTCCTCGAGCTCCCTACGCACGATGCCGCCCTTGGGGTGGAAAACCGCAAGACCCGAACCGATTTCGTCGGGGAAGCTGAACAGGTCCAGCTCGGCGCCCAGCTTGCGGTGGTCGCGGCGCTGAGCTTCGGCGATCAGCTCGAGGTGGCGATCGAGCGCCTCCTGCGACTCCCAGGCCGTGCCGTAGATGCGTTGCAGGCTGGCGTTTCGCTGATCACCCCGCCAGTAGGCGGCCGAGCTTCTGGTCAGCTTGAACGCGGGAATGTGCTTGGTGGTGGGGATGTGCGGTCCCCGGCACAGATCACCCCAAACCCGTTCGCGGGTACGGGGATTGAGGTTGTCGTAGGCGGTGAGCTCGTCATTGCTACCTGGGGGGCCGACCTCCATGATGTCGGGGTCGCCGGACTTGTCGTCGACGAGTTCGAGCTTGTAGGGCTCGTCGGCCAGCTCGGCGCGGGCCTGGTCCTTCGATTCGTAGACGCGCCGGTCGAACAGCTGTCCGTCCTTGACGATCTGGCGCATCCGCTTTTCCAGCTTCTCCAGGTCCTCCGGCGTGAACGGGTCGTCCACATCGAAGTCGTAATAGAAGCCGTCAGTGATGGGCGGCCCGATGCCCAATTTGGCGTGCGGGAACAGGTCTTGGACGGCCTGGGCCAACACGTGGGCGGTGGAATGGCGGATGACGCTGCGGCCCTCTTCGGTGTTGGCAGCCACCGGGATGACGTCGGCGTCGGCGTCGGGCACCCAGCTCAGGTCCCGCAGCTTGCCCTCGGCGTCGCGGACCACCACGATCGCATCCGGCGCGCCCCGCCGCGGCAACCCCGCCTCGCCGACCGCGGCGGCCGCGGTGGTCCCAGCGGGCACCCGGATGGGGTCTCCTGGGGCGGGCTGTGCGGCGGCGCTCATCGGGTCTTACTCCAAAGGTGGGTTGGCTGATCGATCGGGACTGATCGTTGCAATGCTATCGGGGCCGGTGCCCCTCACGGCTGCCCAGGCTTGAGCCGCACGAACAGCGCCTCGGCCTCGGTCAACAGTGTGTCGCCATCGCTCAACCGCCCCGACACGAAGATCTTGCGCCCGTCCACCCGGTCGACGCCCGCCTCGAACTGAAGCTCCTTCTCGATCGGCACGATGTTGCGGTAATCGATCTTCAGGTACGCGGTGCGCTGGTAGGGGCCGCCGGTGAGCACCGCGGACGTCAACCCGAGCACGGTGTCGAACAGCATCCCCAGCACCCCGCCGTGCACGGCGCCGTTGCGGCCCAGATGAAACCGGGGGAAACGCGCCCAGCCGTGGATGCGGCCGTCCTCCCCCTTGCGGGCCGACATGGGGACGGTCAGGATGTTGCCGCGCATGGGCAGATCCATCCGCCGCCCGGACGGTGACTCCCATTCGTCGGCGTCGTAAGGGCTCAGCAGCGACGAGACTTTTTCCAGCAGGTCGGCGGCCTCGGTGATCACCTCATCGGGGGCGTCGACGGCCCGGGCGTGGTCCTGCAGCCTGCGCACGGCATCGATGAACCGGCCGTAGTCGGGCCCACCCTTGGTGGTTGGTTCGGGCGGATTGAATCCACCGCCAGGGTGCTGCTGCTGTTCGCCGGCCACCAGGACACCGTATTGCGCCCCCGGCCGCCTTTCGCGCGGTGGTCAGACCGTCTGCTGACCCCCGGCGACCGCCAGGGTCTCGAACTCCTCGTCGGTCAGCGTGATCTCGGCCGCGGCGACGTTCTCCTCGAGGTGCGCGACGCTGGAGGTGCCTGGGATCGGCAGCATCACCGGCGAGCGCTTGAGCAGCCAGGCCAGCGCCAGCTGCGACGGCGTCGCGTCGTGGTCGGCGGCGATGCGCTGCAGCGGGCCGTCCGGGGCCGCCAGCGGCCCGGCGGCCAGCGGGAACCACGGGATGAAGCCGACGCCCTGGCTGGTCGCGGCGTCCAGCAGCGGCTCGGCCCCGCGCGACGCCAGGTTGTACATGTTCTGCACCGACACGATCTCGGCGATCTGAGTGGCCTCCTTGAGCTGGTCGACGTTGACCTCCGACAGCCCGATGTGGCGGATCTTGCCCTCGTTCTTCAAGTTGACCAGCTCGCCGACCTGGTCGACCAGCGGGAAGTTGCGGTCGACGCGGTGCAGCTGGAACAGGTCGATGGCCTCCACGCCGAGGCGGCGCAGGCTCATCTCGCATTCCTGCCGCAGGTAGGCCGGATTGCCCAGCGGGACCCAGACGTCCGGTCCCGTGCGCAGCAACCCGGCCTTGGTCGCGATCACCAGCCCGTCATAGGGGTGCAGCGCCTCGTGGATGATCTCCTCGGAGACGTAGGGGCCGTAGGAGTCAGCGGTGTCGATGAAGTTGACGCCGAGCTCGGCGGCCCGCCGCAAGACACGGACGCATTCGTCGCGGTCGGCGGGCGGGCCCCACACCCCTTGGCCGGTCAGGCGCATGGCGCCGAAACCGAGTCGGTTGACGGTCAGGTCGCCGCCGAGGGTGAACGTTCCGGATGCTTGGGCAACAGTTTTGTGCGCGGTCACACCTGTAGACCGTACGCCGGAAAGGTGGCCGCACGTCCTGGCGTGGCAAGCTGGCCGGGTGGACCTAGGAGCGCTCGAGGAACTTCCGCTGACGTACCGCGAGGTGGGCGCGACGGCCGACGGCAGGCTGCCCGCGGGCTACGACCACCAACACGTCGAGCGTCAAATCGGCACGGGCGACGAACGTTTCGAGCGGGCCGCCGATGCGGTCATGCACTGGGGCATGCAACGCGGCTCCGGCCTGCGGGTGCAGGCCAGCTCGGAGGTCGCCGTCGTCGACGCGGTGCTGGTGGTGCGGTTGGGTTTCCTGCCCGCGCCGTGCCGGGTGGTGTACGTCATCGACGAGCCCGACATCCGCGGGTTCGCCTATGGCACGCTGCCGGGGCACCCGGAGTCCGGCGAGGAACGCTTCGTGGTCCGCCGCGACCCGAGCACCTCCGCGGTGTTCGCGGAGGTGTCGGCGTTCTCCCGGCCCGCGAGCTGGTGGAGCAAGGCGGGCGGCCCGCTGGTGCGGGTGAGCCAGCGCGTCATCGCGCGGCGCTACCTGCGCGCGGTCTGATGGGTCCCGGCCCGCGTTCGTCCGCCGCGGTCCGCGACACGTAAACGGTTGCGAAGACGCGCCGATGGGTCTCGCAGTGGTTTATATCTCGGCGAGGCCCCTAGCCCGCAGGACGCCCGCGCTAACGCCCCCAGCCGGCGAGCAAGCGCTCCGCGCCCCCGCACATCTGCTCGATGACCTCCCCCACCGACGCGTCGTCGCGGATCATCCCCACGCCCTGGCCGGCATCGACGGGGGCGATGCGGCGGTCGTCGGCGGCCGCCGCGGCGGCCAGCTCGTCGCAGGCCGGCGGGTCGAGCGCCTCCTCGCGGCCCGTCCAGCGCGCGACGAAGTCGTTGGCCAACACGCGCGCCGGGAATCGCGCCGGCCAGGGCCGCCCCCTGGCGAGGTCGAAGGCCCGGGTGACGGCCGTGTCGGTGGCCCGCGCGGCGATCAGCGCCCGCCGGCTGCCGTCACCGGTCAGGGCCTCCGGGCACGCCGCCAGCCGGGTGCCCACCCACGCCCCACTCGCGCCGGCGGCCAGCACCGCGGCCAGGCTGCGCGGCGAGGCGATGCCGCCGCCCGCCAGGACCGGCACTGTGACCGCGTCCAGAACGGCGTCGAGCAACGGCAGCGTCGCGAGTTGTACCTCGCCGTGGCCGCCGGCGCCGGCGCCGCGCGCGACCAGGACGTCGACGCCGGCGTCGACCGCCCGGCGGGCCCCGACGCCGTCGTAAACCTGTGTGACGGTGGGGATTCCGGCGTCGTGCGCCCTGGCGACCCATGACCAGTCGGTACCGAAGCTGACCGACAACAGGGCGGGCCCGGCCGCGAGCGCGTCCTCGAGCAGCCCCGCCTGGCTACGCATCACCCAGTCCACCAGGCCGATGCCGAACCTCCCGCCCACGTGCCGCAGCTGGGTCCGCAGCAGTTCCCTGCTGCCGTCGCTGCCCATGCCGACCATGCCAAGCCCCCCGGCGGCGGTGACCGCAGCGGCCAGCCGGCCACCGGCCACACCGCCCATCGGCGCGTTGAGGATCGGCACCCGCAGCCCGAAATCCCTTGACCAGCTTGTGGATAGCATCCGGCTAGTGGGCCCCGGGCTGGCTCTTCAGCACGGTCAGCATGACCACCGAGTCCTCGACAGCGTGCAGGCCGTGCCGTTCGGCCGGGATCGCGACGTAGTCGCCGGTCTTACCCTCCCAGGAGTCGCCGCCGGTGGTCAGCCGCACGTGTCCCTGCAGCACCTGCAGCGTCGCCTCCCCCGGGCTGTCGTGCTCGGAGAGGTCATGGCCGGTAAGCAAGGCCAGCACGGTCTGCCGCAGCTCGTGGGTGTGACCGCCGTGGATGGTGTGCGCGGCGCGCCCGCTGTGCGACCGCCCCGCCTCGGCCAGCTTTTCGGAGGCGAGGCTGGTCAACGAGATGGATTCCATGGTCGGCCCCTTCGGTCGGGAAAGCGCTTTTTCAGACGGTCAATAGCAGTATCCCCGCCACCAGCAGGGCCACCGCCTTGACCACCTCGAAGCCGACGTAGACGTAGTGCGCGTGCGACCGGGGACCGCCGGACCCGGCGAGCACCCGATCGGAGCGGCGGGTCAGCCGGGGGCGCACGGCGACGAGCTGGATGGCCAGCGCGGCGATGGCGACGGCAAAGGCCACCGCGATTCGCGCGGGAGTCGGGCGCCCAGTGCCCCCAGCCACGATCGCCACGATGACGAGGGCGAAGGCGACCTCGACGGTGTTGAGCGCACGAAACACCAGGCGCCCGATGCCGAGTCCGATCTGCAGGGTCACGTTGGGCGCGCGGAACTTCAGCGGGGCTTCGAGAAACGAGATGGCCAGCACCATGCCGAGCCAGACGAACGTGACCGCGACGGCGATCGCCGATCCGGTGTTCACCCGGCGGCTCCGACCGGGGTGAGGTGGGCCAGGCACAAATCCGGTTCGACGAACGCGTCGAGCCGATCGACGGAAACCGGCGCCGCCCACGACTCGAGGGCCCCCTGCATCAGGCCGAGGTGGATGGGGCACACGACGGCACCGCGGGTTTCGGCCAGCTCCAGGAACGGGCAGTGTCGCAGGCCCACCTGTTGCTTGCCCTTGGCGGTCCGCCGCTCGGGGGCGAACCCGAGGTCGTCGAGCATCCCGACCAGACGATTGACGGCCTCCTCGGCGCTCGCAGCGCGCTTCGGCCGCGACTGGGGATCCAGTTGCCGCCCCCATGCCCGGCCCGCGGCCACCGCCTTGGCGCGCGGATTGCGTTCGGCGGCCAGCGCCGCGGTCAGGATCTCGGCCAGCATCCGGTAGTGACGCGTGCCGCCGCGATCCATCTGCCGGACCGCCTGGAACATCAGCGGCGGGCGGCCCGGCCCCTTGGGTCCCTGCTCGACCTGCTCGATCTGGCCGTCGGCGACCAGGTTGTCGAGGTGAAAGCGCACGGTGTTGGGATGCACCCCGAGCGCGTCGGCGATCGTGACGATGCTCATCGGGGCGGGCGACGACCGCAACAACCGCAACACCTCGCGGCGGCGACCGGTGGGTTCCCCGGCGGACCTAATGTCGCTCACACTCCCTCGGCTTCGGTGAAGAACGACTCATTATCGGCCACGTGCGGGTTCGGCGCCTCGGGAAGGGCGTCGATGCACGGCTTTCCGATCGCGTACGCCAACCGCTCGAGTTTACACAATAAGGATTGTACAAACCGAGAGGATGCGGGGCCACCCTTGGGGCGATCGGCTAGACACGCACCGGCGACGTCCTCCGGCGGGCCACCGAGGACGAGCAGCGGCGCCCGGCGTAACTTCGCCTCTGCCACTGCGTATTTGACCCCGTTGATATCGGACGGTGGCAGGCCGGAATCCGTGTAGGGCCTCCTCGACGCTGCAGAGCGGCCTGTGAACCGTCGGCCCGATCGGCCCACCTTAGGCATCTGTCAAATACGAAGATTGTCAAATGATTTCGATAGCGGTCGTCATCATGGTGACATTGGGCCCTATCCGAAATCTGCGCGTGACTGAATAATGACGTCGTCTGACGTAGCTTTGCTGGGGCGGTTGCGGCTGAACAAAGGAGCATGACGGTTATGGGTGGCAACCCACCGTTGTTATTGACCGAATCTGACGTCGACGCCCTCGCGCACGAATTTTTACGCTCGAGCTACCTGGGCCCCACCTATGCCGGCTGGTCACCCGATCGGCGCCTCGACACTTTTCTGCGGCGGCGCGGCCTGTCCCGGGTGGCCGACGATGGCGACTTATCCAACGCCGTCCTGGACCGGATCATGGTGAACGTGGGTGTGGCACCGCGCAACTAGCGGGCGAAAGTCAGCGGTTCGTCAGATCGTGTCTTTGAGCGTGACGGTCTGCAGGTTGCGGCTACCGATGAGGTCCAGCAGTTGCCCGTAGCACCGCGTGATGGTGGGAAGGTTGGCGTGCATGAGCACGATCTGGCCCGGCTGGAATGACTTCGCGGCGCGGGCGACGAGGCTGCTTTCGTTTTCGGGCGTCGAGTCACCGATGTCGGCGCTCCACATGGTGATCGAGGTGTAGCCCTGGTCGGCGGCCACCCGGTCGATGTCGGCGTTGTGGGCCCCGAAGGGCGGCCGGAAAAAGGGGGTGCCGTCCGCGCCGTACGTGTTTCTCAGGAAGTCGGCGTTGCGCCGGATCTGGTCATCGACCGCGTTGAGTGCCATGCGGTTCAGGTTGGGGTGCGACCAGGTGTGGTTCGCCATCTGCACCTGGCCGGAATCCATCAACGGCCGAAGCGCCGGCGCATTGGCCGACCACGAGGGGTTGGCGCCGTTGACGAAGAAGGTGAGCCGGGTTCCGCTGTCCCGCGCGAATTGGGCGAACGCGGCCACCACCGGGGTGCTGGCGCCGTCGTCGACGGTGAGCGCGATCCGATTGCCATCCCCCGGCACACGGGTGAGCACGCCCGCCGGTGCCGCGACCGGCCCCAGCGGGATGCTCCAGCGGACGGGCGATGCGCTGGCCCCCGGACTGCGGGTCACGGCCGTCAGTAAGCCCGCGGCAATGGCGCACAGCATCGCGCGCCGATCGATGTACGGCATGCCATCATTGTGACACCGCCGAACTGATGCGGATCAGACAAGTTGTTGCCGAACGAATTTCGACAAACCGCCGGCGACGACCCAGCAAACTGGCGGATAAAAGAACCGTTGATATTAATCGACAATATTGCTGGTTTTAATCAACAATTTCTTTGACATATCTCCACGTGTCCATAAAGTAACTACGTGTCCGACCGCTCGACGCAGGCCGAGTACATGCACGCCTCCCGGGGCCGCCGGTCGTCGCACCACTCCGGCGATGGCCGGAAACAAGCGATCCTGGCCACCGCGGAACGGCTCCTGAAGGAGCGACCGCTGGCCGACTTTTCCGTCGACGATCTGGCAAAAGGCGCCGGCATCTCCCGACCCACCTTCTACTTCTACTTCCAGTCGAAGAACGCGGTGTTGTTGTGGCTGCTGGATCAGATGAACCACAAGGCGCACGCGGCGCTCGCGGCGCTGGGCCCGCAATTGCCCGGCGACCCGGCGACGCTCTGGCGGGCGCGCATCGAGGCTTTCTTCGAGGTGTCGGGATCGCGTCGGGCGGTCGCCGTGGCCGGGGCCGCGGCGAAATCCACCAACCCGGAGGTCCGGCAGCGGTGGTCGGCGCTGATGCAAAAGTGGGTTTCCTACACCACGGCGGCGATCAAGGCGGAGCGTAAGCGGGGCGCCGCTCCGGACACCTTCCCGGCCGAGGACCTGTCCGTCGCGCTGAACATGTTGAACGAGCGGGTGATGGCCGCGACGTTCACCGCCGAGGAGGAAGCGATCCCCGAAAACCGGGTGATCGACATGCTGGTGCACATCTGGCTGGCCGGGATCTATGTGGCCGACGGTAAAGCCTTGGCCGCTAAGGGTTTTTGAGCCCCGCCGCGCGCGGTCGATGCTCTCGTCGATCAACCGGTCGACGGCGCCGACGTAGGTCGGCGACGGCGCCTTGCCCGACAGGGCGGCGACCGCCCGGGCGTGCCCAACACCATTCAGCAGGCCGTTACGCAAGCGATCAGCGTCGACGAACTGGCGCGGATCTCGTTGCGCGTACTGTCGACCGGCGGCACGCTGCGCGATATCGGCGACTCGGAGTGGGAGCACCTGCCGGACCTGGGGCCCGGATTCACCGAGGAGGCGGCGTGACGCCACGAGGTCGCCCGGTTGCGGGTTGACCAGGCATAGCGAGAAAGTCACAAGTTCATCTCCACGCAGGAACACTCGACGGATGTGCCGGGACCGCGGTGGGGGGCAGCTTAGCGTTCCAGCGTGAGCGAACTGGATCGGCGGCGGTTCCTGGTCGCGGTGGCCGCGACGGTGGCCGTGACGGGGATCTCGTGGTACTCCGGCGGCGGTCCAAGCGAGACGGTCGCCCATGGAGACGTGGCCGGATCCGTGCCCAACCCGATCACTCCGGCCCTGCCGCCACTATTGCCGCCCCCGGCCCGGGGATCGCGCATCCCGCTGCCGGGTGGCGCGGCGCTGGCCAAGCTTCCGGGCACCGATCTCATGGCATGGACGGTCGATGACGGTGTCAACACCGACGTGGTGCGGCTCTACACCCAATTCGCCAAGGACACCGGCGTGCGGCTCACCTACTTCGTCACGGGCTCCTTTCGCTCCTGGACCGAGAATTCCGCCTTGCTTCGACCGCTGGTGGAATCCGGGCAGATTCAGCTGGCCAACCACACGTGGAGCCACCCGGATTTGACGAATCTGTCGCCGAGCCAGATCGCCGACGAACTCGGTCGCACCGACGCGTTCCTGCGCAACACCTACGGCGTGGACGCCGCCCCGTACTTCCGGCCGCCATACGGCCATCACAACTCCGTGGTCGACGCGGTCGCGGCCGATCTGGGCTACCAGATTCCCACGCTGTGGAGCGGCGACTTGCGAGACTCCGCAGTGCTTTCCGAGGACCAGATTGTCCGGCTGGCGCACCAGTCCTTCGCGCCGCAGAACATCGTGATCGGCCACCTCAACCACCCACCGATCACCCATGTCTATGGCCAGCTTGTGGACATCATCCGATCGCGCAGACTGCGGACCGTGACGCTCAACGACGTCTTCCTGCGACCGGAGATACCGCACCGGACACCGCGTTTCGCCGGCTGAGGCGGCGCCCAGCGGCGGATGAGATCAGGCGAAGCCTAGCCGCCCTGCGCCACTTGGGCTTTCGCCCACCGGTAATCGGCCTTTCCGGACGGCGAGCGTTGCAGCCGGTCGCAGAAGACGATCGCCTTCGGCAACTTGTAGCGCGCGATATGCCGAGCGGCCTCCGCGATGATGCTGTCGGCGTCCGCGGGCTGCCCATCAGTCAGCTGCACCAGCGCCACCACCTCGTTTCCCCACCGGACGCTCGGCCGGCTCGTCACCACGACGTCGTAGACGGCGGGATGCTCGGCGATCGCGGCCTCGACCTCTTCGGCGAAGATCTTCTCGCCACCGGAGTTGATGGTCACCGAGTCGCGGCCCAGCAGCTCGATCTCGCCGTCGGCGTGCCAGCGGGCCCGGTCGCCGGGCACCGAGTGCCTGATCCCCTCGATCACGGGGAACGTGCGCGCGGTCTTCTGCGGATCGCCGAGGTACCCCAGCGGTATCGGGCCCTGTTGGGCGAGCCAGCCGATTTCGTCGTCGCCCGGCGCCAGCAGCCGCGTCGTGTCCGAACTGACGACCACCGCGCCGGGGTTTGGGGCGAAGCGACCGCTCGCGTTCTGCAGGCGGCTGGACACCTGGCCCATCTGCGAGCCGGATTCCGATGACCCGCCGGCGTCCAGGATCGTCAGGTTCGGCAGCAGCTCGACGAATCGCTTCTTGAGCGGCGCACTGAGCGCCGCGCCGCCGGTCACCAGCACCAGCAGCCCCGATAGGTCGTAATCGCCGGTTTCCAATTCGTCGAGCAGGGGCCGCCCAAACGCATCGCCGACGATCGACAGCGACACCACGCGTTCGCGGCTGGCCAGCGCCCACGCCTCGGCCGGGTCGAAGTGGGTGGTCGTCGGCGCCATCACGAACGGGCGGCCGTTGCACAGGTTGATGAACGCCGCCCACTGCGCCGCGCCGTGCATCAGCGGCGCGCACGTCATCGAACCGGGCCCGTCGGGGCGGGAGCGCTCGACGATCTCGTCCAGGCTGCGCACCACCTCGCCGGTGCCGAAATTCCGGCCGCCCATCGCATTCATGTAGATGTCGTGCTGGCGCCACAGCACCGCCTTGGGCATCCCGGTGGTGCCGCCGGTGTAGAGCACATAGAGATCGTCGGGTGACGGGACCAGATCCAGCGGCCCGTCGGACACCGAGGCGAGCAACTCCTCGTAGCGCACCGCCCCGGGCAGCGGGTCGTTGCCCGAGCCGTCGTCGACATGGATCAGCCGCACCGGGCGGGGCAGCTTCTGCAGCGCCGTCCCCAGCGTCGGCGCGAACCGCGCGTGGTACATCACCGCGTCAGCGCCGGCATTGTCCAGCAGATACACCAGTTCGTCGGCAACGTAGCGGTAGTTGACGTTGAACGGGGCGACACGTGCCTGGTACGCGCCGAGCATCGCCTCGAGGAACTCGTTGCAATTCGCCAGGTACAGACCGAGGTGGCTCTGGCCCGATTCGTGCGGCGCCAACTCCGCGCGTTCGCGCCGCACGCCCAGCCCCCAGTCGTGCAGCGCCCGGGCGAAGCGGCGCGCGCGTTCGTCGGTCTGCGCGAAGGTCAGGCGCCGATCGCCGAACACGATGCAGTCCCGGTCGGGGTTGGCCTCCGCGACCGCACCGAACACCTGGGCGAGGTTGAATTGCACTGCCCCTCCTCCCGTCGAGCCAGCGCCACGGTAGCGCGCCCACCTATTAGTCTCGGCTTCGTGTGCGGGGCTATTGGGACCGGATACAGCCGATACGTCGCCATCGGGGACAGCCAGACCGAGGGCTTGTGGGACGGCGACGACGCTGTCGGCCTGCTGGGATTCGCCGACCGGCTCGCGGTGCTGCTCGACTCGCTCTATCCCGGTTTGCACTACGCCAACCTGGCGATCCGCGGCAAGCTGGTGGCCGACGTGCTGCGCGAGCAGGTCCCACGGGCGCTGGACATGCGGCCGGACCTGATCACCGTGTGCGTCGGGATGAACGACGTCATCCAGCCGGGACGATCCTTCGGCCGCGCCCTGACCGACCTCGACGAGGTTCACGCCGCGCTGGCCGAATCCGGGGCGACGGTGGTCACGACGACGTTCCCCAACGTCGCGCAGTTCCTCCCGCTCGGCCGGCTGGTGTCCGGGCGGCTTGCCCGCATCAACGATGCGATCCGAACGGCGGCCGACCAACACGGCTTCAGGCTGGTGGACCTCTACCATGCGCCCTCGATGCGCGACCTGGACACCTGGGACATCGACCGCGTGCACGCCTCCACCAAGGGGCACATCCTGTTCGCCGAGGCCGCCGCCGAGGCCCTCGATTTGCCTGGCAGCAACCATGATTGGGCCGTAGCCAGCGGCAGTCCCACGCGGCTTTCGTTGAGGACGCGAACGTACGGGCAGCTGCGCTGGACCCAGCAAAAGTTCATGCCGTGGGTGTGGCGACGCCTGCGCGGCAAATCGTCGGCCGACGGGCGGGTGCCCAAGCGGCCGCGGCTGGCCCCCCTCGCGGCGCCCAGCGAAGACATTGCGGCGCGGTTCGACGACCGGTCAGGCATCCTTGAGCCATGAATGTGGAGGCTTTGCTGCAGTCGATCCCGCCGCTGTTGGTCTATCTGGTGGTCGGCGGCGTGGTCGGAGTGGAAAGTCTGGGCATTCCCCTTCCCGGCGAGATCGTGCTGGTCAGCGCCGCGCTGATGTCGTCGCACCACGACCTGGCCGTCAATCCCGTCGGTGTCGGCGCCGCCGCCGTGATCGGCGCCGTGGTCGGCGACTCGATCGGCTACGCGGTTGGGCGACGGTTCGGCATGCCGCTCTTCGACCGGCTTGGCCGGCGGTTCCCCAAGCACTTCGGCCCCGGACACGTCGCGCTCGCCGAAAAGCTGTTCAACCGCTGGGGCGCCCGTGCCGTGTTCTTCGGCCGCTTCATCGCGCTGCTGCGGATCTTCGCCGGGCCGCTGGCTGGCGCGCTGAAGATGCCCTACCCGCGCTTCCTTGTCGCCAACGTCTCCGGCGGGATCTGCTGGGCGGGCGGCACCACCGCGCTCGTCTACTTCGCCGGGATGGCCGCCGAACGCTGGCTGGAGCGGTTTTCCTGGATCGGGCTGGTGATCGCCGTCGTGTGCGGGCTGACGGCCGCGATCGTGCTGCGCGAACGCACGTCGCGCGCGATCGCCGAACTGGAGGCCGAGCACTACCGCAAAACCGGTAGCGAAGCGGCCGACGCCGCCTGAGATCCCCGGCCGGCTAACCTACCGCCTCGCCGAGGTCCTCCGGCGCCGCGGGCCGGTGCTGCGCGATCAGGGCGCCGGCCATCCTGCGGGCACGCAGGGCGGCGTCCACGTCACCCACCGCGGCCAAGATGATGGCGCCCTTCATCAGGATGTGCCAGGACGACGCGAAGTCCTCGACATCGCTCAGACCCGCCGCGACGGCCCGGTGCCGCACGATGTCGCGGACGTGGTCGATGTGGGCGATGCAGGCCTGTCCTATCGGATGGTCCGCACCAAACTCGAGCAACACGTTGATGAACGAGCACCCCTCGTATCCGTCGCGCAGCTGAAACCAGTCGTGCATGACGTCGAAGATCGCCAGCAGCTGCTCCTCCGGCGTCTCGCCGCGCCGCCGCGACTGCTCCTCGATCAGGCCGTGCGTCCACACCTCTTCGCGCCGCTGCAACACGGCCAGCACGAGCTCGTCCTTAGTCGCGAAATGACGGTAAAGGGTGGCCCGTGCCACGCCGGCGCGCGCGATCACCTCGTCGGTGCCCACCGAGCGGATCCCGCGCCGGCTGAACAGCTCATAGGCCGCGGTCAGGATGCGTTCACGAGCCGATACGGCTGGCGTGGGGACATCGTCGCTGGTCATAGCCAGCCTTACCATACTCTTAGGCTGCGACAGCTAGACAGACCACCCTGTCTCGTTATAAAAAAGAAATTCGCAGTTCGCGAATCGTCGGTCTTCAGACAGAAGGACGGGCACCGTCCCGGCATCCCACGCGCCGGTAGATTAGGAGTCCATCATGAGCGTTATCGCGGAACCGATGTCCAGCCACCACCTCATGCTGAGCACACGTTTGGTCTACCAGCTGGGCAATCCACGCAGCACGCTGCGAGCGACTACCGACCGCAGTGGCCCGGCGGTGCTGATCAACGCCGGCGGTGAGGTCGACGCCTGCAACGAGAACACCTGGAGGCAGCTGGTCAGCGAGGCGGCCAACGTCGTCATCGCCCCGGGTCCTTTCGTGGTCGACGTCACGGGACTCGATTTCATGGGATGCTGCGCGTTCGCGGTTCTCGCCGAGGAGGCGCGACGGTGTAACGAGCGCGGCATCGAACTGCGCGTGGTGAGCCGCGACCCGATCGTCGCCCGGATCATCGACGCGTGCGGCCTGAGCGCCGTGCTGCCGATCTACCCGACCGCGGACAGCGCGCTCGCGGCGCCCGCCCGCTGGTAATAGCGGAGCGAATTCCCAGTTTGGGGCCCACCTTCGGAGCGGAGGAAGAGTTCCTCCTCGTCGATCCGCGGACCGGCGAACCGGCCCCCCGCAACACCGCGGTGGCCGAGGAGGCCAAGCGCCAAGGTGTCGAGCTGCAGCTGGAGCTGAGCAGCTGCCAGGTGGAAACCACCTCCGGCGTCGCGACCACCAGCGCGGAGCTCCACGAGCAGCTCACCAAGCTGCGCCGCGGCGCGGCGCGGGCCGCCGAGGCCAGCGGGGTCCGGCTCTTGGCCTCCGGACTGCCGCCCGTCACGCCGCACGAGTTCCCCGTCACCGACACCCCGCGATACCGGCGGATCGGTGCGGAGTACGGGATGGTCGCGCACGAGCAGGGCATCTGCGGGTGTCACGTGCACGTCGAGGTACCCGACCGCGCGGCCGCCGTCCATGTCAGCAATTGGCTGCGGCCGTGGCTGCCGTCGCTGCTTGCCTTGTCGGCCAATTCGCCGGTGTATCGCAACGCGGACAGCGGGTACGCGAGCTGGCGCAGCATGCTGTGGCGCCGCTGGCCGGTCGCCGGGCCGCCGCCGTTCTTCCCCACGCCCGACGAGTACGACCGCACGGTGCGCATGCTCATCGACAGCGAGGTGATCCTCGATCGAAAGATGGTCTATTGGGACGTGCGCCCGTCGGAGAACTTTCCGACGATCGAGGTGCGCGTGGCCGACGTGCCCGCGACCGTCGCGGAAACGGTGCTGCTCGCCACGCTGGTGCGGGCCGCGGTGATGACGGCGCTCGAGGAAAGCCGAGCGCGACCCGAAAGGGGTGGGGGGACCGGCCGCCTGCCGCCCGCCGCGCTGCGGGCGGCGTACTGGAAGGCCGCCCACGACGGGCTGTCGGGACGAGGGCTCGACCTGTTCGGAGGCCGCGGCGCGGTGCCGGCCCGCGAGCAGCTGGACGCGCTGGTACACCGGGTGCGCCCAGCGCTCGAGGCGTTGGGCGAATACGAGCGCGCCGTAGCGGAACTCGACCGCATCGCCGCCCAGGGCAACGGGGCGATGCGGCAGCTGCGTGCGTGGCGCAAACGCGAGGACGCGATGGACGTCATCGCCGAGGCCGCCGTTGCCACGCTGAGCTGAACCGCTCGTCAGGCCACCGTGAGCAGGCGGTACAGCCCGATCAGGCCGACGACGACGATGGTGGCGCGCAAGGCATTCGGCGACAGCCGGCGCCCGTACCGCGCCCCCAGCCATCCCCCGATCAGGGAGCCCGCCGCGATGAGGCCGGCCACCGACCAGCTGATCCGATGGAAGGCGACCAACGAATAGCTCGCCGCCGCAACCACATTGACCACCAACGCCAGCAGGTTCTTGGCCGCGTTCATGCGCTGCACCGACTCGGGCAGCAGGGCCCCCATCACGCCGACCAGCAGGATCCCCTGCGCGGCGGTGAAGTAGCCGCCGTAAACGCCGACGGCGAATGTGCCGAGCACCAGCACCGCCATCCGCGCCGGCGTGACGTGCTCGGGTGAGCGGCCGGCCTCCTCCGCGCGCCGGCGGGCCCATGACTGAATGCGCGGTCCCAGCACCACCAGCCCCAGGGCCAGCACCAGCAGCACCGGCACGACCGCGGCGAACACCTTCTCGGGCAGATGCAGCAGCAGGAAGGCGCCCAGCACCGCACCGGCCAGCGACGCCGGGAGCTGCCACCGCAACCGATCCCACTGCCCGCGCAGCTCGGCGCGATAGCCCCAGGTGCCCGACACGCTGCCGGCCACCAGGCCCACCGCGTTGGACATGGTCGAGGTGACCGGCGGATAGCCGAGCGCGACGAGCGTCGGGAAGGTGATCAGGGTGCCCGAGCCGACGAGGGCGTTGATGGCGCCGGCGGCGAACCCGGCCAGGGCGATCAAAAGCATGTGGGAAGGCAGCACTTCGGACAAGCTTAGCCTGGCGAACGATGCGCGCCCCGTAGGGGCGGGCCGAGGAGCCGCGCAATGGAGGCTAAGCGGCTGCCCTGCGCCAACAACCGCGCGACAGAGCGACTTTCGTCACACCGGGGGCGCTTCGGCGCCGCGATCGACGCCGCTGCGCAGCTTGACCGACGCCGAGTACGCCAGGGTTCGGAAATGAAGCACCGGGTCGTCGGAGGGCTCGATGCCGTCGGTCACGCGCATCGGGTCGAACACGACGATGTCGCCGTCGCGCTCGCGCTCGGTGTCGCGGCCGGTGATCTCGAGGGTGCCGACCGTGACGATCTGGTTGCTCTCCCACGGCGCCGAGGGGTCGACGGTGGAGTCGTTCGGGCCGGCGATCTGGACGCGGAAGTCGAACCACACCGGCCCTTTTGCCAGGCGCGCGTCCAGCTCGTCGGTGAGGAAGTCGGGGCCCTTGCCGTGGGCGGCCGGCCCCGATATCCGCTCCCCCGTGGCGGGGACCCAGTGGTAGCGAACGAATCTGGCGCTGCCGTCGGCCCCGACCCAGCGGAAGGCGTGCAGGCCGTGGTATTCGATGGTGGCGTAGCTTTGCGGGACCTTGCCGGCGTCGCGCAGCACGGGTAGCGCGCGGAGCAGGCGGGGATGGGTGAGTAAGTATTTGCCCATCCGCAGCGGCGTGGTCAGGCCGGGGCTCATCGCTTTGAGCAGATCGACGAATCCGTCCGGCGTGCTGGACACGAACAGCCGCGCGGTCTGTGTCGAGACGTCGGTGGTGGACCCGTGGGGCAGCGTGAACTTCACCGCCATCCCCCGCACCCCGGGCAGGCCGTCGCGCTGGGCCGGGTTGCCCGATCCGTTGGAGAAGCGGATCAGCGCCGGGACCGTCGAGCCGTCGAGGTGCCGTGCGCGCGAAAGCCGGGATGCCTCATGGGTCGCGGTGAACGTGCCGCGGAACAGCGTGCCTTTGGCGTGCAGCGCCCGGCAGCCCGGCTGGGCGCCGCCGGTGCCGCGGATCGCCTCGATCGCCTCGTCGGGGGTGACGGAACGGGCCATCCGCGAATCCTAGAGGCTTATTCGGGAAAGCCGAAGAGTTTGACGACGCCGTGATCACGGCCGGCGGTGTAGCCGCCGTCGACGGCGATGGCCTGACCGCTGACGAACGAGGCGTCGGGCGACAGCAGGAAGGCCGCCATGGCCGCGACCTCCTCCGGCCGGCCCAACCGTTGCAGGGCATGCTCCCCGGTGATCGAGGCCAGCGGACCCTCCATCCCCGGCAGACCGAAAACGCTTTGCGCCATTGGCGTTTCGATGAAGCCGGGGCAGATGGCGTTGGCCCGGATGCCGCTGGGCCCGTAGTCGAGCGCGATGTTCTTGGTGAGCAGGACGACGCCGCCCTTGGCCGCGTTGTACGAGCTGCCGCCCGCCGTGCCCTCCAGGCCCTCGATGCTGGCGACGGTCACGATCGAGCCCCGTTCGCCGTCGACCCGAGGCTGCTCGATCATCCTGGCCAGGGCCGCCTTGGCCACCAGGAACGTGCCGGTGAGGTTGATGCCGATCACCCGGTCCCACTCGGCCCGGTCGAGCAGGTGAACCGGGCCGCCGCCGGCCACGCCGGCCGCGTGGAAGACGCCGTCGAGGCGGTCGGGAACGGCGGCCAGCACCGCCGCGACGGCGGCCTCGTCGGTCACGTCGGCCGTCACGAAATGGAAGTCGGCACCGAGGTCAGGCGGAGCGGCCAGGTCCGCGCCGATGACGCAGCCGCCCTCGGCCAGCAGCCGCCGCGCGGTGGCCAGGCCGATGCCCGACGCCGCGCCCGTCACGATGAAGGTCCGGGACCGGGCGCGATCAGTGCTCACCATGACAGTCATGGTGGCACACGGCGCCGAACGCGTTGAGTGTGCGCCCACGGCGTTGAGAGTGAACCCAGGGCGGCGACACGCCGATCGCGGGCACCCTCAGCTCACACTCAAAGCCCTCAGGTCACACTCAAATCGAAGGCGTTGAGCGCCGACCGCTGGTAGGCCGAACCTCTCAGGCGGGATCGCGCGTGCGACGCTGTCTGCATGCCATCAGGCGACGCGACGACCAGCACGACGGAGACGCTCGCCGGATTCGTCGAGCGACACGCACAGCAGCGACCCGACGGGATCGCGATGCGTTTCGGTGACCGGCAGTGGTCCTGGGCGCAGTGGGCGGAGCGGATACGCCGCGCGGCCGGTGCGCTGCAGCAAGCCGGCGTGCGGCGCGGCGACTGCGTGGCGTTTCTGGACAAGAACCACCCGGCCTGCCTGGAGGTCCTCTTCGCCGCGGCCTCGATCGGCGCGGTGACCACCGTCGTCAACTGGCGGCTGGCCGGCGACGAGCTCGTCCACCTGCTCGACGACAGTCGCCCGCGTCTGCTTTTCGTCGGCGACGAGCTACGCCCGGCGGCGGAGGCGGCGGCCGGACGCGCCCCGGGCGTGGAACGCGTCGTCGTGGTCGACGACGAGTACGAATCCTTGGTCGCCGCAGCGTCACCCGCGCAGCCCGACGCGGACATCGACGAGAGCGACACCGCGCTGGTGATCTACAGCTCGGGTACGACCGGGCGGCCGAAGGGCGTGCTGCTGAGCCAGCGCGCGCTGGCCAATCACGCGGTGAACCTGGCGCCGGCGTTTCCGTTCGCCGAGGGGGACGCGAACCTCGTTTGTATGCCCCTGTTCCACGTGGGCGGGATCGGCTATGCGCTCTTCGGCATCCGGGCGGGAGTGCCCACGATCATGACCCGCGAGCCCGAGGCGGCGGCGTTGATCGAGGCGGTGCGGGCCGGTGCGACCCACGCGTTCTTCGTGCCGCCCGTGATCGCGCGCTTCCTGGACGCCGGCGAGACCGCGAGCGCCGCGCTCTCCGGCCTGCGCTACATCGTGTACGGTGCCGCCCCCATGCCGCTGCCGTTGCTGCACCGAGCGCTCGAGACGTGGCCGGACACGAATTTCGTTCAGGTGTACGGACAGACGGAGCTGTGCGGGGCGGTCACCGCGCTGAGCGACGCCGATCACCGCGATTCGGCCCGGCCCGCGTTGCAGCTGTCGGCGGGAAAGGCGGTGCTGGGCACCGAGATTCGCGTGGTAGATCCCGAGACCGGCGCCGACGTGCCCACCGGCGAGGCGGGCGAGATCTGGGTGCGCAGCAACCAGAACATGAGCGGTTACCTGAATCGGCCGGAGGCGACCGCCGAGACGATCACCGCCGACGATTGGGTGCGCACCGGTGACGTGGGCCGCCTGGACGCCGACGGCTACGTCTACATCGAAGACCGCTTGAAGGACATGATCATCACCGGCGGTGAGAACGTGTACGGGCCCGAGGTGGAAAGCGTGCTGATCGAGCATCCCGCCGTCGCAGACGCCGCGATCATCGGGGTTCCCGACGACTATTGGGGCGAATCGGTCAAGGCCATCGTCGTGGCTAGCCGCGAGGTCGAGCCCGGCGACATCATCGAATTCTGCCGCCGGCATCTGGCCGGCTTCAAATGCCCGCGCACCGTGGACTTCGTGGCGTCACTCCCCCGCAACCCGAGTGGCAAGATCCTGAAAACCGCGCTACGCGAACCGTATTGGCAAAACCGCTCCCGGAACGTTTGAGTAGTGACGCGAAGGTTGACGCGCAGCGGCGCGACTGTGCGATCGGTGTGTTGGGCGGCCCCACGACGCTCGTCGACTGACCAACCCCGGAGCCGCGGCTGGGCCCACTTCAGTGGAGGCGTCGAGGAATTCGTCGCGGCGTTCGATAAGACCGGGATCAGCAAAGTGTTGCGCGTTGCCCCGCACGGGGAATGGATCGACCTATAGCCGACCCTCGGTCCGCAGTTCCGGGTGCACCCAGTCGGGCGAGCGGCGCTCCTTGAAGGCGCGGAACCCTTCCCGGGCCTCGGCGTCGCTAAGGCTGGCGGTCATGCCGATGCGGTCATACAGCCCGAGGTAGTTGTCGATGCTGGACTTGATCACGCCTCGGGCCCGTGGCGCGGTTCGACAGGCTTGGGCGAGAAGGGCTTTGGCCATGTCGAGCAGGTCGTCGTGGGGCACCACCCGAGTGACCAGGCCCCAGTCGAGGGCCTCGGCGGCGCTGAGCACCCGCCCGGTGAACATCAGATCGCGGGTGCGAACCGGCCCGATCACCCGGACGAGCATCTGGCTGTAATAGGTGTCGGCGTAGCCGCGGAACAGCTCGGGCACGCGAAAGGTGGCCCGCTCGCTCACCACCGACAGGTCGCTGCACAACGCGATCTGCATGCCGCCGCCCTGACACAGCCCGTTGACCGCAGACACGATCGGCTTGGCCGAGGTACGCACCGCATCGAACGGCGTGACGTCCATGCCCAGCGCCGAGCCGAAGGTCATCCAGTCGTCGGTGCCTCCCCCGCCGCCCATGTCGCCGCCGGGAGCGAAGACGTCGCCGTTACCGGTGATCAGCAGGCCCGCCAGGTCCGGGTCTTCGTTGAGACGGCCTACCGCACAACGGATCCCGAAGTACATCGCGGGCGTCAGGGCGTTGCGCGCTTCCGGGCGGTCGATCGTGCACACCGCGATCGGTCCCTGGCGCTCGAATTTCAGGTAGCGGGTTCCCAGCCAATCGCCCTCGGGTGGGCGCGGGGTGCTGTGCGGTGTCGCCACGGGGATCCTTTCGCGTCGGCGCCAAGGTCCGTACTGTAACTCTTTCAGTAAGCGTGGGGCGCTGCCACCCCTTACTGATGGGCCGCCCAGTGTTGCCGGAGCATTGGCAGGAACTCCTGCGCGCGTTCGTCGGGAAAGTGCATCCGCGCACCGCGGAGTGTGCAGAGCTTCGTTGTGCCGGGGATCAGTTCAGCGAGCCGCTTGCCCCATTTGATCGGGAAGAACACATCACCGGTGCCCCACACGATGAGCGTGGGCACCTTGAGTTGGCTTAGTTGGGGTCTCACCGCGGCCAGGTCGGCGGACGAGATGGCTACCGTCAGGCGAGCGAAAGCCTGGGAAGATTCGCGTGTTCCGAAGACCGGACCGTAGTAGGCATCTACCACCTCGGCCGGAAGCCGACCGGGATGCCGATAACCTGCGGTCAGCCCGCGAAGCATGGCCCCGCGGCTGGACGCAATCCATGGACCGACCTTCGCCACGAGTCCCATCCGTGCCGCGATCGCGAAGGGCTTGAACAGGGTGGGCGGGGTGTTGCCTTCGGTGTCGCAGTTGGTCAACGTCAGCGTCGACAACCGCTCGCCGAGGTGAGCGGCGACAATTTGTGCGACCGCGCCACCGGTGTTGTTGGCCACCAGATCCAAACGATCCAGGCCCAAGTGATCGCACAGCTCGATGACGCGCCGTGCCAGGCCGGTCAGCGACACGTCGGCGTCGGCGGGCGCAGCAGGCGTCTGTCCGTGTCCGGGGAGGTCAAGAGCGATGCAGCGCCGCTGTTCTCCGGCGACCTCGGGAATGACCTGACGCCAGAGCAGGCTGTTGACGAGGATGCCGTGAATGAACACCGCGGGCCGGCCTCGTCCGACGTCGAGGTAACTGACCGGGCCGGATTTGGTTGTGGCGTGGCAACGGTGGGTTTCGAGGACGGCGATGTCCATGAGGATGACTGGCTCCCTTCGCGGCAGCTGGTTTAAATACCGCATGCATGTCACATACTGCGGGTATGCGAGGGGTCTATCGGCGACTATTCTCCTACCCGTGGACAGTGTCAAGAGTCGCCGCGCGGAGTACGCAGAGCAGACCCGCGCGGCCATACTCGACGCCGCCGCCAAGGCCTTCGCCGAAGAGGGATTTACGTCCACCTCTATCACGCAGATCGCAGCCGCCGCACGCGTGACGAAAGGCGCTGTCTATCACCATTTTCGAGACAAGCAAGCCCTCTTCGAAGCCGTCGTACACCGATGCAATGAAGCGGCACAGCAGCAGGTATATGACGCGGCCGCTGGATATGGCGATGATCCGTGGGCGGCCGCGCTGGCCGCGCTCTCGGCCACCCTCGACGTCTCCCTCGACCGGGTTGCCGCCCGCCTCCTTTACATCGAGGGCCCCGTCGGCCTGGGGTGGCGGCGCTGGCGCGAATCCGAAGATCACTACACCCGTCGCAATGTCCGCTTGCTGCTGAAGGGCCTGATCGACGCGGGCATATTTCCCGACGATATCCCCGTCGATGCAATGACTCAGGTTGTCAGCGGCATGATCACCCATGCCGGGATCTTGTTGGCCGAGGTTCCAAGCCGCCAACGTAAAGCCGTGCGCCGCGACCTATTCACCGCGATCCACCAGATCATGCTCGGCCTGCGGCGCGGCGAATCTGCCCGCTGATCTGATCCTGGGCGTCGCGGAGATTCGGACCCTCAAATGACGCTGATGTATCTCAATTTCGGGGACAGAGGAACGATCAGATCTTGTCTCGAATTCGTGCGGGTTGCGTGCCGGGTTTGATATAAGTTTCGGAGTTTCGTTATCAAAAAGTGGCTGCGACGCGGGTCGTCGGGCGTTTTAAGGGAGTCGAAATGAGGTTCAAGCTCACTCGACAGGGCGCTGCGATATTGGGTTGTGCTGCGGCGTTTGTGTTATCTGCTCCGGTTGCCAGCGCTGATCCGCCTGACCCGCACCAGCCCGACATGACGAAGGGCTTTTGCCCCGGTGGTCGATGGGGTTACGGCAATTTGGCCGTGTGCGACGGCGACAAGTACCCCGACGGGTCGTTTTGGCACCAGTGGATGAAAACCTGGATAGTCGGCCCTCAATTTTATTACGACTGCGTCGGCGGCGACGAACCTCTCCCGGGGCCGCCACCGCCTGGTGGCTGCGGCGGGGCGATTCCGCCCGAGCAGCCGGCCCCGCCCCCAACCTGACCCCGGCGGGCCGCCGCCCGTCAAACGTACTGCAGCGTGGCGGTCCCGATACCAGCCGCGGTGTCCGCAACCAAGGTAGCCAGCTGGCTCTGCAGCGTAGCCGTTGCCTCGCCCACCGGTTTTTCGCAGAAGCGGCAGTGCGCCTTGAAGTTTGGCTGCTCGTCCTCATCGGGCCAGAAGCGGCGCGGCCCCGAGGAGGCACCGGGATCGTATAGGACCGACTGATGCGGGGCCTCCTTGAGGATCCTGCCCACCGGATGGCGTTGCGGGCACTCGAGTTTCAACACGCCGATGCCCTCTTGATTGGCTACCATCGTCGACCCTCCTTCACGGGTTCGTCGCCATTATTGCGGCTGGATTTCGTTGGCGATACTGACCGGCACAAGGGAGCCGTCGCCGCGGTGATCGGCGATGTCGCGGCATTCGCCGTCGACGTCGATCCACGCGTGGCCCTTGAGCTGGACTCCCGCCGGTGGCTGCGGCGGCACCGTGAGGATGATGTTGACCGGCCCTTTGCGCAGCGTCGGCGAGTGCGATTTGAAGTCGGAGTCGGTGCTCCAGCCGTCGGCGACCAGCGCCTTGATCACCGCCTGCGGGTCGGCGGGTTGGTCGTGCGGGACGCCGCCCACCCAGAACGACACCTTCGCGGCGCCGCGAAAAGGTGGCTGTCCCTGGTCATTACACGATTCGTAGCTGAACGTCGCCTCGGTCACCTCACCGTGCACCGCGTTCACGACGTCACGGGAGGCGTCGACGACCTGGGCGCGGGCCTGCTGCGGCGAGATCGGGTGGCGCACCTCAGAGCACCCGCTCAGCATCAGGCCGACGCTTATCGCCGCGGCGGCGATCCGTAGGGGCAGGTTCCACACTCGTCACGTCCTATCACACTCGCGCTCTGTGGCCAGTTAGCCGGCCGGTCCGCTATGGACGTGGCCGGTGGTCCCTTGCCGAAAGGCCTCGGGGTCGAACCAGCCACCGATGCCGTATTCGCCGCGATGGCTTGCCGTCATGCCGTCGTGTTGCAGCGCATCGCCGTGTCCGGACGCCACGTCGGCGATGCTGAACAACGACTCGGAGCCATTGTCGAAGTAGTGGGAGTGGTCGAAGATCGGATTCGCGGTGTATTGGGGGTTTTCGGCCCTGAACCGGGTGGATCCGTAGCCGTCGACCGCCGGGTCGTCGCCCAGTCCGCCCAGGTTCGGACCGATGAGGCCGGGCCCCCGCACCTCACCGGGAGACCAGGTCACCGGATCCGCCGAGGCCGCCCCGACGTAGAGATGCCCGCCCGGCGACAGGTGAAAGTCGTCCGCCGAATGCGCCAGGTCGGTGCCCGGCGAACCGACCAGCACCACGTCGTTGCTGTGCATCCCGTAGGCCGCCGCCGCGTCCGAGACGACGGTCGATCCGTAGGAGTGCCCGACGACGGTCATGTGCGTCGGCGCGCCCTGGTGGGTGACGCCCAGGGCGTTCAGGTCGGCGGCCAGCAGCTGGCCGCCGGTGCGCGCCATGTTCGGCTCGTACAGGCCCGGGTCGTGCCAGGTGTTGGGGGCGTCGTAGCCCACCCACAGCACGACAGCCGTCTCCTTGTTCCAGTCGGCGCGGGCGGTCTCCTCGTACAGCCGCACGCCGTCGGGGTTGGACAGCGTGCCCTCCCGCACGCCAGTGCTCAGGCCCTTGACCAGGACCGCGGTGTTGGCCGCGGTGTCGGGGTTGCCGATCGCGATGGCCGCGGCCCCCTCGCCGCCGAACGCTTCGGGCTCGTAGCGCAGCAGGTAGACGGGCGGGTGGGTGCCGGGCCACTTGTCGACCGTTTGTCCCGCCTTGCCCAGGCCGTCGCGGGCCTGGCAGGCGTTGTTGTAGCGCAGGATCGCCGAGGGCGACAGGCCGAACCTGCCGGGGTCGGCGAGCACGTCCTTGACGGTCACCCCGTTTTTCGCCAGGTCCTCGACGCGGTGCAGGTCGTCGTTCATCACGGCGCTGTTGACCGTGCCGCGGGCGTCGACGGGAATGCCGTTGAGGTTCCCCAGGTCCGGAGGATGGGCGGCGATCAGTTGTTGCTGTTGCTCGGGGGTCAGCGTCTTCCACCACCGGTTGACGTCCTCGGCGCTGGTGCCCGGGGGCGGAAGCGGTACCGGCTCAGCGGGTTTCGCCGGGGATTCCGGCGCGTCGAGGGCCTGGATGGCCGCAGGGTCGTAGCCGTCGGTGCGCAGGATGGTCAGCGACTTGTTGAGGTAGTCGGAGTAGCCGGCGCGGATCGACTGCAGCTGGGCCAGCGCCGATTTGGTGTCGGCGATGGCGTCGTCTTCGCACAGTCGGATGAACGCGTCCAGCGCCGATCGATCCGCCGCGCTGAGGTGCTCGTTTTTCTCCAGCTCGACGGCCTGCCCGATTTCGTTGTCGAGCTGCTGCAGCTGGCCCTCGAGGGTGGAGATCAGCGTCGCACCGGTGCGTTGGGCCTCGGCCAGGGTGGTCGCGACGTTTTCCAGATCCGCCCCGATCTTGGGCAACTGCCACGACTGCGCCCCCAGCGACTGGGTCACCCGCTGCACCTCGGCGGAGTCGTTGATCGGGTTCTCGCCGTTCTCGTGGTTCCACGAGGCCGCAAAGCGACGACGGGCATCGTCGAAGGCCTGGCTGGACTCGGTGGTACAGCGGCCGGCGGCGTGGAAAGCCTCGGCGAGATCAGAAATCTGCGCCGGCCGACCGACCTGGAGGCTTTGGTTGATCGCCCAGGGGTCGCCGCCGGCTTCGGCGATGAGCGCCGGGACGCTTATGTAGCGCAGCTGCATCGCGTCGCCCGCAGCGTGGCCGCCAACATTGCTACCCCTTCCACCAGATCGGTGATAACGCTACTACCGCGTATGGGGGTGCACAGCTCACCAATTTGCTGCGGCGGCGTGCTCTGTTCCCAGTTTGCTCGCTTGACGTGTTGGGTGACCGCTTTGCCGATGGGAGCACAAAAGTAGGCGGAGGTAGGGGTGCGAATCTCCCCGGGCCACAACGAAAACGACATTCACGACCACGACGACGACACGTACATGACCGTCGCAGCGCGGTTGCGAGAGTTGGGGTTGGCTTATCTGCACGTGCGTACAAACCCTGATCAGGAGATCTTCAGGCGGCTCCGGCAGGTGTGGCCCGACGGGCTGGTCCTCAACCAGGGCTTAGGGACCGAACCCACCACCCGCGAGCAGGCGGCCGAAGCGATCGAGGCCGGAGTGGCGGACGCGGTAACCATCGGTCGTCGCTATCTCGCCAACCCCGACCTCGTGCGACGTTGGACCGAGGGTGCTCAACTCAACCAGATACGCTCGGCGTTCGTTTACCGTGGCGGCGCGGAAGGCTACACCGACTATCCGGTCGTTCCCTCAGGCGACACCGTCGCGCGCGAGCACCTGACCACCCATCCCTCTGTCATCGTCACGGCGGCACCCGGAGCGGCTCCGGTGAGTGGGAACATCCCGCGTTGAGGCTGTGTTGCCGGAACAGTGGTTACTGTGGATGCGAACAGGCAGCGGGTTGGCATCAGCGTTTTGGGGGGCCCGACGACGGTCGTCGACCTGGCAGGGTGGCGTTTCATCGTTGATCCAACGTTCGATGATCCCGGCGAACACGGTCACCTGATCAAGACTGCGGGTCCGGCGATCAGCCCGTCGGCCCTCGGTTTCGTAGACGCGGTGCTCATTAGCCACGACGAGCATCTAGACAACCTCGACGCCAAGGGGCGCGCTTTCGCGCTTGAGGCGCCCCGGATTTTGACCAATCCGGGGGCGGCCGAGCGGCTTGGGCCGCCGGCGCAGGGACTCACGCAGTGGGAGTCGATCAATCTGGCCACAGAGGGTGACAGGCCGGTGGTCACCGTGCAAGCGGTGCCCGCGGTACATGGCCCTGCCGATGGCGATCGCGATGGCAGCGGTCATGTGACATGTGAGACAACCGGTTTCGTCCTCACCGGCGATAGTCTGCCCACAATTTATCTCAGCGGCGACAACGCATCATTGGAAGCGGTGGCTGATATCGCCCACCGCTCAGGTCCGATCGACCTGGCGGTGCTGTTTGTCGGCGCTGCACGAGTGCCCTCCCGGCAGAACGGGCGACTTTTGACATTGAGCAGTACGCGGGCAGCAGCTGCGGCTGAGGTGCTGCGCGCCAAGGTCGTGATTCCCGCACACACCGACGGATGGGCTCACTTCAGTGAGGGCGTCGACGACATACAACGCGCCTTCTCTGACGCGGGCATCTCCAACCTGCTCAGGTTAGCGCCCGTGGGCGAGTGGATCGTGCCGACCGTCGCGCTCTGAGCGATTCCGCGATTCCGATCTGACCGGTAGCGGTTCTCGGCTTCGGAAACGGTGACGGAGGCGGAAATTGGGATCGCCGGTCTCCGTCACGGGTTTTTAACCCTCATAGTGCTCACCGCGTTTCTTTCATCCTATTGAGAATGTCGCTCGGTAACCCTTCTTTGTTGCCGGTCGGCATACCATCCCAGTCCGGTTCGGGTCGGTGGACGCGGAACCGAGCGTGATACGCAGCACGGCACAGCTCCTTGAGTCCGTCGTGAATCAGTTTTATCGCAAGCTTGTTTTCTTCGTCTTGCCGCTCGTTCGCTTTCGGTGGCCGCTGGAAGATCACAATCGGTGCGAAACTGCGTTTGTCGAGCACATCAGCAGCTTCGCGCACATCCGGGTGGGTGGCGGTTGATCAGGACTGACAGTTTCGGGTGAATGTCGTAGCGCCAGGCTTCCTCGGCCCGCTTGGCAACTTCGGCATCTTCTTCGCTCAGTTCCGCGCCGTTACTCGCACTCACGGTGGCGCGAAGTCAGTAAGACGCTGGTGGCGGGTTGATCGCCGAGTGGTTGCGGCAAAAGGAACAGATGCTGTCGCGTATCTGAGCCCGAACCGGCGATGAACGGATTAGCAATCCTTCGGTCCCGACAGTCCCTGCTATTGCCTGTTTCTCATTGTGCGACAACCGGATTGACTATCTCGAACCCGCGATAGAAACCTGGCAATTCTGGTCGGTTCCGGGCCAATGGCGCGAATAAACGGAGACCGCCAGCCCGTCTGGGGCATGTCAACAAGTTGATCACCACAGAAATGTGGGGTTGGATGGATTGGGTACCCGTGCGGGCAAACTTCCCTGCCATCGTCACCGAGGAGACACCTTGCAGATGCGAGCGGCACGGATGTACGGCTACAAGGAGCCGTGGCGGCTCGAGGAGATTCCGGTTCCTGAAATCGGCTCCGAGGAAGTCTTGGTCAAGGTGACTGCGGCTGGCATGTGCCGCAGCGACTTTCAGCTTGTCGAGGGCTACTTTCAGGAAGGCCTTCCGGTGTCTTTTCCCATCACACCGGGACACGAGGTGGCAGGCAGGATCGCCGGGGTGGGTGCGGAGGTGCCGCGATCAGCCGGTCTGTCCGAGGGCGATCTGATTGTGGTCGACCCGAACTGGGGTGACGGGGTGTGCCGTCAATGCCACGAGGGCAACGAGCAGCTGTGTGGTAACGGCCAGCTCGTGGGGTTCGGACCGCCCGGTGGTTTCGCCGAGTACATGGCGGTGCCGCATCGCCATGTCATCGGCGTGCCCGATATAGCTGATCGGAAACCAGAGACGCTGGCGCCGCTGACCGATGCAGGGCTGACCCCGTACCGCGGTATGAAGAAGCTGCGCGCGGCCGGAAAGCTCGGCGCCGGCCGCACCGTGGTGGTCAACGGCATCGGGGGCCTCGGTGGCTATGCCGTGCAGTACGCCAGACTGCTCGGCGGCGGTGCAACGGTGATGGGATTCGCGCGCAGTGATGAAAAGCTCGCTTTGGCGCGAGAGAACGGTGCTCATCACACCATCAACGTTCGTGACAAGACGCCCGAGGAAGTACAGAACGAACTCGAAGACCTGACCGGGCGGCGCGATGTCGATGCGGTCCTCGACTGCGCCGGGGCCGAGGAGTCGTTGGCGTTGGGGTTCTCGATCCTGGCAGCCGAGGGCGCGCTCACCTCGGTGGGTCTGATCGGTCAGCGCGCCCAGCTTTCCTTGTTTCCATTCGTGAGCGGGGAGAAGTCGTATTTCGGATCGTTCTGGGGAAATTACAACGATCTGACCGAGGTCCTCTCACTCGCCAACGAGGGATTGATCAAACACAACATCATCCCCGTCAAGCTCGACGACATCAACGACAACCTCGAGGCATTGGGGCGCGGTGACGTGGTGGGGCGCGCAGTGATCGTCTACGACTAGGGGCGCGGTGATGCGCGCCGGTGACGACGAACCGCACGGCGACGTCGAGGTCGACCTGCAACGGAATCTGTTGGCGCAGAAAGTAGTGGACGCAAGGAAGGATCAATCGGCCGACGACGATCACGCCGAAGTTGCCGCGACCGCCTAAACCTGGTGAAGCACTCAGTTTCACAGACATGCTGAGGCAAAGGAAAGCGCAATGAAGAAGGTTCTCATCACCGGATCGGGTACCGGATTCGGATACGAAGTGGCAATGCGTCTGGCCGAGAAAGGGTTCGATGTGATTGCCGCAGTTCAGATTTGGGCCCAGGTGCAAACCCTCAAGCGCCAGGCCACCGAGCGCGGGGTGAGCCTTCAGGTCGAGAAGCTGGACGTGACCGACGCCGGAGACCGCAAGAAAGCGCTGGGGTGGGACGTCGAAATCCTGGTAAACAACGCCGGCGTCGGCGAGGGTGGCTCGACCCTGGACATTCCGGCGGCCAACGTCCGCCGACAATTCGAGGTGAACGTCATCGGCCCGCTGCTGTTGACCCAGGGAATCGCCAAGCAGATGGTCAAGCGGGGCGAGGGTCGCATCGTGTGGGTGTCGTCCCGGGAGGGACTGAACGTCAATCCTTTTACTGGGATCTACTCTGCCTCCAAGCACGCCGTCGAAGCCATCGCAGAGACCATGGCTGGCGAGCTGCAGGAGTTCAACATCGAGGTGGCGACCGTCAACCCGGGGCCGTTCCTGACCGGTTTCAACGACCGGATGTTCCAGACGTGGCAGAGTTGGGAGGACGAGGGGTCCGATCGACTCTTCGATTACTCGCAACTCGCGTTCCCGAGAGCACAATTCGACGCCGAGCCGGTGTACGCCACGATGACAGCGGTCGCCGCGGGCGAGATCGACTCCTACCGCAATCTGGAGCCCAAATCGATGCTCGAGGAGACCAAAAGGCTCATCGAGGCTCCGTGGAACCGGAAGACAAAAGATGGCCTAGGTAAGCGCCCGCAGAACCTGCAGGCGTCATTGGACATGGAACCCGAGACCCCCGTCTCCAACTAGACGAACGAGCGCGGCGAGTCGAATCGGTGCGGTGGATCGAGCTCTGACGCCTCTTCGATCTGCGCGAGTAACCACTCGCCGAGCTCGCGGACGTGGTTCTGCCCGTCCCAGTCGAGCGCGGGGCAGAGGAGTCTTCGTACGGATACCGTTTGGGTGCGCGGCGCTTCTTGAACTGCGCCTGCCTTCTCGCCTGGGCCACTCCACGCCCACCGTCATAGCCAATATCTACAGCGACCTGCACTCAGACGAGCTTGATCAAGTCGCCACCAACCTAGACCGACTCCACACAACTGAGACGGTCAATACAACCGTCACCGGACAAGAACCGGACAAAACGAACCAACCGTAGAATGCTTACACCGTGTTCGTGCAGGTCAGAGCTGGTGGTCCCGGCTGGGATCGAACCAGCGACCTTCCGCGTGTGAAGCGGACGCTCTCCCACTGAGCCACGGGACCGGCGCCGAGAGGCGGACGACGTCGAAGATTAGCACGAGATGGACGTCGCCAAACGCGCCACGTGCGTCACCAGGCGTTCACGCGCTAGCCTTGAGCCGCAACTGACCGAGAGATTTGTGTGCGCCGGTTCGGGTGGACTATCGTCGTCCTTCGCACCGGGCGACGATCTCGCCCGTTGCGCGCGGATGTAGCGCAGTTGGTAGCGCATCACCTTGCCAAGGTGAGGGTCGCGGGTTCGAATCCCGTCATCCGCTCGAAGGTGCAAGTGGCATCAATCCCCCGCGGTGGAGTGGCCGAGTGGTGAGGCAACGGCCTGCAAAGCCGTGCACACGGGTTCGATTCCCGTCTCCACCTCCAGCTTTTGAACCCCCGGCGCGATTAGCTCAGCGGGAGAGCGCTTCCCTGACACGGAAGAGGTCACTGGTTCAATCCCAGTATCGCGCACCAGATTCGACGCAGGCTAGAGATAGTTTCCTAGACTTGAACCGGACCGCATGGGCCAGATATGGGCCAGACAATCACGGCGCTAGCAACCTATCTGAGAGGTAGCTAGCCATGAGCACTACAGCCCCCAGCCCGCGATCGCGGCACCGCTTGTCGGTGCCTGGAGTCACGGTGGGCTTTCCAACACAGGAAGGTCCCGCCATGACAACCACAACCACCCCGCACCCCTACGTTCCGGTGCCTGTCGGCATCGAGATGGTCAGCGACTGGGATATTGACGGGTACCGAGACATCTTCGGTGTTGACCGCACGGTCACTGACCACACGGCTCGCGTGTACGCACTTGGCTCGCAGGACACCGGCGGCACGATCTCTGGCGTCGTCGTCTTTGTTGATGAAGAAGACGGGTCTGATCACGTATTTGACATCAACAGTGACCAGGCCCGCGAGCTGGCCGCCGCTCTGCTGGAGGCGGCTGACGAGCTGGACAGGTGGTTCACACGATGAGCGCGACCGCCGCGGGCGTCATTATCGAGCGGCGCGAATTGCCGCCGATCCCGGCGCCCGACCGCAGGCGATGGACGCCTCCGTACGCGGCGTTCGACGGGATCAACCAGTGCGACACCTACGCCGCGATCCGGTGCGGCGACATACACGCCGAAATCGTGCGCTTCGCCTACTGGCATCCGAACGACGGCGTCGACACTGTCGACGTTTCATTCGACGCCCGACTTCACGTCCCGGACGAAGGCGCCGGCATCGCCGACATCCAGTTGGACGACTCGCACAAGTTGTACTACGTGGGGCAGGTCGCCACACGGGCAGCGTTCCTGCTCGACGAGGCGAGGCGAAGGCATTCAACCGTGTTGCTGCAGAACACGGTTGACGGGGGCGAAGGGTCGGCACGATGAAGACGAGCATCGGCGAGATTCCGTCACGCGAGATCGTCGACGAGCTGATCAGGCGTGTAAGTGCCCCCGAGACATGCCGGCTGATCGGCGTGCCCGAATCGACGGACTTGCACCAGTTGGCCGACGACATGGACCGGTGGGTGCCGAGGAGTGAAAGCGAATGAGCACCAAGGATCCGCAGACCTATGTGGTCGGCGATGACGTCGAGGTCACCGATGTTGAGATGGCCGAGGAAGCTGTGTACGTCGGCGGTGAACGCCTCACCGATGAGCGTGTCGAGCAGATGGCAGCGGAGTCGGTCCGGCTGGCGCGTGCGCGCGAGGCCAACACCTATCCGCCGGGGCCCGTGGACGCCCACTCCGCAGAATCGAGAGGACAAGAAGATGGCTAGACATGCCTGTCCGCGGTGCGGGCTCGAGTCGCGGCGCGATACCTGGGTTGACCGTCACCCGGTCGCGACGGTGTTCATCGCCCTGCCGGCGGCGTACACGCTCGTCGGGGTGATCCTGGCGTATCCGTGGTTTTTCGTGCCGCTGCTCGTCGTCGCCTCAGCGGTATGGGTCGACCGCCGCCAGCGCCGGCGCGCCGCGATTGCCGCCCGCGCCGACCACGAACACCGCGAGCTAATGGCCCAGGCGGTCTTCAGACCGCAGCTGGCGCGGGTCGGACAACCAAGGGGGCGCCGACGCGGCGCCGACCACTGGTCGCCCACACAACCGATCCGGAGGAGCGCCTAAACGGCACCGAAGTCTGACTCTGCCAGTTAGTACACTTCTCGCTACTTCCCGTTCATGTCGCAGAGCCTGTGCCCTTCGGCGTCGAAGTCGCGCGAGTTTACTTTCGGGCCCAACCCATCCGGGTCATCCAGCCAGATATTGCGGAAGTTCTTCCAGCCCTCTTGCGGCGCCCAGCCCATCGCGGTGCCATTCGACGCATAGGTTTCACTGCTCCCGTCCGGGGTGAAGGTAATCGAGCCGCCCTTCGTGGCATCACAAGTCAGCGTGCCTCCGTCGACGCTGACTGGCCATATGCCTTTGAACGTTGCCTTGCTGATGTGCTCACTGTGCACAAGGTTCGCAGTGTGGGTGTCGCCGCCGCACGCCGCGCAGCCAACGCCCAGTCCAAATGCGAGCAAGGCGACGAAGGGCGCCGCCCACTGACCTGCGGACCTCGCCATGATCGGATGCTAGCCCCGTCCCGCGCGGCAGGAGTGCACATAGATGGCCTTCTGGACGAGCGCTCTGCCGGAACCGTTTCCGAATCAACCCGGGAAACACCCCGTGCGTTTGGCGCATAGCCTTGCACTGGGCACGGTGCGGCAGGTGGTCGAATTTCTCAATTCCGACTCGCAGCCGGGGCTTCCGCCGTAACCTCACAATCCGCACAGGGAGGTGTGAGGTTATGAAAATCCGTATTCTCGTGGCCGCAATGGCCACAATTCCAGCCGTTCTCGGCAACGTCGCGACGGCGGGCGTCGCACACGCGAGCCCGCCCTACGCGAATTGCACTGAGGCACACAAGGACGGCCGCTACAACATCCCACGAGGCGACCCTGCCTACCAGCAAAAGCTGGACCGCGACAACGACGGCATCGCCTGCGAATCCCGTTAACGACCGAAATCATGGAAGGGCACAAACCGTGAAGTCGTTACTACTCGCAGTCGTATTGCTTAGCATCACAGCGTATTTCGCTCCCGTCGCCGACGCTGACCCGTCCCATAAGCCCAACCTCACCACGGGGGACTGTCCTGGTGGTAAAGGCGGCATCTTAGCTGTCGCATGGTGCAACGGTGAGAAATTTCCAGACGGCAGTTACTGGCACAACGTAGCTATGACAGGCGGAACGTTTGCCACACCGCGGTTTGAGATGAACTGCGTTATTGACGACGCTTTCCCCAGCGGCACTCCCGCACCCCCGGGCGGTTGCGGCGGCGCCGGCTGAGACAGGGGCAAACCTATGGAAGACACATGGGCGAATCGCGACTTGCCGGTGCTGCGGGTTGCGGTACAGATCTTCGACAGCACCCACGCTTCGAAAATCCGGGCAAGCCAAATCGCCAAAGCTACAGGGTTTGACGAAGACACCACTCAACGAGCACTCCGCGCGCTCTACAGGCAGCCCTACTTTCATGAAGGCACCGATAGCAGCGGCGGCATCATCTTCGTGGGAGAACCAACCGGTGAGGCGCTGCGTATGGCTGGTCAGTGGCCGACGCCCGAGAACATGGTCCAACGACTTGTCGCGGCGCTCGAAGCCGCAGGCGGGGACTATCCGCCCGCCGTGGCATAGTCAAAACGGCGAAATATGGCTGGCCCACACGCCACCGAATACCGGAGATTGGTTGACGTCCGAATGTTCGGATATTAGGTGGTCGTACGCAGCCGCCTTAGCCCGCGTCTAACTAGTTGATCGGGCCGCCCCTGCTCTCCGCTTGGGCAGCCCGGCTTGTCATATGGTCGGCGTTAGATGACAGCCACGACCGAATTCCAGCCCGATTCCCCAGAACTCGAGGGGCTTCGTCATCTCAAGCTTCCCGCCAACGAAGACTCCGCAGTGCGTGTGGTCATTCGGTATTTCGCGGACCGCGGCGTTGTGTGCACAGAAGACGAAGCGCGCCGCATCGTGCGAGATACGTTAACTCATCGACTTATCGCACATTTCCTCCGACCTCTCGTCGAAAATAGAGATAGTGAGTGACCGTGCTACCCGACGGACCGCAGTATGCCGTGACCAGCTCCCACCCTTGGCTGATCCATTCATCGAGGGTTGAGTTGACCTTCTCGGTCTCAACCCAGGTGCATCTGTGCTGGTGTCCAATTGCCATGAGCCCAGACACTAGGCGAGGATTCTTAACCGCACGAGAATGGCCGCCAGAATTGTTCCTGACGGCCGTTCCGTTGGTGGTGACGACTGAGCCCCTGCTCTCCTCGGGGGCGGCCCCTTCACGTCTATTCGGCGTCTGCCAAGGCGGTCCGCATGAACGCCGCCGTGGAGCATTCTCTCTTTGATGCCTCGACCGCCCGGGTTTGACCGACCGCATCAAGATCGGCGTCGAAGCCGTGTGGGAACTGAACTGATCACCCAGGCGTACATGCACCGCGCATGGGACGCACTTGGCTACTCCTCCTGGGACGACTACTGCATCCGTGAATTCGGCACGACGCGGCTACGGCTTCCGCGTGAAGAACGTGCCGAAGTCGTTACATCCCTGCGCGAATCAGGGCTTCGGCTTAAGAGGCACACCGCCCGGCAACTGAAGCGGGGGCTGCTTTCGCTTCGGGTCCAGCCAGGTTCCAAGAACTGGGACGTCGCCGACGTGTTCGCTGTACCACTTGTCAATCGGGTTCTTGTAGCTGCCGTCACCGTTGAAGAATCGACGGTGAATCCACGAAACCCTGTCGAGGTTGTGGGCCAGTTGTTTGCCCGCGGCAGCGGCCGTCACGATCGGTCTCACGATTTCTGATTATAGGGCTGAATTGGCTGGCGCGGCCTGCCTTCCTGCCGGCGCCCTCGGCAGCCGCGTCTTGACTGCCGAAGGCTAAGCGCGCGAGCGGGGCCGGCCCCGGGCGCGCCTTACTCTTCCTCTACCCTTCACCACACTGGGCAAACGCGGCCTTGAGGCCACAGAGTACTACCGCCGCGACCGCCCAGGCGCTCAGCACCCAGGCTCGACTTCAATCAACGGCGCGAGGGAAATCCATTGTCCGAAACCAAGATCACCGTCATCTATGACAACCCCATTGATCCGGCCGCCTTCGTGGCCGCCTATGAATCGGACTCGCTAAACCTCGATTTTTCGCGTGCCCAGCAGATCGGCGATGACCTCGTGTACGTTCACGCTGACGCTGAAGGCGATGATGCTCTCCGCGCGTGCGGTCGCGGCGCTGACCATGCTCCGCGCTGGTGGCCGTCGCCGCGGCCGTCGACATGGCAATGCGTGAGCGCCGACGCCGCGAGGCGGTGGCAGCCCGGGCCGAATGGGAGGACCGCGCACCGATAAGGCGCCCCCGGCAGCCGCGTCTTGACTACCGAAGGCTAAGCACGCGGCGGGTGCGGGGTGCGCCTCGCGTACCCATCGGCAAGGCAGTGAAACCCAAACCACTTGGGCTGGACGACGATTCGTTCACATTCTTAAATATTGTGATCAGCCAGCGTTGGGGCGTCGAGGTGGTGGCCGACCGCAGGATCCCCGTTTAGCGACGGCGAGCGCCGGGCAGGCTGGACAGCATGGCCGGTCAACCCGAGGTGCGGCACGACAAGATCACAGCGCCGCAACGCCTTCCCACGTTTCATGTCCAGGCGCTCGCGATGCAGAAGGCGCAGATGAAGGCCCGTGGGGCTAGGGTCTTCGATCTGCAACTCGGCGACAGCTATCCAGTGGGCGGCGACCAGGGCACCGACAGGGAGTGGTCTTACAGCTACCAACTGGCACCCCCAGGCGGTCAGGCCGCCACCGGGCCTTAGCGGGTCAAGCAGGCCGGGAACCGGCTCGCGCCTAATGCCCGTCTGAATAGTTGATCGGGCCGCCCCTGCTCTTCCCTCCCCTCGGACGGCCCGCCTTGTCATACGGTCAGCGTTAGATCACCGCCATGACCGACTTCCAGCCGGGCTCCCCCTACCTCCGTCGCCGCCGCTCTCCTGCGGGTTCGGCCCGTCGCCCTCATACGAGGTCGAAGAGCTTGTATGAGGTGTAGCGATCGTAATCTTCTTAGGGATTAGCTGACCCCGTTTTAAAGTGAGATAGCCATGGCCACACCCGACCACACGGCAACCACTTGGCGAGACCTAGCCGGCCAGCTCACGCCCGAGCAGATCGCGCGTTTTGAGCGCGCCGAACAGCTCTGCCGGTCCAACGCTCACCTCGCGTTCCCGCAGAACGACTTAAGCGAAACGATCGCTCACCTTCTCACCGGCGTGCTCAAAGAGGCGCGCTGGGAAGCGCAGCAGAATCTCGAAGACTGAACTGTGCGCGCGGGCGGCTAGTCTGCACACGTGCTAGCCGGGGACGATCTCGTCGGCGTGTACGGCGGTTATCCGCCGTACACGTTCGACAGCTGCTCGTTGGCGTTCCCAAGCAGCGCGACGACGGGCGTCGGCGGCGATAAGTTGGAGCTAGCGGGCTTTGTTACACCCGTGACGAGCACCTTCTAACACTGCGTCGATGACGTCGGCGGAGATTGGCCGTGCCGAGGAGTCTGACACTAGCGGCTCCATGGCACCGCACATACCCCATCGCGTTGCATCGAACCCCCCGGATGCTGCTAGATGAGCGCTCTGTCGCTACGGTCGAGATCAACCCCCTTCACCCAGACCGGTGGCTAGTGAAGCATGCCGCAATCGGATCCGCGTGCCACGATTACGCGCCGACGTTGGCGAGTTTGGTGTTGGAGTTTTCCGACAGTCAGCAGTTCGAAGGCGTCGACACCGAAGCGTTCCATGATCATCCCCTTGGCTTGAGCGATGGTGTCGCGGCTGGCCAGCGCGGACTGAAACTGCAGCTGTTTGTCGTTGGCGATGAGCGCGATCGCAGCGTGAGTGGTCGGTGAGGACCCTCGGTGAACGCTCGGCTCAAATCATTTACTTTGTTTTACCTGGATAGGCGTAGGCTCAATGCACGGATCCACGGCAGACCAAGGTCGGACCGGAAGAAAAGATTCCTCCTCTCGGCTGTGGCGCCCAGCACGAACGCTAGGCACCCACGCGAAGCAAGGCCCATCAACTGGGCACAGCGCGATGGGCTTGCGTCAGGCGGCAGAAAAGTCTTCTTGACGCCGAGGCCACATTCACCGCGCCATCACGCACGCTTGGTAACCAAGTGGTTGGTGCTTCGGACGGCGCTCCTGACAAAAAGGAGCGCCGTCCGACTCGTGTATGCCGAGCGGTGTGAACCGTTCCGGTGGAAGCACACTTGACCTCGCGGCAGTCATAAGCTGCCGAGCCGTGCGCGACATCGAGTTATCGACGCCGATCTTCGACTAGTGGCCCGCGCCTGGCGTCAGCGATCTTTTGCGTTGCAGTACAACGGAGTAGGCTCAGCAGGCTGCTCGCTGCTGTCATTGCTAATTTGGTGTGCTGCGCCGCCAAACACAGCCATAGGCTGCGAACCGCTCCCGACTGTCGGCCCGTCATCGTGCTGGGATGGTCCGCCGAGACTTTTGAGCTTCTTATGTCGAGCGAGCGGAAACTGTTGGGCGGTAACGGTTTTGCGCGTGCATCAGCGGTTACCCGCCCGTCCGGCCCGTGCGAGAGGCCCCTTCGAGAGAGTGGTTTACACGATGAATGACTTGGAGCAGTTGACCTGCGACGTGCGGGGGTTCGCGACGGAGGTACGATCGCTGGGCTACTCGTCCGTGGCTGGCGGGCATGAGAACCGGTTCCTTGAATTGTCGGAGCGCATGATCCGGCACGCTGACCAGGTGGATCGGCATGGTCACTGAAAGACGCGACTGGCCCAGTCCTGACACTTTGCTACGGAATAACCTTTCTACCCTTCCCGGAGCAAGATGGTGGCCTCTCGCTGTCCGGCAGCGCCCAAGGTCAGCAAGTAGTCGTCGACGTCGCGTTGCCACGACGCCTGGTAGTGCTGGGCGCCAGCCCCGGCCGTTGTGGATACGCGGCAAGGGAGGCACGCAGAGAGTTGCAAGCCGGGATTTGCGCTGACCCGCAACACAAAGAGGAGCCGCACTGTCCGCCCGCAGTGCGACACTGACCGGCATGGCCTTCAAGGTGAATCGCAACGGTGCCGAACCCGCCATGGAGTTCGGGGACAAAGACAAGTTCGAGATTATCGCCGGCGGCGTGCTGAAGATCCGCCGAGCGAACAGGACGAATCTGTACATCAGCCCCGCAATATGGGCGAGCATTGAGGAGACCCCTTCACCTAGTGGTGGCCCTAGCCCGCGCTTGCCGGACAACCTTTGAGGTTGCCCGGAGGAGGGCCTTTCTAATAGGGGGAGCGACACGCTGGGTAAGTTTGAAGTCCCTTTAGGCGGTCAGCGGGTCGAGCCCCGTGGGATCGGCCGAATCGGTGGTCTAAAACCGCCAGTCGAAGGCAACGTCCCTCAGCTCGGTGTCCTCTGGCGGACAGTCGCGCGTGAAGGCGGCGACGGGTGTCGGCCATCAGTTGGGCGTATGTGCGGGCAAGTTGACGCCGCAACAGTTTGAGTCGCTCATCCAGAACTTGTTCGAAAAGATTGGTCTCGACACCAGGCAGACCCGAGCTTCCCGGGACGGTGGCGTCGACTGCGTTGCCTACAACACCGACCCCATCTTGGGCGGCAAAGTCGTGGTTCAAGCAAAACGGTACAAACACACAGTTGGTGTCGCGGCGTTCCGCGACCTCTTCGGCACACTCCGGAAGATCCGGTACCCGACTCAGGCGAGGCAACGGATTGGCACTAGGTAGATGCCGGGGCACCGAGCGGTAACCGCTCGGCCGGGGAACACGGCCGTCGTGCCTGCCGTGGCGTTGTGGAAGTTCGCCGGCTGGATTGACCGTCGCTGGACGCGCGGACGCGCCGCGGGCCCGTGAGATCAACTTGATTGCCGCCGCCGACGAGATTGACCTCCTAGACCGACGAGATTGACCTCCTAGCCTCTCCGCCGTGCGGGTCGAGAGCGGGGTGAGCCGCTGCCGTTCGATAGATGTGGCGGATACGCTCCTGGATGAACGCTCGCGGGTCCGAGAACGGGGTCGATCTTGACGCCGCCGCACTGCGTGGGCCTGCCGCCAACGCTTTAGCCGCAGCAGCGGCCGAAGAAATCGACACCGCTTAGCGGGGCACGACCCGAAAGGTAGGCACTGGAATTGACCGACAAGGCATTACGGACCATGGACCTGGTGTGCCCCGAGGGACACGTCGCCGGCCAACTGATCCAGGACATTGAGCACCAGGCAATCGGGATCCAGGTCCCCGACCGGGAGAGCGAGGAATGGCCGCGGGGCGGTGACAAGATGTACACATTCCTGACTTGTCACGGCTGCAATCGCCGGGTGTATGCATCGACGGACGCGATCCAGGAGAGGGCCACTTGGCAGTCTGAGATTGAGTCCGAGTCGCAGTGCAGATACTCGCTGCACTACATGGAGGACGGCCTAACGTAGGCCCGGGCCCTTCGCCAAAGGTCGACGCGGGAGCAGGGCGGCCCGCTGCCGTCGATAGACGCGGCAGATTGGGGCGGAACCAAACTGAAGCCACGTCCAAGTAATTGATCGGGCCGCCTCTTACTCTTCTGGGGGCGGCCCGATCTCAACCCGCGCACGTCGGCTACGCCGAATAGTGCCATGAGGGTGGCGGTCTGGGCCTGGCTATTGAGGCGGAAGCAGCGACGCCGCTCGGGTAGCCCGCGTCAGCGGAGCATGATCGACCCTAGCGACTTACCTCACTCTGGAGGGTACGACCGGATGTTCGAGCAACACGAGCGGTTCGCGCCGAAGGTTATTGAGAGCGTCATCTGTCATGAGCGTGCACGTTACTGGCGGCCCGCCGACAGGCCGGCTCGGCAAGCGTGTAAAAAATCCGCAGTGACGCTAGGGCGGCTTCGCCGAACCCCGCGCGCCGGCATTGTATTACCCCGTTCGTAGGATTGCCTGTCAAAATTCCCTAGCTTGACCTGTCAATCCGTCGAGCCAAGGCGTACGTTTGGCGGGCGGCGAACGGTCTGACTGATCGGAGACCCGACCTAGCGCGACTCCCCACACCGGGTTGAGCCCACCGCGACCGAAACATCGGATGCGAAGCGAAGGGAACTGAAAATGTCAGAGCACGAACAGAACATCGCGCTCATCAAGAAGGGCTACGAAGCCTTCAACGCTGGTGACGGCGACACGGTGATGAGCCTGTTCGACGACAACGCCGAGTGGATCCAGCCGGGCGACAGCGCGATCAGCGGCACCTACCACGGCAAGCAGGAAATAGCAGGGCTGATGGCCAAGATGGGCGAGAAGCAAACGTCCGTCACCAACGATCACATCCTCGCCGACGGCGACCTAGTGGTCATGCTCGGCCAGACCACAGTGGCCGGCGAAACCACGGACGCTGCGACCGTGTTCACCGTGCGCGACGGCAAGACCGTCCGGGTGCAGTCATACGGCGACACTGCGGCGCTGGAGCGCATCTTCGGCAAGAAGCAGGTCGCGACGGCTTAGTAAACTCAGCCTCTAGAACTGTCTGTCCGACGAGACAGTCGGCCCGTCATCCCAAATGGGGGCGGGCCGACTGCTGTGTGTGCGAAAAACCTGGCATGCGCCGAGCCTCAAGACACGACGCCAGAGGGCATTTACCCGCGATTTTTGGACCCCGTGTAAATCGGGGGTGGTCGGAGGGCCTAACCCTGTCCGGTATCTGCTCGATGATGCGGACCCTTCAGGCTGCCTCGATGCGTCGCGCGATATCAAGCGGCGATGCGGCGCTCTGCTCATGAGCAACCGAAGGCAGTAGGGGTCAATCGGAGTCCCGTCGCCGAGGCGCTCCGTATCAAGGACCGCCAGGCAAGTGAAGTCCTACCAGCATCACCGCAGGTCAGAGACCTGTTCGCATGGGGTGGGCGGACCGACATCCAGTCTTCCTTGTCTGACGACTGAGGAGATGCCGTTGTGCGACACCGCGCAGGGTGGCGTCGCCGCTATCGAACGGCTCATGCAAGACGAGGTCGCGGCCGCGACGGGCGCTAGCTTAAGCCCGGGTCATCAGCGCTGGCCAAACCCGCGTAGTGTGGGGTGCGGAGGACGGCATTAGCCGCCGTGTACTGCACGCATTAGTGCGGATGGTCCGAAAGCCGAGCATTTCGGTCATCGTTTCTTGTGAGCAACCTTTCTTGCGGCACCTCGCTTCATCCGCAAGGCGAAAGGGGGTGCCGAAATGCACGATCACGAGTTCGAAGGCTTACTGCGCCACACAATGGCGGATCTGACCGAAAAGTTCACTCACGAAACCGAAATCGGTGTAACTCTGCGGACTGTTGCGGCCGCGGCGGTTGATCTGATCGACGGGGTGGACAGCGCCGACATCCTGCTGATTTCGGGGGCGGACCAGTTTGAATCCCTGGCCGCAACCTCGCAGCTGGCCGTGGATCTCGATGGTATTCAACAGCGATGCGGCCAGGGACCGTGCATGGATGCTGCATCCGGCGATCTGGTGGTCCGATCCAACGACTTACGCGAGGAGCAGCGGTGGCCACGCTTCGCCGAGGCTGCGCTGGCCGTTGGAGTGCACAGCATGTTGTCGTTTCAGCTCTATACACACGACCGCCGCCAGGGGGCGCTGAATCTGGTTGGGCTGAAGCCCGACGTCTTTAACCCCGACGCCGAAGCGGTGGCCGCGATGCTGGCGACTCACGCCGCGATCGCACTCATCGCCGACGACAAACGGCTTCAATTTCAGTCGGCATTGGCCAGCCGGGATATCATCGGCCAGGCCAAGGGCATGATCATGGAACGATTCGATGTCGACGCAGTCCGCGCATTCGAACTCCTCAAGACGGTTTCGCAAAGCACCAATACACCAGTCGCTGACCTCGCCGCTGACCTCGTCGCGCGAGGATCATCAAGCCACCGGCGCGGCAAGTGAACCGCCGGTGAAGTCTGGCCGCACGGCCTCACGTAGGGGTGGCCCATTTCTTGTGCGGACGGCCGTCACGAATTCGGGCCAGCGTTTAGTCGTCGCTTCCCGTTCAGTCAAAGCCACTGATCCCGTTGTGGCTCACCGTAGGCGCGACGGTCACTCAAGGTCCCGCCAGTCAAATGCGCCTACGTATTCCACCCCGGCATAATGCCGCGTTGCGGCTATATACATTCAGCGTGGATGAATTTAAATTTAATGTCATGGCGAATCAGACGTTTAGGACGATAGCCACAGCGTGCAGCGGCGCTGCCGCACTGGCCCTGGCGCTCGGCGGTGTCAGCGATGGGAGTGTGCCGCGCACCAACGCGGACCCTTCGCCGACGACTGTGGCCCCGACGCCCTCATCGCCGGACGATTGCTGCGACCCGACCCAACCCCAAGCAAGCAACTGGAACTGCAAAATCGGCCTGAACTGTGGGCCCATCCGCCCACAGCGCACCTGGCCTCCGCCCGCGCCCCCTCCTCCGAATCCTCCGCCGCCATAGGCTGTTCAAGACCCCATCCGATCGGCGCTTGCCGGTGACGCGGCATCGGACCTCGGTGACCACAGCTACATCGCGTATCTGACCGTGGTCGGCATCTACGAGTACTACCGGCGCGCTGTCGCCGAGGGAGCCGACATCCTGAAGCCCCCAACGACCGAACCCTGGGGTCGGCGCGAGATGGGCCTGCGATCGCCCGACGGACACCGATTCATGCTCTCCGAGCGGCTGTAGCGGCGATCTGTGTCGGCGACCGGCAGTGTCGATGGCATCGGCCCTCGAGGATGAATTGCGGGGCCGCGGGGAAGTTGATATGCCATTGGTGTGCTGCCGGGGCCTGGGGGGACCCGGCAGCACTCTGCTATGGGGTGCATGTGCGCCCGGGTCGAATCCCTGATTAGATTCCGTCGGTGAAATTTGTCCTGGCCTGCTACGGAAGCCGCGGCGATGTCGAGCCGTTCGCCGCGCTCGCCATGGAGCTGCTGCGCCGGGGCCACCAGGTTTCCTTGGCGGTCCCGCCCTACATGGTCGGCTTTGTCGAGTCGGCGGGGCTTACCGCGGTCGCCTACGGACGGGACACCCGCGAGCAGCTGAACGCGGCGAACGATTTCGA
>NZ_LZIR01000071.1 GCF_001667035.1 Mycobacterium sp. 852002-51057_SCH5723018
CGAGGGTCGATACGTTGGCGCAAAGCACGCAGGCCTCGCTCAAAACGAGCTGGTACCTGCTCGGGCCGGCGTTCGTCGCCGCCATCGCCTATGTCGATCCCGGAAACGTCGCGGCCAACGTCAGCGCGGGCACGCAGTTCGGCTACCTGCTGCTGTGGGTCATCGTCGCCGCCAACGTGGCGGCGGGCCTGGTGCAGTACCTGTCGGCGAAGCTCGGGCTGGTGACCGGACGGTCGCTGCCCGCGGCGATCGGCCGGGGGATGAGCCGTCCGCTCCGGCTGACCTTCTGGGCGCAGGCCGAGATCGTGGCCATGGCGACCGACGTCGCCGAAGTGATCGGCGGCGCCATCGCCCTGCGCATCCTGTTCGGCTTGCCGCTGCCGCTCGGCGGGATCATCACCGGGGTGATCTCGTTGCTGCTGCTGTCGATCAGAGACCGTCGCGGCCAACTTCTTTTCGAGCGCGTCATCACCGGCCTGCTCCTCGTCATCGCCGTCGGCTTCGCGGCCAGCTTCTTCGTCGCGACGCCGCCGCCCGGCGCCGTAGTCGGCGGATTGCTGCCGCGATTCCACGGCACCGAAAGCGTGCTGCTGGCCGCCGCCATCCTGGGTGCGACGGTCATGCCGCACGCGGTGTACCTGCACTCGGGCCTCGTGCTGGATCGGCACGGGCATCCCGCGGCGGGCCCGGAGCGGCGCTGGCTGCTGCGGGTCACCCGGGTGGACGTGGTGCTGGCGATGGCCGTCGCCGGAACGGTGAACGCGGCGATGCTGCTCGTCGCCGCGATCAACCTGCAGGGCCGCGAGGAAACCGGATCCATCGACGGCGCCTATAGCGCGATCCAAAACACCCTGGGCGTGACGATCGCGGTCCTGTTCGCGATCGGGCTGCTGGCCTCCGGGTTGGCGTCGTCATCGGTGGGCGCCTACGCCGGCGCCATGATCATGCAGGGATTGCTGCACCGGTCGGTTCCGATGCTGGTGCGCCGCTTGGTCACGCTGTGCCCGGCGGTGGCGATCCTGGCGCTCGGTTTCGATCCGACCCGCGCGCTGGTGATATCCCAGGTCGTCTTGTCGTTCGGCATCCCGTTCGCGGTGCTTCCGCTGGTCAGGCTGACCAGCAACCGCGAACTGATGGGTCGTGACGCCAACCACCCAGTCACGACGGTGATCGGCTGGGCGGTCGCGGTCATGATCAGCGTGCTCAACGTGGTGCTGATCTGTCTGACCCTCGCGGACTGACCACGATTCTGACGCGACGGCGCCGCGCTCGCCGTCACAACTAGCGCCGCCGAGCGGTCGCAAGAAACTCGCAAGGACTTCGCGAAGATTCGGCAAGCGGGGTGCGCCAGCCTATGGTTGTCGGCCCACGCGGGGCCACGACAAAAAAGTCTTCAAAAAAGTGTCCGACTCGCGCCGGGTGCGCCCTCCTACCTATGACAGCGCCCCATCCCGGGCCGCTGCCCACCCCCAAGGAGCACCCGATGAGCACGAGCTACGACCCAGAGCGAACCACCCTCGCACCGCGCGGCCAAGAGTCCACCGCGGCCTACGCCTGGGTGTCGAGCCCGCTCGGTGACCCGACCGATTCCGCCTCGGACCGTCCGTACGAGCGCAACCTTCCGCCCAACCACCCGATCACCTCGCCGACCAGGCGCAGGCCAATCGACAAGACGTTCGTGGTCGGAGGCCTGGTCGGCTTGGTCGGTGCGGGCGCCGTGCTGGCGTTCGCCCTCTTCGGCAACTCGTCCCAACCGCAGAACGGCGGCGCCGCGCCGGCCGCTCCCGCCTCCGCGGCCCCGGATAACCCGACCCCCGCCGCGGTGGTCGCTCCCCTGTCCGACAGCCCGCCGCCCCCGGCCGACCCGGGCACCCAGCCGGACGCCGCGCCGAAGGGCCCGGTCGTTACCGCCAACGCACCCGCACCCCGTATCGGGGCGCCCGTTTCCGCGCCGCAGCTACCTCCGCCGCATTCGCTGCCTTCTGCGCCGAAGGTGCCGCCGTCACTGTTCCCGAACCTGCCCGCGCTGCCGCCGCTGCCGTCACCGCCGTCGCTGTGCTTGCCGCCGCACCACCTGGTGCAGGGGGTTTGCAAATGAGGTCCCGGGCAACGGGCGAGGCCGTGTGGTGACTCCGACCTCGCCCACGCCTCCGCCGCGGAGCTGGAATTTCCTCGTGCCTTTTCACCCCGGCGGGCGCACACTTATTCGCAGCGTCGGTACTCACCTGACCGGCACCGGCGCCTCTGGGGTTGGGAAAGCGACGTGACGACCGCACTATCCAATTGGGACATCGTCAGCGACGCCGAGTTGGCTCGCGCGGCCGCGACGGGCGATCGACGCGCGTTTGCCATGATTTACGACCGTTACGCCGACCGGCTGCACGACTTCTGTATCGGCATGGTGCGCGATCGCGACTCCGCCGCCGACTGCGTGCAAGACGTGTTCTGCGTCGCGGCGACCCAGCTGCCCAAGCTGCGCGAGCCCGACAGGCTCCGCCCCTGGCTGTATGCCATCGCCCGCAATGAAGCCCTGCGCTGCATCCGTGAGCGCCGTCGCGAACAAGCCTCCGACGAGCTGCCCGAGGCCGCGTCGCACGACGCGGGCCCAGACACCCTGGCCGCCCGCAACGAGCTGGCCAGTCTCATCGCCGAGGCCGCCGGTGGGCTCGTCGACCGCGACCGCACGGTACTCGAGCTGGCCTACCGCCACGGCCTGGACGGACCCGAGCTGGCCGAAGCGTTGGAGGTCAGCCCCGGCACCGCCAACAAGATGGTGTCGCGGCTGCGGGGCACCATCGAAACGTCGCTGGGTGCGCTGCTGGTGGCCCGGCGCGCCCAGCACACCGCCGACAAATGCGCCGAGCTGGCCGCCATCCTCGCCGACTGGGATGGGCGCTTCAGCGTGCTGATGCGCAAACGCATCACCCGCCACATCGAGTCCTGCCCCACCTGCGAAGACGAGCGGCGCCGCCTGGTCAACCCGGTCGCGCTGCTGGGCGCGGCACCGGTGCTCATTCCGGCCCCCGCCTGGCTGCGGGATCAGACGCTCGGCCAGATTCGGCTGACCTCGGCCGGCGGCAGCCTCACCAGCAGCGGCGACCCGGACGGCGGCGCGCAGTCCGGCTACGACGCGCCGACGGTGGCGTTGTCTTCGCCCGCCGCGGAAGGGCACGACGGGGATCGCGCCGACGGCGGCCAATCCTGGCGGGCTCGACGGATCATCCCGTGGATCGCGCTGTTCGCCGTCGCCTTCTTCGCCTCGTTGGGGCTGATGTTCGCCTTTCTGCACCACGACAGGGTCGCCATCACGCCGACCGAAATGAGGGGAACCGCGCCCGCGCCCATGAAGCCGGCCGCCCCGCCGATTCCCGCGGCGCCGCCGATCGTCGCTCCGCCGCCGGTGATGCCGCCACCGCCGATCGTGGCGCCGCCGCCGATCGTGGTGTTACCGCCGCCGGTGTTGGTGCCCCCGCCGATCGTGTTACCGAAGCCGCCCGTCGTGACACCACCCTCGTACCCGCAGAGGCCGCCGTCGCCTCCCTCGGCGCCTCCGTCACCGGTGCCGCCGCGCCGCCGCCGCCGTCGCATCCGCCGGTCATCTACTGAACCGTGGCGCGCAGGTCGCGCGGTACGGCAATATGGGGAGCGTCGTCGTCCGTGAGAGGCCCGCCGGAGTTAGCTTGGTTCAAGATCGCAGCGCCCAGACGGTGACCGCGTAGATGCCGGCCCGCCGGCACCCCTATTTCGCATACGGGTCGAATCTGTGCGTCAGGCAGATGGCGATGCGCTGTCCGGATGCCGCCGATCCGCGGCCGGCGGTGCTGTCCGATCACGACTGGCTGATCAACCAGCGCGGCGTGGCCACCGTCGAGCCGTTCGCCGGCAACGAGGTGCACGGGGTGCTCTGGCACGTCTCCGACGACGACCTGGCGACGCTGGACAGCGCCGAGGGCGTGCCGGTGCGCTACCGGCGCGACCGGCTGACCGTCCGCACCGACGACGGGGCGTCGCCGGCCTGGGTCTACATCGACCACCGGGTGACCCCGGGCCCGCCCCGACCGGGATACCTGCCCAGGATCATCGACGGTGCCGTGCAGCACGGCCTGCCGCAGCGCTGGATCGACTTCTTGCGGCGCTGGGATCCCTCCCATTGGCCCCGCCCCATCGCCGCGACAACCCCAGCACCGCAATCGCTTTCAGCGTTGTTGAGCGAGCCCGGAGTGGTCGAGGAGAGCCGGCTGCGATCACGCTTCGGTTTTCTTGCCATCCACGGCGGCGGCCTGGAGCAGATGACCGACGTCATCGCCGAACGCGCCGCCGAGGCCGCCGACGCGTCGGTGTATCTGCTGCGTCACCCGGACCGCTACCCCCACCACCTGCCGTCGGCCCTCTACGACCCGGACGAATCGCCCAGGCTCGCAGAGTTTCTCGACCACGTCGAGGTGGCTATCTCGCTGCACGGCTACGGTCGCATCGGGCGCAGCGCACAACTGCTCGCCGGGGGGCGCAACCGCGCGCTGGCCAACCACCTGGCCCGGCACGTCCGGCTGCCCGGTTATCAGGTCGTCACCGACATCGACGACATCCCGCCCGAGCTGCGGGGCCTGCATCGCGACAACCCGGTGAACCGGGTCCGCGAGGGCGGCACGCAGCTGGAACTGTCGGTGCGCGTCCGTGGCATCAGTCCGCGCAGCCCGTTGCCGGGCGCCGACGGCTTGTCACCGGTCACCAGTGCCCTGGTGCGGGGCTTGGCGGCGGCGGCGCGGTCCTGGTAGTTGTTTTGTCGTTTGAGACGGAGGTTGTTGGTGGACAAGGATTTTCGCTTTGGGCTAAGCATGCGGTTCTTCAAGTCGCGCTCGGCATTGGTCGACAAGGTCAAGCGGGCCGAAGACCTGGGATACGACATCCTTTGCGTGCCAGATCATCTCGGCGCGGCGGCACCGTTTCCGACGCTGACCGCGGTCGCGATGGCCACAACGCGGCTGCGGCTCAGCATGTATGTGCTCAACGCCGCGTTTTACAAGCCGGCGTTGCTCAGCCGCGACATGCAGGCCCTTGACGTGCTCAGCGATGGCCGCCTCGAGATCGGGCTCGGCACCGGCTATGTCCGGGAGGAATTCGAGGCCGCCGAGATCCCCTACCCCACCGCCGGCGCCCGGGTCGACCACCTGGAGCACATGACGAAATATCTGAAGGAACACCACCCGACGACGCCCATCCTCATCGCCGGCAACGGCGACCGGGTGCTGACGCTGGCCGCCCGGCACGCCGACATCATCGGCCTGACCGGCGCCCGGGTGCGCGACGTCGACGACCCGCTGGCCGAACGCATCGAGTTCGTCCGCAAGGCCGCGGGTGATCGGTTCGAGCCGCTGGAGCTCAACATGGTGATCACGGCGATGCCACCCGACGGCGAGACCGAGCCCGACCTGCGGATGACCCGCCGGTACGCACCGGACCTGTCCGATGAGGAGTTGCTGTCCATGCCTTCGGTGCTCAGCGGCTCCCCCCGCGAGATGGCCGACCAGCTGTCCGGACTGCGCGAAAAGTACGGGTTGACATCGTTCACCGTGCAGGACAACAGGCTCGACACCTTCGCGAAGGTCATCGCCGAACTGCGGTGATCGCTGGCGCCGCCAACGTTCTTGAGGCGGTCCGCCCGGTAAGCTCAGCCCGTCCGCCCTCGTAGCTCAGTGGATAGAGCACGGCTCTCCTAAAGCCGGTGTCGCAGGTTCGAATCCTGCCGGGGGCACCATTTGACCAGCTCGAAAATAAGTCCGTGCAATATGCGTGGAATAACGGGCACCTAAACGCGGGTCTAACCCCCGGTCACCGTCAACCGGCTCTGACAAGGAGATCGCCTACATCAAGTACTACGACGCAAAGGTCTTGCACAACGTCATCGATCGCGCGATTCAGATCAACGGATCACTGGGCTTCTCAGGGGACTTGCCCTTGGAACAAATGTATCGGGCAGCGCGCCCGGCACGCTTTTACGACGGACCCGACGAGGTTCATCGTGACAGCGTCGCGCGGTTGATACTTCGCGACTACGCTCCCCCGCCCGGAAACGTTGCCACCGAACATATTCCCACGCGCCGCGCCACGGCTCGAGAGCGCTTCGCGGAACTCCTCGCCCCCACCGGGGACTGACACAACACCAGCGACGCGCAACGGTTAATCACTTCTTTCGGCGAAAAGCCTCGAGCGAGCGATCGCGAGCCGGCACCGGAATTCAGCGATCCAACACTACGCCCGAGAGACCCGGAAGAGTCGCACGCGGCCAGGCACA
>NZ_LZIR01000072.1 GCF_001667035.1 Mycobacterium sp. 852002-51057_SCH5723018
CCGCAGGGCTGATAGGCACCGGCGGGGCCGGCGGGTTGCTCAGCGGGCTCTTCGGGGCGGGCGGCGGGAACGGCGGTTCCGGCGGATACAGCAACGTCACCGGCGGGGTCGGCGGCGTCGGCGGCAACGCCGGTATGCTCGCCGGTCCGGGCGGCGCAGGCGGGGCAGGCGGATTCGGCGGCACCACCGGAGGCGGTGGCGGAGCGGGCGGCAATGCGGGCCTGCTGTTCGGCGCCGCCGGCACCGGCGGAGCAGGCGGATTCGGCGGCGGCCCCGCCGGCGGTAGCGGCGGGGCCGGCGGAGCGGGCGGCAACGCCGGCCTGCTGTCCTTTGTCAGCGGCGGGGCCGGCGGGGCAGGCGGAGCCAGCGACGTTACCGGCGGGACCGGCGGAGCGGGCGGCAACGCCGGCCTGCTGTTTGGCTACGGCGGCATGGGCGGGATCGGCGGAGCCAGTGAAATCACGGGCGGGGCCGGCGGGACGGGCGGCAACGCCGGTCTCCTGGTGGGCGACGGCGGTGCCGGCGGGGCTGGTGGAGAGGGCCTAACAACAGGTGGTGCCGGCGGCAACGGCGGCAACGCCGGGCTGATGGGCACCGCCGGCAACGGCGGCAACGGCGGGTTTGGCCCCGCCATCGGCGGCACCGGCCTCAACGGCACCGCATCCCCGCTGCAGCCGGCATTTAACGGAGTCAATGGTCCCGTCGAGGCGCTTACTGGGCGCCCGCTGATCGGCAATGGCACCAACGCGGCGCCAGGCTCTGGGCTAAATGGCATGCCCGGCGGGTGGTTGCTGGGTGACGGCGGCGCTGGCGGGGCGGGCGCGGGCGCGATAGGCGCAAACGGCGGCGCCGGCGGGGCTGCTGGACTGGTGGGAACCGGCGGCGCCGGCGGTGCCGGCGGCTCGAACACCATCGGTGCCAATGGTCTAGTCGGCGGGGTCGGCGGCGTTGGCGGGACCGGCGGGCTTTTGTCCGGCAACGGTGGGTCCGGCGGCACCGGCGGCTTCTCGATCGTCGGCGACGGTGGGACCGGCGGGACCGGCGGAGCCGGCGGGCTGTTCGGTGCCGGCGGCGCCGGTGGGGTTGGCGGAAACAGCCACTTCACCGGCGGTGCCGGAGGGGCCGGTGGGACCGGCGGGCTGCTCGGCGCGCTGGCCGGAGCCGGCGGCGGAGACGGCGGGGCAGGGGGACTCGGCGACCTTGTCGGGGGTAACGGCGGAGCCGGCGGCAACGCCGGCATGCTCGCCGGTTATGGGGGCGCCGGCGGGGAAGGCGGGATCAGCACCCGCC
>NZ_LZIR01000073.1 GCF_001667035.1 Mycobacterium sp. 852002-51057_SCH5723018
TTCGGCACCAAGGGCGGCGAGATCGAGATGAACGGGCAGCGGGTCGCCGTCCCCGTCTCGACGGACCAGATGAAGACGATCGCGCGGCTGTCGGGCGGGCAGTCCTACACCGCCACGAACCTCAGCGAGCTCAACAAGAGCTACAACGCCATAGAGAACGACATCGGGTATCGCACGGTGCCCGGTCCCGGCAGCGCCGGCTGGCTGCGCCTGGGCGTCGTCGCCGCCCTGATCGCCGCGGCGCTGGCCCTGCTGATCAACCGGCGCCTGCCGACCTGAACGCTCAGGCGGGCAGCCTGCGGTTCAGGAACTCACCGGCCAGGACGGCGCCGGCCAGCAGCACCGCGCCCAGCAGCATCCAGGCGAGGCTGGCGTCGCCCTTCACGGTCTCGTAGCCGATCTGGCGCTGCAGCGTGGAATAGACGCCCTCGAGCGACTCCAGGCTGTCAGCGTGAAACGCCTGGCCGTCGGTGATCTTGGTGATTTCCTGCAGCGTCTGGTCGTCGACGGGCACCGGAATGGTGGCGCCCTCGTACTCGACGGTGCCGTAGGGCGTGCCGAAGGAGATCGTCGAGATCTGCACCTCCTCGGCCTTGGCGGCCCGGGCAGCGGTGAACGCGCCCTGCGGCGCGTTGGGGTCGAGCGGCACGTTTTCGCCGCCGTCGGACAAAAGCACTATGCGGGCGGGCGGCGGGGTGTCGCCCCCGGCGACGGCCGTGGCGCTGACCGCGTGCAGGGCGGTGAAGATGGCCTCACCGGTGGCCGTGCCGTCGCCGAACTCCAGTTTCTTGAGCGCTTCCAGCGTCGCCTGGTGCTGCGGCGTCGGTGGCACCAGCAGGTAGGGCGTCCCGGCGAACCCGACCAGCCCGAGGTTGATGCCGGGCGTCAGCTGGCTGGCGAACTGGCTGGCCGCCTGCTCGGCCGCTTTGAGCCGGTTGGGCTCGACATCGGTGGCCCGCATGGAGTTCGACATGTCGATGACCAGCACCACGCAGGCCCGGTTGCGCGGGATGCGCATGTCGTGCGTCGGGGTGGCCAGGGCGATGGTCAACAGGATCAGCGACAGCAGCGAGACCGCGATCGGGACATGCCGCCACAACGACTGCGGCACCACCGAGTCGGTGTAGCGGTGCAGGCGGCGCCGGCGCCGGGCCTGCACCAGGACGTAGACCGCGAGCAGGGCCACCGGGATCAGGCCGAACAACAGCAAGCCCGGGCGCTGGAAGCCGTACAGGGGGAGCGGGCCGATGCCGGGAAGCGACACAGACCTCACCTTCCCGTCCAGCCCTTGATGCTGCCCGCCAGTAAAGAGGAGTCTTGAAAGACCGTCAAACGCGCGGCGGCTACTCGCGCCGGAGCCGCCCGTCGACGAACTGCTCCAACCTTTCCCACTCCCGGACCGCCGCGGCGTACGGGGGCGTGGGCTTGGCGATCGAGTCGGGCTCCAGCGCGTAGGCCACCAGCTTGCCCAGCGGCCGTCCCGTGTCGAGCGCCTTGTCGACGGTGCTCTCCTCGGAGTAGTCCCCGATGTCGCGGAGCAGCTCGACGGCCAGGTCGAGTTGGTCGCGATCCACCGCGTCGGGCCCGTCGGCGAAGTCGTCGGCCAGCCCGCTGAGCACGTAGATGTTGTCGTCGGTGACCTCGACCGACAGGGAGCCGTCGGTGGCCGCGGTGCGGATGTCGTCGTAGGTGCTCAAATCGGCCAAGTCGTGGTCGTGCTCGTCGGCCAGGTAGCGCGCCAGCGCCCGCTCCGAACTGAACACGCTGATCCGCCCGTTGCGGCCCAGGAAGATTGGGCGATCGTCCAGGTAGCAGCGCAGCGTGTAGAACGTGCCCGAACTCGTCATGATCCGAATCGGGTCGATGCCCACCTGAAGCCAGAAGTCCTCGTCGCCGCCCAGCACGACCATGTCGTCGGGGGCGGGGTCCACCTCCTCTTCTTCGGAGCCTTCGGCGGCGTCAGCGTCCTCGGCGTCCTCGGTTTCGTCCTCTTCGGATTCCTCCGAGGATTCCTCGACGGCGTCCTCGTCGGCCGGTTGCTCGTCCTCTTCGGGCTCCCCGTCGAGCTCCTCGGCGGCCGTGGCCGACAGCTTTTCGTCGACCTCCGGGGTGCTGATGATGTCTTCGATCGCGCTGAGCACGTCGTCCCAGCTTCGGCCGATCACCTCGGCGATCGCGTTCCAGCGCTTCTGGCCCGCCTTGCCGGTGAAGTGGTCGATGCCGCCGGCGACCGTGCCCAGGTTCGGGTTGCCGTTGAAGAACTTCGACACCGCCGCCAGCTCGCACACCGATCCAACGGACGACACGATCGCCAGCGCACCGGCCAGCGCGGCCACCGATTCCTCGGTCGGCTTCTCGGCCACCAGCTCCTCGACCGCCACCAGGTCGAACTGCCTGTCCTCGGCGGGTTCGAATCGGTGCGCGTGCGCCGAGGTGAGGTCCTTCCACCCCGGGTGGTCGACGAGGTCGTTGTCGGCATCGGACCGCACGAACGCGACCAGGTCCGCCACGGCCTCGAACGCGTACAGGTCCTCGTCCTTGCCCAGGAACGCCTCCCATTCGTCGCCGGCATCACGCCAGCGGGGTGCCCACACGGTGTAGCGGTCACCGGCGGACAGGCTCAGGCGGATGGGCACGAGGTCAGCAGCCATGCGGCACACAATAGCGACGGGCGGGGAAGGCGCCCGGCCCGGCCAACCCGTCAGGCGGCCCAGATGGTGGCGATCGGCGCGGCACCGGCCGCGTAGCCCGTCTTCGGTAGCCCGTACATCTGCTCCAGCGTGGAAAGCACGCTGTAGTGGTTGATCTGCTCGTTGTAGGTCCCGGGCTGCACGTGCCCGCCGTAGATCACCGTCGGGATCTGGTTGCGCGGGCCGCCGTCGTCCTCGTCCCAGGTCACGATGAGCAGGCTGTCGTTGGCGACCGCCCAGTTGGCGTACCCCGACAACTCGCGGCTCAGCCAGGCGTCGCCCTGCGCGATCGAGCCGTCGTGCATGTTGTCGTCGTTGTTGGGGATGACGAACGACACCGTGGGCAGGCTGGCGTAGTTGCCCATCGGGAAAGCCGAGAACGGCAGCGAGTTGGCCGGCGGGACGTTGGTGAAGTTGGCCCAGGGCACGTGCTTGCGCGCGTACTTGCCCGCGCTGCAGACCGGCGAGCCGACCGCGGGCAGGCCCTCGGCGTAGCCGGCGAACGTGTAGCCGGCGGCCAGCAATTCGGAGGCCAGGTTCGGGGTGGCGCCACCGTCGACCGGGCAGGCGTCCTTGGTGACCCCCAGCGTGCTGCCGGCGAACAGGGCCAGGTAATTCGGTTCGCTGGGATGCGTCTCGGCGAACGACTGGGCCATGTTTGCGCCGCCCGCGGCCAGCGCGTTGATGAAGGGCGTCGACTTGTTGCCGATGATGTGGCCCTCGGACCGGTTCTCTTCGATCACGATCACGACGTGCGCGGGCCGGGGTAGCGCGGCCGCGGCCAGCTCCACCCGGGGCGCCAGGGGGGTGGCGACCAGCCCCGCCAGCGCGGCCGCCCCGATCAGCCGGAGACCTCGATATGCCCTGTCTAGCAACCCTCTTCGACGCCGCACGCGGGCAGCATATGGGCGGATCGGCACGGCGGCGGCGCCGACGCGAGCGTGTCAGCGCGACATTAACCAAATGAAGTCCCGATTGTTATATAGGGTCAAACCCCGTGGAGGTGCGCGTCGTTGATCACCCGCTGGCGCTGGCCCGGCTAACGACGATGCGCGACGAGCGCACCGACAACGCCGGCTTTCGCGCGGCGTTGCGTGACGTGACCGCGATGCTGGTGTACGAGGCGATCCGCAACGCCGCCCGCGAGACCTTCGCGATCCGCACGCCGCTGACCGAGACGCTCGGGGTGCGGATCGCCCACCCGCCCCTGCTGGTGCCGGTGCTGCGCGCCGGGCTGGGCATGGTGGACCAGGCGCTTTCGCTGTTGCCGCAGGCCCAAGTGGGATTCGTCGGCGTTGCCCGCGACGAGGAAACCCACCGGCCCGCCGGATATCTCGAGTCGCTGCCCGACGACCTGAGCGACCAGCCGGTGATGATTCTGGATCCCATGCTGGCCACTGGCGGGTCGATGACGCACACCATCGACCTGCTGCACCGCCGCGGCGCCCGCGACATCACCGCGTTGTGTGCGGTTGCCGCACCGGAAGGCATTGCCGCACTTGAGAAAACGGCACCCGACGCGCGACTTTTCACCGTCGCCATCGACGACGGGCTCAACGAGATCGCCTACATCGTGCCGGGTCTCGGCGATGCCGGTGACCGTCAGTTCGGGCCGCGTTAGCTGGCCGCGCTGGCCCGGTGACGATGCGCGCCGCGCAGTGGCGCGAGGAGAAACCGGGCAATCAGACCTGGACCTGCTCACCAGCCGCGCACTTCGGCGAGCAACTCGTCGCGCAGCGCGCCGGCCCGTTCCCGGGCATCGCGCAAATCCCCGGTCGGCGCGCAACGAATCTCCAAGTAGCACTTCAACTTCGGCTCCGTCCCGGAGGGCCGCACCACCACCCGCGCCGACGCCCGGCCGTCGCCGGCGCTGAAGATCAGCGCGTCGCCGATGTCGGTGACGGTGGTGTCGAATCCGGCCAGCCGACTCGGCGGGTCGGCCCGCAGCCGGCGCATCAGTTCGGCGGCCTCGCCGGCGTCGGCGACGCGGCGCGACACCGCCGCGACGTCGTGCACGCCGTGGCGCCGGGCGAGGTCGTCCAGCGCGTCGGGCACCGATCGATCCTGCGCCTTGAGCGTCGCGACAAGGTCACACATCAGCACCGCGGCACTGATGCCGTCCTTGTCGCGCACGGCGTCGGGGTCCACGCAGTGCCCGATCGCTTCCTCGTAGGCGTACACCAGCGTGCCGCCGGGCACCTCCGAGTCCGCGCGCGCCAGCCACTTGAAGCCGGTGCGGGTCTCCACGTGGGTCGCGCCGTAGCGCGCGGCGATCGCGGCCAGCATCCGCGACGACACCACCGTGCTGGCCACCACGGCGGTTTCGGGCGACGGCTCCCGGGACAGGATGTAATCGCCGAGCAGCCAACCGGTTTCGTCGCCGGACAGCATCCGCCATCCCGACGTGGTGGGTATGCCGACCGCGCATCGGTCCGCGTCGGGGTCCAGGGCGATCGCGACATCGGCCGAGACGTCCGCGGCAAGCACCAGCAATGCGTCGGCGGCGCCGGGCTCCTCGGGGTTCGGGAACGGCACGGTGGGGAAGTCGGGGTCGGGCGCGAACTGGGCCCCGACGGTGTGCACTTCGCGGAAGCCGGCCTGTTGCAGCACGTCGACGGCGACCGCGCCGCCCACCCCGTGCAGCGGTGTCAGCACCACCCGCACCGACCCCGCGGAGCGGCGCACCGCCGCGGCGCGCCCGATATAGCGCTCGACCAGATCCGTGTCGGCGGGTGCGACGGGCTTGCGAGCGATCTCGTCGGCCGGCGGTGCCTCGGCCATCGCGGCCTCGATGTGGCGGTCGGTAGGGGAGACGATCTGGATGCCGCCGTCGAGATAGACCTTGTAGCCGTTGTCGGCGGGCGGGTTGTGGGAGGCCGTGATCTGTATGCCGGCGGCCGCGCCGGTGTGGCGCACCGCGAACGCCACCACCGGTGTGGGCATCGCGCCGGGCAGCAGCAGCACCGAAAACCCTTCGGCCGCAAGCACTTCGGCGGCCACGGTGGCGAATACGGCCGAGCCGTGCCGGGCGTCGCGCCCCACGATCACCCGCGAACCGGCCAGGCCACGGTCCCGCAGCACCCGGGCCACCGCCCACGTCGCGCGCGACACCACCGCGACGTTCATCGCGTCCGGGCCGCCGCGCACCGGGCCGCGCAGCCCCGCGGTGCCGAACGTAAGAGGGCGGGCGAACCGCGCCGCCAGCTCGTCGGGACTGCACGCGGCGAGCTCGGCGGCCGTGTCGGCGTCGGGATCGTGGGCGATCCACTCCTCGGGCGTCACGTCGCTAGAGCCGGGCGATGATTCCGGCCAGCAGGGCACCCATCCGGCCCGCCGACGCGCCCCCCGCGGCGAGCACCTCGGCGTGGCTCAACGGATGTCCCGTGATCCCGGCCGCCAGGTTCGTCACCAGCGAAACGCCCAGCACCTCGGCGCCGGCCGCGCGGGCCGCGATCGTCTCGTGCACCGTCGACATGCCCACCAGGTCTGCGCCCAGCATCCGCAGCATCCGGACCTCCGCGGGCGTCTCGTAGTGCGGTCCGGGCAGGCCGGCGTAGACGCCTTCGGCGAGCTCCGGGTCGGATTGGCGCGCGAGCTCGCGCAGCCGCGGCGAGTAGGCGTCGGTCAGGTCGACGAACTGCGCGCCGACCAACGGCGACCGCGCGGTGAGGTTGAGGTGGTCGCTGATCAGCACCGGCTGGCCGACCGTCATATCCGGCCGCAGCCCGCCCGCCGCGTTGGTCAGCACGACGGTGCGCACACCGGCCGCGCACGCCGCGCGTACCGGGTGCACCACGTGGCACAGGTCGTGCCCCTCGTAGGCGTGCACGCGGCCGACCAGCACCAGCACCCGGTGCTCGCCGATGCGTATCGACAACAGCTCACCGGTGTGCCCGACGGCGGTCGGCGGGGCGAAGCCGGGCAGTTCGGCCTGGGGCAGCGTGACGGTCGGGGAGCCCAGGGCCGCCACCGCGGGCGACCACCCCGACCCGAGGACGATGACGACGTCGTGCGCGTCGACCCCGGTGCGCTCGGCGATGGCCCGCGCCGCCTGCCGCGCGAGGTCGTCGGGTTCGCTCACACTCCGCGAGCTTAACGACTGCTAGGGGCGGAAAGTCGCCGGGATGTTGCGCAACTCTCCAGCCGATCCCGACGCAGCCCCTTGGGGTGGCATGGGCGAATCCGCGCGGTGAGATACTGCGAGAATGCCCGCAGCGACCGCATTGGACAACGTGGAGGAAGTCGTGCGGCGACGTGGCGCCGACCTGGTCGAGTTGTCCCATGCCATCCATGCCGAGCCCGAGCTGGCATTCGCGGAGCATCGCAGCTGCGCCAAGGCGCAGGCGCTGGTGGCCGAGCGCGGATTCGAGGTCACCGCGCGGGCCGGTGGCCTGGACACCGCGTTCCGCGCCGACTTCGGCAGCGGGCCGCTGGTAGTCGGGATCTGCGCCGAGTACGACGCGCTGCCCGAGATCGGGCACGCCTGCGGCCACAACATCATCGCCGCGTCGGCTGTGGGCACCGCGCTGGCGCTCGCCGATGTGGCCGACGAGCTGGGGCTGACCGTCGCGCTGCTGGGAACCCCCGCCGAGGAGGCCGGCGGGGGCAAGGCGCTGCTGCTGGAGGCCGGCGCGTTCGACGACGTCGCGATGGCGGTGATGGTGCATCCCGGGCCGGCCGACATCGCCGGGGCGCGCTCGCTGGCATTGTCGGAAGTGGTGGTGAACTACCGCGGCAAGGAATCGCACGCCGCCGTCGCCCCCTACCTGGGCCTCAACGCCGCCGACGCGGTGACCGTCGCGCAGGTGGCGATCGGGTTGCTGCGGCAGCAACTGGCGCCGGGGCAAATGACACACGGCATCGTCACCAACGGCGGGCAGGCCGTCAACGTCATCCCCGGCCACGCGGCGTTGCAGTATGCGATCCGGGCGCTCGACTCGGATTCGCTGCGAGAGCTGGAGGGCAGGATGTTCGCGTGCTTTGCCGCGGGCGCGTTGGCCACCGGCTGCGAATACGAAATCGACCAGCCGGCGCCGCCGTACGCGGAACTCCACCCCGACCCCTGGCTGGCCGACATTTGCCGGGGCGAGATGCGCCGGCTCGGGCGCGAGCCGCTGGCGCCCGAATACGAGACGCGGCTTCCGATGGGCAGCACCGACATGGGCAACGTGACGAAGGTGCTGCCGGGGATTCACCCGGTGATCGCGGTCGACGCCGGCGGTGCCACCGTGCACCAGCGGGCCTTCGCCGCTGCCGCCGCCGGCCCCAGCGCCGACCGCGCCGTCGTCGACGGGGCAATCATGTTGGCGCGCACGGTCGTTCAGCTGGCGCAGGATCCCGGCCAACGCGACCGCGTGGTGGCCGCCCAGCAGCGCCGGCACAGCGAGGCACGCCCATGAGCCTCGTCGACAGCGCCGAGTCGTGGCTGGCCGCGCACCACGACGATCTGGTCGAGTGGCGCAGGCACATCCACCGCTACCCGGAGCTGGGCCGCCAGGAGTACGCCACCACCCAGTTCGTCGCCGAACGGTTGGCCGACGCGGGCCTGAACCCCAAGGTGCTGCCCGGCGGAACCGGGCTGGTCTGCGACATGGGTCCCGAACACGAGCCGCGGATCGCGCTGCGGGCCGACATGGACGCGCTGCCCATGGCCGAGCGAACCGGCGCCCCGTACGCCTCCACCATGCCCAACGTCGCGCACGCCTGCGGGCACGACGCCCACACCGCGATCCTGCTGGGCACGGCGCTGGCGCTGGCCACCGTGCCGGAGCTGCCGGTCGGGGTGCGGCTGATCTTCCAGGCGGCCGAGGAGCTGATGCCCGGCGGGGCGATCGACGCCATCGCCGCCGGGGCGCTGAGCGGGGTGTCGAGGATCTTCGCCCTGCACTGCGATCCCCGGCTGGAGGTCGGCAAGATCGCGGTCCGGCAAGGCCCGATCACCTCGGCCGCCGACCAGCTGGAGATCACGCTGTATTCGCCGGGCGGGCACACCTCCCGTCCGCACCTGACCGCCGACCTGGTCTACGGCCTGGGCACCCTGATCACCGGGCTGCCGGGGGTGCTGTCGCGCCGCATGGACCCGCGCAACGGCACGGTGTTGGTGTGGGGCGCGGTCAACGCCGGCGTGGCCCCCAACGCGATTCCGCAAACCGGCGTGCTGGCCGGCACCGTGCGCACCGCGAGCCGCCAGACGTGGATCGCGCTCGAGGAGGTCATCCGCGAGACCGTGTCCGCGCTGCTGTCGCCGCTGGCGATCGAACACACGCTGCAATATCGGCGCGGGGTACCGCCGGTGGTCAACGAGGACATCTCGACGCGCATCCTCACCCACGCCATCGAGGCCGTCGGCCCCGACGCGCTGGCCGACACCCGGCAGTCGGGTGGTGGCGAGGATTTCTCCTGGTACCTCGAGGAGATTCCCGGCGCGATGGCGCGGCTGGGCGTCTGGCCGGGGGAGGGGCCACAGCTGGACCTGCACCAGCCGAACTTCGACCTCGACGAGCGGGCCCTGGATATCGGGCTGCGCGTGATGGTCAACATCGTCGAGCAAGCGGCCTTGTTCTAGCCCCCTCTACGCGCGACCGTGCGTGTTTGTGCGCGACACGCCGGTTCCCGCTGGCATTCTGCGCACGCTCGCGAAGGGTGAATTGTGCCTGGCCTGGGGCGGGCCGGGCCTCCGCGCTGGCCGAGTCGCCGATGGAGAGCGAGGCCCGCCTGGTCATGATCGACGGCGGGTTACCGCCTCCGATCCTGCAGTACGAGGTCGTGGACCTGCAGGGGCGCACCTGGAGGCTCGACTTCGCCTGGCCGGAAGCACGCGTCGCGGCCGAGTACGACGGTGTCGACTGGCATGCCGGCCCGGAAGCGTTTCTACGGGACCGCCGACGCTCTGCTGCACTTCAAGCGCTGGGGTGGTCGATAGTTCCCATTGTTGCCGAAGATGTCAGATATCGGCCCGGCGAACTCGTCCGCCGGCTCGAGACGCAGCTACGACGGGCAGCGTGAAGGTGCGCAGAATGCCGGCCGCAACGGCGTGTCGCCGTACAGACACGCACGCTCGCGGCAAGACGGCCTAGGCGCTGGTCCCCGGGCCGATGTTGCGGGCCGGGCGGGTCCGCAGATCGTGCACGTAATCCTCTGGCGCGCCGGCAATCTCGGCGGCGTCGGCCATCACGCCCAGGTACCGCGCCGACGGCAAGCCGCCCTCCCAGGCGTCCAGCACATACAGCCACGCCAGCACGGGATCGGTGGTGGTGTCGGAGGATAGGCGCTCCACGCGGCAGCGGATCTTCTTGTGGACGCCGAACTCGGAACCCTCCCAGCGGTCGAGGTTCTTCTCGTCGGCCGGTGTCATGTCGTAGAGGACGACGAACACCTTCGAGTCCGGGTCCTCGACGATGGTGGCCAGGGCCCCTTCCCAGCCGATGTCCTCGCCGCCGAACGTCAACCGCCACCCGTGCAGCCAGCCCGTTCCGGCCATCGGCGAGTGCGGTGCGCGCTGCAGCATCTGCTCGGGATGCATGTTCGACCCGTATGCGGCGTAGATCGGCACGGGGAAAGCTTAAACGGCACCCGCTCACGCGGTATTCACCCGAGCGTTTCGCAGGGTTTGCACCTCACGCCGCACTGCGGCGCCAGCCAGACCCAAGTTAGGTTAGGGCGTGTGGTGACCCGCATCGTGATCCTCGGCGGAGGGCCGGCCGGTTACGAAGCCGCGCTCGTCGCCGCCACGTTGTCTTCCGAGCGCGCCGACCCAACCGAGGTCACCGTCATCGACTCCGAGGGCGTCGGCGGCGCGGCGGTGCTGGACGACTGCGTGCCGTCCAAGACGTTCATCGCCTCGACGTGGTTGCGCACCGAGTTGCGCCGGGCCCCGCGGCTGGGCTTCGACATCGACATCGACGACGCGAAGATCTCCCTGCCGCGGATCCATGCCCGGGTCAAGCGGCTCGCCTCCGAGCAGTCGGCCGACATCGCCGCCCAGCTGCACGCCATGGGCGTGCACGTGGTCGCGGGTCGCGGCGAGCTGATCGACCCCAGCCCCGGGTTGGCCACACACCGCATCAGGGCGACCCATTCCGATCCGGGGCCCGACGGCCCCGTTGCCACCGAGCACGAGGCCGACGTCGTCCTGATCGCCACCGGCGCCAGCCCGCGGATCCTGCCGTCGGCGCCGCCCGACGGCGAGCGCATCCTGACCTGGCGCCAGCTCTACGACCTCAAGGCGCTGCCCGAGCACCTGATCGTGGTCGGCTCGGGCGTCACCGGCGCCGAGTTCGTCCACGCCTACACCGAGCTCGGCGTGCCGGTGACGGTGGCGGCCAGCCGGGACCGGGTGCTGCCCTACGAGGACGCCGACGCCGCGCTGGTCCTGGAGGAGGCGTTCGCCGAACGCGGCGTCCAGCTCGTCAAGAACGCCCGCGCGGAGTCGGTCACCCGCACCGAGGACGGCGTCCTGGTCACCATGACCGACGGCCGCGCCGTCGAGGGCAGCCACGCCCTGATGACGATCGGATCGGTGCCCAACACCGGCGGCCTGGGCCTGGAACGCGTCGGCATCGAGCTGGGGCCCGGCAACTACCTGACCGTGGACCGGGTGTCGCGGACCTCGGTGCCGGGCATCTACGCCGCGGGCGACTGCACCGGCCTGCTGCTGCTGGCGTCGGTCGCCGCCATGCAGGGCCGGATCGCGATGTATCACGCGCTGGGCGAGGGCGTCAGCCCGATCCGGCTGCGCACGGTCGCGTCGACGGTGTTCACCAGGCCCGAGATCGCCGCGGTGGGGGTGCCGCAATCGATGATCGACGACGGTTCCGTGCCGGCCCGGACCATCATGCTGCCGCTGCGCACCAACGCGCGGGCCAAGATGTCGGGGCTGCGGCAGGGTTTCGTCAAGGTCTTCTGCCGCAAGTCCACCGGCGTGGTGATCGGCGGCGTGGTGGTGGCGCCGATCGCCTCGGAGCTGATCCTGCCGATCGCCGTGGCCGTGACCAACCGCATCACCGTCAACGAATTGGCGCAGACGCTGGCCGTTTACCCGTCGTTGTCCGGTTCGATCACCGAGGCCGCGCGCCGGCTGATGGCCCACGACGATCTGGACTGACCGGCCCGTCCAACGCGGGGCGCGGGGACTCGGCAGCGGTTAGCCTTGGTGCAGCACCGTCCTACTGACGAGTAACCGACAGGAGTCTCCGCAGTGAGCGACCCGATCCACGCACCTAGCGAGCAACGCTCGCCGGCTTCCGCGCTGGGACCGGAGCAGCGACAGGTGGCCTGGGAGCGGCTGGGCAGCGAGCAGTTCGACGTGGTGGTCATCGGCGGCGGCGTGGTGGGCTCGGGATGCGCGTTGGACGCCGCCACCCGGGGGCTCAAGGTGGCGCTGGTCGAGGCGCGCGACTTCGCGTCGGGCACGTCGAGCCGCTCGTCGAAGATGTTCCACGGCGGGCTGCGCTACCTCGAGCAACTGGAATTCGGCCTGGTCCGTGAGGCGCTGTACGAGCGCGAGCTGTCACTGACCAAGCTGGCGCCCCACCTGGTCAGGCCGATGCCGTTCCTGTTCCCGTTGACCCATCGGGTCTGGGAACGGCCCTATACCGCCGCCGGCATCTTCCTCTATGACCGGCTCGGCGGCGCGAAATCCGTTCCCGCGCAAAAGCATTTGACTCGCGCGGGTGCCTTGCGGTTGAGCCCGGGGCTGAAGCGCACCTCGCTGATCGGGGGGATCCGCTACTACGACACCGTGGTCGATGACGCCCGGCACACCATGACCGTCGCGCGCACCGCCGCGCATTACGGCGCGGTGGTTCGGTCCTCCACCCAGGTGGTCGCGTTGCTGCGCGAGGGTGACCGGGTGACCGGCGTGCGGGTCCGCGACTCCGAGGACGGCGCGATCACCGAGGTCCGCGGCCACGTGGTGGTCAACGCGACCGGGGTGTGGACCGACGAGATCCAGGCGCTGTCCAAGCAGCGCGGGCGGTTCCAGGTGCGCGCGTCCAAGGGCGTGCACGTGGTGGTGCCGCGGGACCGCATCGTCAGCGACGTCGCGATCATCCTGCGCACCGAGAAATCTGTGATGTTCGTCATCCCGTGGGGCAGCCACTGGATCATCGGAACCACCGACACCGACTGGAACCTCGACCTCGCCCACCCCGCGGCGACCAAGGCCGACATCGACTACATCCTTGGCACCGTCAACACCGTGCTCGCCACGCCGCTGACCCACGCCGACATCGACGGCGTGTACGCCGGGCTGCGGCCGCTGCTGGCCGGCGAGAGCGAGGAAACCTCCAAGCTGTCGCGTGAGCACGCCGTGGCGGTCCCCGCGCCCGGGCTGGTCGCGATCGCCGGCGGCAAGTACACCACCTACCGGGTGATGGCCGCCGACGCGATCGACGCCGCGGCTCAGTTCGTCCCGGCCCGGGTGGCGCCGTCCATCACCGAGAAGGTCACCCTGCTCGGCGCCGACGGGTACTTCGCGCTGGTCAACCAGGCCGAACACGTCGCCGCGCTGAAGGGCCTGCACCCGTACCGGGTGCGCCACCTGCTGGACCGCTACGGGTCGCTGGTCGGCGACGTGCTGGCATTGGGCGACGACGAGCCGGGCCTGCTCAGCCCGATCAAGGAGGCGCCGGGCTACTTGAAGGTGGAGGCCCGGTACGCGGTGACCGCCGAGGGGGCCCTGCACCTCGAGGACATCCTGGCCCGCCGGACGCGCATCTCCATCGAGTACCCCCACCGCGGTGTCGACTGCGTCCGGGAGGTCGCGGACGTGGTGGCGCCCGCGCTGGGTTGGACGGCCGCGGACATCGACCGCGAGGTCGCCAACTACAGCGCGCGGGTGGAGGCGGAAATACTGTCGCAGGCCCAGCCCGATGACGTGTCGGCCGACGAGCTTCGGGCCAGCGCGCCGGAGCCGCGCGCCGAGCTCCTCGAGCCGGTGCCGCTCAGTTGAGGCCGCCGCCTCTGCCCGTCCGCGACGGACTGGGCCCGGCCCGCCTGCGGCTGCACGGCGGACCGGTGCTGGCCGAGCTGACCGCCCGGTTCGGCCCGGCGGCCCGCGCCAAGGTCATGGGCGGGGAGGTCGTCGGCGCCGACGGCGCGGTGGTCGACGAGGCCACGGTGCTGCCCGCCGGCTCGGCCGTCTACCTCTATCGCGAACTTCCCGACGAAGTGCCGGTGCCCTTCGACATCCGGGTGCTCCATCGCGACGCCGACATCGTCGTCGTCGACAAGCCGCACTTTCTGGCGACCATGCCGAGGGGGCGCCACGTCGCGCAGACCGCGCTGGTGCGGCTGCGCCGGGAACTGGGATTACCCGACCTGAGCCCGGCGCACCGGCTCGACCGGTTGACCGCCGGGGTGCTGCTGTTCACCACCCGGCGCGAGGTGCGCGGCGCCTACCAGACGCTGTTCGCCCGCGGCCTGGTCGCCAAGACCTACCTGGCGCGCGCGGCCGTCGACCCGGCCCTGAAGCTGCCGCGCGTCGTCCGCAGCCGCATCGTCAAGCGCCGGGGACACCTACAGGCGGTCTGTGAGCCGGGCGCACCGAACGCGGTGACGTTGGTGGAGCGGATTTCCGATGGCCTGTACCGGCTGACGCCGCGCACCGGGCGCACCCACCAGCTGCGGCTGCACATGGCCTCGCTCGGCATACCGATCGAGGGGGACCCGTTGTACCCCAACATGATTGACGTAGCGGCCGACGACTTCGGGACGCCGCTGCGGTTGCTGGCGCAGCGCATCGAGTTCGCCGATCCGCGCACGGGTTTGCGCCGCGAGTTCGTCAGCCCCCGGCCGGGGCCGTAACCGGTTGCGGCCCCGGGGCGTTTGCCGTGATCGCCGCGGGTGGGCTGACGTTGTTGACCGACCCAATTTCCTGCATCGCGGCCAGCATGCCTACCTGGGCTATGGGCTTCTATCCAGGCGGCTCCAAGAACCGGCGCTGAGCATCGACCAACTCCCGCCGATCGACGCCGCTCAGCGCCGTAAGCCAATTGGAAGTTACTTGACGGGCTATCGTTGTCGGCGAAGGATTCGGCAACGGGAGGCGGGGATGCGCAATGTTTGACGAGTATTCCGCAGTGTTTGACGGGTATTCGCTGTGCGGTCAACGCGAGTTTGCTAGGCCGTATCCGACATGGTGAGTGTGACAGTCATGGACTTCATGGCGTTGCCGCCCGAAATCACCTCGGCGCTGATCCACTCGGGTCCCGGCGCGGGGTCACTGCTCGAGGCGTCCGGCGCGTGGCAGAACCTGGGCGTCGGGCTGGAGCAGACCGTTCCGACCTATGCCTCGGTCGTATCTTCCCTGACCGAGACCTGGCAGGGGCCGTCCGCCGCGGCGATGACCCAGGCCGCCGAGCCCTTTCTCGCCTGGCTGCGCACCACCGCGCAGCAGTGTCAGCAGCTGGCCGCATCGGCGGAGGCCGCCGCGGTCGCGTTCACCCAGACGCAGTCGTCGGTCGTTCAGCCTTCGGTGGTCAGCCAGAACCGGGCCCAGCTGGCGCAGTTGCTGGCCACCGACCGGCTCGGCAGCAACCTTGCCGCCATCGCCGAAAACGAAGCCCAATATCAGAACATGTGGGCTAACAATTCGGCGTCGTTGTCCCGCTATGAGGCCGCCTCGACGCAAGCGCTGGACCTGCCCCAGTTCTCGTCGCCGCCTTCGATCGCCAGTCCGGCGGCCGCGGCCGCCCAAACCACCGCCACGTCGGCCGCCGCCGCCACCCCGGCGCAAACGGCGATCGGGGACTTGCTGACGAACCTCGTCAGCACCCCCTTCGGTTTCGACCCCAACGTCGGCTGGTTCGGCCTGGCCAACACCTACGCGAACCAGTTCATCTCGTCCGGCTTCCCGATCAACCTGCTCAGCTATCTGGCGCAGAGCACGTCCGCGCAGGCGCTACAGAGCGTCGGAGGCGAAGTCGGGCAGGGCATATCGGAGGGTGAGGCGGCGCTGGGAGGGGCGACGGCAAATCTTGCCGGCGCAGTCCGGGCCGTCGGATCGGCGCCCACGGGAGCGATGGGCGTCGGCGTGTCGCTGGGCAAGCTGACGGCGCCGCCCGCCGTGGTGGGCCTACTGCCCGGTTCACAAACGCCGGTCCAACTCGCGTCGGCGGCGTCGCCGCTGGACGGTGCGGACGCCGGGTTCCCGATGCTTCCGCCGCTGATGCCGCCACCCATCTCCGCGGGCAGCGGTTGGCGCAAGCGCAAGCAACCAAAGCCCGAAGACCTTCAAGTCGGCGCCGAGCTCAAGGGAACGGTGATGCCCCGATCGCCATGGGGTGGGTGAGGCCCGCCCATGGTGCACAACGACCTCGTACGCCGAATGCCGCGGGCCCGGGCGAAAAGCGGTGGGACCGCGAAATGTCCCGGCGCTTAACGCATTTGGGGATCGCCGCAAAAGTCACCACGCCGTGTTCAGCCTACCCGGGTCCGCCGGGGTGATGTCATGGATTTTGGAATCCTGCCCCCCGAAATCAGCTCGGCGCTGATCCACTCCGGACCCGGTGCCGGCTCATGGGTCGAGGCTGCGGATGTGTGGCAGCAGTTGGGCCTCGAGCTGGAGGACTCGCTTCCCGGCTACGCCTCGGTGTTGTCGTCGCTGGCCGAGGACTGGAGCGGTCCGTCGGCGGACGCGATGGCCGGGGCAGTCGAGCCCTACCTCGCCTGGTTGCGCACCACCGCGGCGCAGTGCCAGCAGGTGGCCTCCTCAGCGCAGGCCGCCGCGGCGGCATTCGAATCGACTCGCCAGACCGTGGTCGTTCCCGCGGCGGTCAGCGCCAACCGGGCGCGGCTGGCGCAGTTGGTGGCCACCAACTGGCTCGGGACCAACCTGGCGCCGATCGCCGAAACCGAGTCCCAGTACGAGGCGATGTGGGTGAACAACTCGGCCGCGATGTATCGCTACCGGGCCGCCACGGCCCAAGCCCTTCAGCTGCCCCAGTTCTCGTCGCCGGCCTCGATCGTCAGCCCGACAGCGGCGGCCGCTCAGGCGAGCGCCACGCCCGCCGCCGCCACCCCGGCGCAAACGGCGTTGGGAGATTTTTTGACGTCGCTCCTTTCCACCCCCGGCGGCTTCAACCCCCAGAAGGGCTGGTTCGGGCTGGCCAACACCTACGCCGACCAGTTCATCGCGGGCGGGATTCCGATCAACCTGCTCAGCTATCTGGCGCAGGTCTCGACGGCGCAGGGCATTCAGAGCCTGGGCAGCGACGTGGGGCAGGGCCTCGCCGAGGGTGAGGCGGCGGTGAGCGGCATCGCGGCCAACCTGGCCAACGCGGCGCGCGCGGTCGGATCGGCGCCCACCGCGGCGGTGGGAGTGGGGGTTTCGATCGGCAAGCTGACCATGCCGCCGGCGCTGGTGGGGATGCTGCGCGCCGCGCCGGCGGTCCAACTCGCGTCGGCCGTATCCCCGCTGCCTACAGGGGAATTCGGCTTGCCGTCGATCCCGATGCCGCCGTTCATGATGCCGCCGCCGACCAAGGCGCGCAAGCGTCCGAAGGAGGGACGCGACTACGACGACATCGAATACGGGCTGGAACTCAAGGGCACGGTCATGCCACGCCCGCCGTCGGCGGGCTGAGAGTGGGCTCAGAGTACGGGCTGACGCCGGAGGTTACTGGTTGGCCTGGACGGGATCCACGCCGGTGAGACCCGCCTGGATGCCCCGTTGCAATTGCTCGGTGAGTGAGATCCCGCCGTTCGAGACCGTCTGCGGGCAACTGCAACTGAGGTCATTGAACACGCTGGGGTCGGCGCCGGCCGGTGCCGCGATCGCGATTGCCGTCCCGATGGCAAGTGCGGCGCCGACTAAAATTCTCGATACCACTTAAATAGTTCTCCGCGGTCGTTGGTACACGAATTTTCGTGCCGCCAAGTCACGTCCTTGCGAGCGCGGCATTGCGATCAAGTTAAGACGCGAACTCCGGGCAGTAGGCGCGGATGGCCGCTCCGACGAAGTAACCGGCGTGGTAGCCGTCCATGTCGCTGTTGCTCTGCACGGTCGAGGCAACCTGGACCGCCGTCTTGCCGTTGGCCAGCTCGTCGCACACCTCGTGACCGGCGACGAAGGCCTTATCGGGTGAACCGAAGCGGATGCCCTTCGCCTTGAGCGCCGACAGGAAGGCGTCGTCGGTCGCGTCCGCCTGGGCGACGGGGGCTACCGCGGCCAGGGGGGCGAGCGGCCCGGCCAGCACCAGGCCGGTGGCCCAGACCAGCAGCGCGAGGCCGGGCGCGCGCGTAGGGGTGCAAGTCATTTCCGCTACTCCCACCGAGCAAAACTGCCGTTGATTGCTAACCGCGCGTTACGGCGCGTTTGCTGCAGGTTACAGCCTTTGACTGTGCGGCGATCGCGCAAACCCGCGATCCCCGCGCTCTTCGGCGTGCCGATCGCCAGGGGCTTACCCCGTCAGGACGGGACGTCCGCGTACTGCGGGCAGTAGGCGCGCTCGGCGAGGGCGACGAAGTACCCGGCGTTGTCGCCGTCCAGCTTGCTGCTGTTCATCACGTCGGTCGCGATCTGCTCCTGGGTCTTGCCCATGTCGAGTTGGTGGCACACCAGATGGCCGGCCGCGATCGCCGACTTGGGTGACTCGTGCTCGATGCCATGGTTGTGCAACGCCGTGATGAACGCGTCGTCGGTGCCGTCGGCGTGAGCGGTCGGGGCCGGGGTGACCGGGCCGAGCAGGGCCACGGCCGGTAGGAAGCCAGCAGCCAACAGCGCCAGCCGCGGGCTGCGCTTGCGGGCACGGATGTTCGTCATTTCTGATACCCCTGTGGGACGGAAGAGCCGTTGTTATATGAGTGTAGGTTCGGTCTCGAACGTTGCCAGCGGGTTACGGATTGGCATCTTCCAATGATCGCCGATATTGCGAACGGCGCAACACCGAGTCTGGCTCCGCCGCCGGCCGCAGGATCGGTAATTTGACGGCCATGCCGTACGCGCGCTGGTTGTCGCTCGCCGTGCTCGCGCTCTGCATGGTCGGTTGCGGCGAGCGGCATGTGTCGGCGGCCAGCGCTCAAGATCTGCCGGGCACCTTTCGTTCCGGCGGCATGGATCGCACGTACACGGTGCACGTGCCGCCCGGTGATCCCGTCGGGCTGGTGCTCAGCCTGCACGGCGGCGGCGGCACCGGGGTGGGGCAGCGGGGGCTGACCGACTTCGACACCGTCGCCGATGCCCACAATCTGCTGGTGGTCTATCCCGACGGTTTGGAGAAGAGCTGGGCCGACGGGCGGGGGGCGTCGCCCGCGGACCGCCACCACGTCGATGACGTCGGATTCCTGGTTGCCCTGGTGGCAAAAATGCAGAGCGACTACAACATCGCGCCCGGGCATGTTTTCGCCACCGGCATGTCCAACGGCGGCTTCATGTCCAACCGGCTGGCCTGCGACCGCGCCGACGTCTTCGCCGCGATCGCGCCCGTGGCGGGCACGCTGGGCGCCGGCGTGGCCTGCAACCCGTCGCGGCCGGTGTCCGTCCTGGAGACGCACGGCACCGCCGACCCGCTGGTGCCGTTCAAGGGCGGCGACGTGCACGGTCGCGGCGGGGTCAGCCACTCCGTCTCCGTCACCACCATGGTGGACAAGTGGCGCTCGGCCGATGGCTGCCAAGGCGATCCGTCGGCGCAGGTGCTGCCCACCGTCGGGGACGGCACCGTCGTTCGACGCTTCGATTCCGCCGTGTGCGCGGCGTCCACCGAGGTGGTGCTCTACCAGATCGACGACGGTGGCCACACCTGGCCGGGCGGCAAACAGTATCTGCCCCAGGCGATCATCGGGCGCACCTCCCGGGCGCTGGACGCCTCGGAGGTCATAGCGCAGTTTTTCCTGGCGCACGCCCGCAATTAGCGCCTTGGCCCCCAACGGTTTCCGGGCGCGATGGGTCACCGGTTGGCGACGGCGCGCGACCGACGGGCGATCTTGTTACCATGCCTCATGGCCGCGTGGAGCACAGCAGTTCGGCGAACCGCGGCTAGTCCAGCAATTCGATTGGAATTTAATCGATTTGGCGCCGCGCTGGGACTTTTGGCCGCGGCCGCGATGCTGTTGTCGGCGTGTGGCGGTGACCACAACGCCACCGGCACCAGCGCGACGACGGGCACGTCGTCACCGAAGGTGAGCTGCGGCGGCAAGGCGACCCTGAAGGCCAGTGGCTCCACGGCCCAGCAAAACGCGATGACCCGGTTTGTCAACGCCTTCGAACAAGCCTGCCCGGGGCAGTCGGTGAATTACACGCCGAATGGTTCCGGGGCCGGTATCAGCGAATTCATCGGCAACCAAACCGATTTCGCGGGCTCCGACTCGCCGCTGAGCAAGGACGAGTACGCCAGGTCCGAGCAGCGGTGCGGCTCGCCGGTGTGGAACCTGCCGGTGGTCTTCGGCCCCGTCGCCATCGCCTACAACGTCAACGGTGTGACGTCGCTGAGCCTCGACGGTCCCACCGCGGCCAAGATCTTCAACGGCGGCATCACCACCTGGAACGATCCCGCGATCCAGGCGCTGAACCCGGGTGCTGCCTTGCCCGCCGAGCCGATTCGCGTGATCTTCCGCAGCGACGACTCCGGCACCACCGACAACTTTCAGCGATACCTCGACACCGCGTCCAATGGCGTCTGGGGGAAGGGCGCCGGAAAGAACTTCAACGGCGGTGTCGGCGAGGGCGCCAAGGGCAACGACGGCGCCGCCGCGGCCGTCAAGGCCGCCGAAGGGTCGATCACCTACATCGAGTGGTCGTTCGCCCAGGCGCAACACCTGGGCACGGCCAAGGTCATCACGTCGGCCGGCCCGGACCCGGTAGCGATCAGCGCGGAGTCCGTGGGCAAGACAATTTCGGCTGCCTGGTTCATCAGACAGGGCAACGACCTCGCCCTCGACACGATTTCGTTCTACCGGCCCAACCAGCCCGACGCCTACCCGATCGTGCTGGCGACCTACGAGATCGTGTGCTCCAAGTACCCCGATCCGCAGGTCGGTACGGCCGTGAAGGCGTTCCTGCAAAGCGCGATCGGCGCCGGCCAGAATGGTCTGGCCGACAACGGGTATGTCCCCATTCCGCCCGGGTTCACGCCGCGGTTGTCGACGGCGGTGGGCGCGATCTCATGACCTGAACGCTAGGTCGACGCGTGATACCTCGGGCAGTACGCGGACACGCTCGCGCCGACAAAATAGCCCGCGCGGTAGCCGTCCAGCTTGCTGTTGTTCATCACCTCGGACGCGATGTCGGATTTCTGCCGTCCCAGATCAAGCTCGTCGCAGACCTCATGCCCCGCAACGATCGCGGCCTGCGGTGATGCGAAGTCGATGCCCTTGGCCTTCACCGCGCTCAGGAACGCGTTGTCGACCGCGTCGGCGCGCGCGGTCGGGGTGGCCACGCCGGCCAGGCCAAGCAGCGCGGCCGTAAGGACAAGGCGGCGCAATGGTGCTCGCTGGGGATTGCGAATCCGCGCTTGGCCGGTCGTCATCGCTGGGGACCTCCTTGCTGAGCGTGCTGACGCCAAGCCGAGCCGCTGGTGCTGCGATCATCGCGCAAAGTATCTGGCTACAAGCGACAACGTCAATTCGAAGCTGACCGCGATACCCCAATGCCCATCTTCCGCCGCTCGGGCCCGCCGCATCCATTGATGCCTTAGTCGGGCAGCACGACGACACGTCGGGACGCGCCGACATGACGAAACGTGTGGCTGCTGCCCCGTGCCGTAGACGACGGATGCATGTGCAGGCTGATGCCGCGCTCAGCAGCGCACGAAGCTGCGCGCCATGGGTATCGACCTCGGGTAGCCCGCGGCCGACGGTCGTCGCCGGCGGCTCGATCACCGTCAGCGACATGACATTCCCGGGTTGGCGCGCCGCGGCGTGCATGGCGACGATTCCGCCATAGGAGAAACCCACGAGATGGGCGGGTATTGCCAGCAACTGGTCGGCCACCAAAAGTGCCGTGCACCAACACGACCCGCGGGCCCGTGCCCCAGCGGTGAACATGCAACGAGATCGAAATCCTTTATCTAGTCGACGAACTCGCGGTGGCCATAGCGCACGGCGGCGGCCCCAGCCTGGCCCCCAGCCTTGATCGCCAGCGAGCGAGCGACACCGAGATCGGCGATGTCGGCCACCAGGATCAGGGTGTGCTGCTCGGTCACTGACCCGCCCCCGAGACGGGCTCTCGCAAGAGGATCACCGGCCAACGCGTCATGAAACCGGTTCGGGTCAACATCGGGAACCTCGACGGTGACTGCATCAGCGTCCGGCGCACCCTGCCGTCGATATGCGAAAACCAACACCGACTCCTGGTGGAACTGCTCACGGACTTGGGTGGCGATGGCGTGCAATTCCAGCTCGCCGACACACTGCAGGTGAAAGTCCCGAGACCGCTCATAGGTAGCCTGCTGCGGCTCGGAGGACCAGAAGACGCCGTCGAGCAACGTCGATCCCGCCGGTAGGCCGGCATTGCCCAGAACCGTTGCGTCGACTTGGAGTTCGAATAGCTGCAATCGGTCTTGCAGCCGCGGATCGGCCGCGTCGCCGATAATGGCGGTGTTGTCGGTCGCGTAGAGCTCGGCTTGCGGCTCCGACCAATCCGGCGAGCACCCGACGATGCCGGCGTGCACCGGGGGCGCGGCGAGGAGAGCGCCGATTAGCAACGCCATCAACGTAACCGCCAGGCGGCCGCACTCCGTAATCCGCATGTGCCCCGGCCCCTACTTCGGCAACTGCTGGCAGTGCCAGCTGCACCAGTTGTCCAGGACTGCGAAGTCACCGGCGACCGCGCCGGTGCTGACTTCGGCACGTGCATCAGGTTTTTCCATCGCTCTGGCTGACACGCCGCTCACATCCTCGGCCGCACGTCGGATCTCCGGTGGCGCCGACTTTGCGAAGTCCGCGATGCGCTGCATAGCTCCGCGTCGGTCGACGGGAAGCCATGCGACCTGCAGTGCGTGCATGGTGTCGATCACGAACCGCACTCCACCGCATGGGTTGTCGGGCATCGGATCTCGCATCGCGATGGGTACCGCCGAACTCTGCTGCGCGGCCGGCTCCGACCAGCCGTCGGAGCAGCCGGTTATCGCGAAATTCGATACTAGTACGACGGCAACCGGTAACGCGACCCGAAACATGGTGCACTCCCTCGATTTCAGTAATGGGCGAGCGGATGCACTTGCAGTGAACAGGTGTCGATCATGGCGGCTACCGTGGCGGTGGTGGTCATGTTCGGAGGGGTCACGCGCAGGTCGGTATAGGTAGGGCACTGGTTGCCGTTGGAGTCGACCGCCCGGCCCTCGACGATCGCACCCACCCCGGCGTCGTGTGTCAAGACCACCGTCGGCGGCTCGTCGACCCCGGCCGGCAGCCCGCCCATAGCGCCGCGCAGCGTGCGCTCGGCGTGGATTAGCGGTCCGCCCGCGCCGGAGTCGACACCCGGATAACCGCTCAGCGAACGCGGCGGGCGACCGTCGGCAAGAGTGAAGGTCAGCCGGACGGCGCGATGAGTTGACGCCGGTGACTGTGCCCTCGCACCCACCGCGACCTGTCCAGCAACACACGGCGGCGCGGCCGCGCCAGACCCGCCGTCTGCACGTGCAACGGCCCCGCCCGAGCCGAGCGCCGCCGCGGTGCCCGGCGCTAAGAGCACTAAAATCGCCGATGCACAGATGCCGGTCTGAGTCATCATCAATCCCTTCGGCCGACCAAGTCGAACCGAAGGTAGAGACGTCGAGTTTCACCGGCGTTACAAGCAAGCCGGGTCGTTGGCCCTCGGGTGTGCAGGAGAACGCGGGACGGTCAAATCTCGACATCGGGGTGCTTCATTGCCCGCCAGCACCGGTCAACGCTGGCAGGACGGGCACCAGTACGCCACGCGCTCACCGGTGTCGTCGTAGGCGATCTGGGTGCCGCAGCGCCGGCAAGGCTGCCCGGCTCGCCCGTAGACCCACAACTGCCGGCCCGCGCGGGTGTCGCCGGTGGTGCAGCGGCTCCAGCGAAATCGATTGGACCACAGCATGTCCCGGGCCCGAGAGACCAGCCGACGCGGGTCACCCACCGCGCTGACCGGCGCGGTGGGCAGGTGTCCGCTGACGAAACACAGTTCGTTGCAATAGACGTTGCCGATGCCGGCCAGCACCCGCTGATCCAGCAGTGCCTCGGCGATCGGCCGGTCCGGCCGGGCGGTCAGGTTGGCCGCGGCGCGCGCGGGGTCCCAGTCCGGGCCGAGCAGATCGGGTCCCAGGTGGGCGACCGCCTCGCAGTCGCGGTCGCGGTCCAGCACCTCGAGCACGCCGAGGTCCACCCCGACCGCGCGGACCTCGTTGGCCTCCAAGATGATTCGCGCGCGGTGATCGACCCGGGCCGGCCGGTTGCCGACCCTCCAGCTGCCGTCCATCTTCAGGTGCGAGTGAATGCTGGCCCGCCCCACCCGGATGAACAGGTGCTTGCCCCGGCTAAGCACTTCGTCCACCTTTTGGCCGGTGAGGTCGACGGTGGCGAACCGGGGCACCCGGATATCGCAGCGCGTCAGCGTGCGCCCGGCCAGGTGCTGGCGCAGCGTCGCCGCCGTGTGCCAGACGGTGTCACCCTCGGGCATCGCTCACCGCAGCCGCATTCCCCGTGGCGTGCGGGCGAATCCGGCTTCCGATAGCGCCTCGATCACGGGACCCGGGCCGCCGGCGCGCGGCTGCAAGGTCGGCGTGCCGTCGATGCGTTCCACCAGGATCGACTCGACGCGCCGTGCGGTGACCAGCTCGGCCAGCGCCAGGGCCGCGGCGTGGTCGGCCGCCGGGTCGTCGGTGAATGTCAGCAGCGACCGGCCGCCGCGCTCGAGGAACCAGGCGAGCTCGCCGTCCACCAGCGCGACGAGCGCACCCGCCTTGCGGCCGGGCCGGGCCCCGTTGCCTTGCTCGTCGTCGCTCGGGGCGGGCCAGGGCAGGGCGGCGCCGTAGGGGTTGGCCGGGTCGGTGGCGGCCAGGACGACCGCCCGGTAGTGGGGCCGTTCCGGGTCGATTCCATCGGTGAACCCGCGCAGCCGGTCGACGGTGGACGCGACGGCGAATTGGGCGCCCCCCAACGACTCCACGAAGTAGCCGCGCTGGCATCTGCCGGACTCCTCGAAGGTGCTGAGCACCTTGTAGAGCATGGCGAACCCGCCCGGCACGCCCTCGGCCGTCACCGCGCCCCGGGTCAGCACGCCGTGGCGGTTCAACAGCAGCTCGGCCTGGTAGGTGGCGCGCAGGGTGGAATCCGGCTCGGGAGCCGGCAGCGCCGACCATCGCCCGGCCACCGTCGGGTCGGTGCCGCGCGCGGTGGGGTGGGCCAGGTTGTAGCGGCTCAGCCGCGGCGGGCGGTGCGAGCGGTGCGCGGGGGCGGAACGCTTGCGCGCGCCCGCGCCGCCGAGCATGGCGCGGATCGGCGCGAAGGTATCGCCGGTGACCCAGCCGGCCCAGACCAGTTCCCACAGCGCGGCTTTCAGGGCGGCCTCGCCGATCGCGTCGTGGGCGAGCTGGCGGAAGAAGTACGCGCCGCCCCCCGAAAGCGTGTTCAGGATCGCGCGGTGGGCGTCGGTGAAGTCGATCTCGGCGCGACCGGTGAGCGTCAGCGGCGCCGAATCGCTGGGGTGCAGCGCGATCCAGCCGTCGCTGCTCGAGATCGCCCCGCCGCCCGACCAGGTGACCTCGCCGGTCGCGAGCAGCTCGTCGAGCATGGCGGGGGCGTAGTCGCGCACCCGCGGGCTCAGCACCAGCGGTTCGATGGCCGAGGCCGGCATCCGCGCTCCGGCCAGCTGATCGATCACGGACATCAGGCCGTCCAGCCCCGACTGGCCCGGGGAACCGGGTGAGCCCACCCGGTGCCAGGCCGGCAGGAACCGCCCGTACGCGGCGGTGCTCACCGGTTCCACCTGGGCGCGCAGCGCCGCCAGCGAGCGGCGCCGCAGGATGCGCAGCACGTCGGCGTCGCACCACTGCTCGCCTCCGGCCCCGGACACCGGGGGAGCGGCGACGAAGTCGCCCCGCACCAGCCTGCCGTCGGCCGCCAGCCGGCCCAGCACGTCGGCCGTCACCCGCAGCCCCAGCCCGAACCGGGCGGCGGCCTCGGTGGTGGTGAAGGCGGTGTGGGTGCGCGCGTAGCGGCCCAGCAGCTCGCCGAGGGGGTCGGCGACGGCCTCGGTGAAGGCGGCCGGAACGCCCAGCGGAACCGCGGCCCCCACGCCGTCGCGCAGCCGGCCGATGTCTTCGACCGCCACCCACCAGCTGCGGCCGGTGAACGACACCGTCAGCGCGCGCCGGGCGGCGCGCAGGCCCTCCAGCCACCCGCCCACCTCCGCCCCGCCGGCCCGCGCGGCGACCTCCTCTTCGGTCAACGGGCCGAGCAGCCGCAGCAGGTCGGCGACGGCCTCGGCGTCGCGGGCGGCCCGGTCCGCAGACAGGTGCTGCAGCTGGCGGCCCGTCGCGGCGACGACGTCCGGGTCGAGCAGCTCGCGCAGCTCGACCCGGCCCAGCAGCTCGGCCAGCAGGGTGCTGTCCAGCGACAGCGCCGCGGCCCGGCGCTCGGCCAGCGGGGTGTCGCCCTCGTACATGAACGCGCCGACGTAGCCGAACAGCAGGGAGGCCGCGAAGGGCGACGGCCGCGCCGTCTCCGTCTCGAGCACCCGCACCTTGCGCTGGGCGATGCCGGCCATCAGCCCCACCAGGGCGGGGACGTCGTAGACGTCCTGCAGGCATTCGCGGATGGTCTCCAGCACCACCGGGAAGTCGGGGTACTTGCGGGCGACGTCCAGCAGCTGGGCGGCGCGCTGCCGCTGGTGCCACAGCGGCGAACGGCGCCCCGGGTGACGGCGGGGCAGCAGCAGCGCGCGGGCCGCGCATTCGCGGAACCGCGACGCGAACAGCGCCGAACCGCCCACTTCTGCGGTGACGATGGGCTCGATCTCGTCGGCGTCGAACACGAACAATTCCGCGCCGGGAGGCGCGTCTGTGCCGCTCTCGGAAACGGTGTCGGGCAGGCGCACCACGATGCCGTCATCGGAGGCGGTCGGCTTTTCGTCGATGCCGTAGCGTTCGCGCAGCCGCCGCCCCACGGCCAGCGCGAGCGGCCCGTGTACCCGCAGCCCGTACGGCGAGTGCAGGATCACCCGCCAGTCGCCGAGTTCGTCGCGGAACCGCTCGACCAGCAGCGTGGCGTCGGTGGGCACCACCCCGGCGGCTACGCGCTGCTCGTCCAGCAGCCCCCACAGGTTGTCGGTCGCGTAGGCGTCAAAACCCAAACCGGCGCAACGCTTGTCGAATGCCTCGCGGTTCAGCCCGGCGAGCTCGCCGGTGAACGCGCCGAGCGCGGCGCCGAGCGCGGCCGGGCGGCCGGCGTCGTCGCCGCGCCAGAACGGCAGCCGGGCCGGCTGGCCCGGCGCGGGGATCACCAGCACCCGGTCGTGGGTGATCTCGGTGATCCGCCAGCTGGTGGCGCCCAGCGAGATGACGTCACCGGGTCGCGACTCGTAGACCATCTCCTCGTCGAGTTCGCCCACCCGCGAAGGCTTTTCGGAGTCTTCAACGGAAGAAGCGAGGTAGACGGTGAACAGGCCGCGATCGGGGATGGCGCCGCCGGAGGTGACCGCCAGCCGCTGGGCGCCGGGCCGCGCGGTGAGCGTGCCCGTGTCGCGGTCGTAGACCAGTCGCGGTCTCAGCTCGGCGAATTCGGTGGAAGGGTACTTGCCGCTCAAAAAGTCCAGGGTGGCCTCGTACACGCTGCGCGGCAGCGTCGCGAACGGGGCGCTGCGGCGCACCGTGTCGAACCACCGGTCGGCGTCCAGGGGCTCGAGGGCGGCGGCCGCCACGGTCTGCTGCGCCAGAATGTCGAGCGGGTTGGCCGGCACCCGCATCGTCTCGATCTGGCCGGCGAGCATGCGCTGCACGGTGACCGCGCAGCCGATCAGGTCGGTGCGGTGCTTGGGGAACAGCACGCCCTGCGATACCTCGCCGACCTGATGGCCGGCCCGCCCGATGCGTTGCAGCCCGCTGGCCACCGACGGCGGCGCCTCGACCTGGATCACCAGGTCGACCGCGCCCATGTCGATGCCCAACTCCAGGCTCGACGTCGCCACCACCGCCTTGAGCAGGCCACGTTTGAGGTCCTCTTCGACGACCGCGCGCTGCTCCTTGCTGACCGACCCGTGGTGGGCGCGCGCCAGCACCGTCGGCGCGCCGAATGTCTGGCCGCTGCCCAGCAGGTGGGCCGGCGCCCCGCCGGGCACCCCCGGGTTTCCCTCAGACGGCAGGTCGATGCCCGACCGTTCGGCGTGGATTTCGTTGAGCCGGGCGGTCAGCCGTTCGGCCAGTCGCCGCGAGTTGGCGAACACGATGGTCGAGCTGTGCGACTCAATCAGGTCGACCAGGCGCGCTTCCACATCGGGCCAGATGCTGTTGGCCGCCAGGTTGGCCATGTCGGGTACCGGAACCTGCACCGTCAGCTCGAGGGTCTTGGCCGACGGCGGAGCCACGATGGCGGTGGGGGATTGGCCGGACAGGAACCGGGCCAGCTCCTCGGGCGGGCGCACGGTCGCCGACAACCCGATGCGCTGCGCGGGCCGCCCCTCACGCAGCGCATCCAGCCGCTCGAGCGACAGGGCCAAATGGGCGCCGCGCTTGCCGCCCGCGATGGCGTGGATCTCGTCGACGATCACCGTCTGGATCCCGGCCAGGGTCTCGCGCGCGGCCGAGGTCAGCATCAGGAACAGCGACTCGGGGGTGGTGATCAGCACGTCGGGAGGGCGCGCGATGAGCTGGCGGCGCGCCGCGGGCGGGGTGTCCCCGGAGCGCACCCCGACACTGATGTCCGGTGGCGGCAGACCATGGCGCTGCGCGACCCTGGCCAGGCCCGCCAGCGGGGTGCGCAGGTTGCGCTCGACGTCGACGGCCAGCGCCTTTAGCGGTGACACGTAGAGCACCCGCGTGCCGGCCGGTCGTTCCGCCGCGGCGGGCCTCGTGGCCAGCTGGTCGATCGCCCACAGGAACGCCGCGAGCGTCTTCCCGGATCCGGTCGGCGCGATCACCAGGGTGTTGGCGCCCTCGGCGATGGCGTTCCAGGCGTCGGCCTGCGCGGTGGTCGGCGCGGCGAACGTGCTGTCGAACCACTCGCGAGTGATCGCGCTGAACCGGCCCAAGGGGTCAGGGGACGGGTCGGCAGAGGCGCGAGTGCTCACCGCACCATCGTGCCAACGCCCACCGACAAAAACCGGCGGGTTCTCACAGCCTCGCGGTGGCCATCGCGTTGTTCAGCTCCGGCGGAATTTCCGGCACCCGGGAAATGGCGTCCAACAGCGCGTGCGCGCAGGCGTCCGCGAGCCGGTCGGCGTCGGTGGTGGGATCCATGATCCGCTGACGGCAAATCTCAAACGTCAGGGCCAGCCAGCCGTGGATGATCACCCGCAAGTCCCGCTCGACGCGGGGTTCCAGCGCGTCGGTGTCCGGCATCCCACTCACGACCTCGGCGATGCGAGACATGATGTGTTCCATCTGACGGTTCTTGGCCTCATCGTCGATGCCGAGCAGAACCGGGTCGGACCGGCCTAGGCCCACGTAGGCGGCCCACGCGGCCTCGGGGTTTTGCTGGTGGTAGGCCATGTAGGCGAGCACGCCGGCCCGGATCTCCTCGAACATCGTCATGCCGGCCGGCACGGGGTTATTGGTGGCCTCGTACAGCCGGTCGGCCTCGTCCTTGACCACCGCGGCGAAAAACGCCCGCTTGTCGGGGAAGTAGTGGTACATCAGGGCGCGCGAGACCCCCGCGCGCTCGGCGATTTCGTCGATGCGGACCTCGTCGTAGGGGCGCTTCCCAAAGACTTCTGCCCCCAACGCGAGCAGCTCGGCGCGTCGATCCTCCGGGGATAACCGCCTCCTGGCTGTCGGCATGAGACAAATAGTACTCATGTGAAATGAGCCCACTGCCACATTGCGCACAGTCGACCGGCGCGGACCGTTTTCCCGGCGAAATTGACGATGCCGTCTTTTACAGTGGGATGCCCCGACTGCCGTTACCACCGGTCAAAGGCGGTTTACCGCGGTTTGCCCACGGGTATTTCTGCCCATGCGATCTCTCAATTGGGCCAGCACCCGAGGTGGTCGAAAAAATCCGTCGTTGCGCGGTAACTAATGCGACGCAGCGAACGATGAACCAAGCAGCCAGATGCGGGACACGAGGTACGAGGATGCAAAAAGCAGGTGAGCGGTTCCCGGGCGATCGCCTGGGAGAGGAAGACGGCGAGGTGCACGCCGCCATCCGGTTTGCCGTCCTAGCCGCCCTGGCGGGGGTTGGCTTCCTGATACTGGCGGCGCTGTGGGTCAGCACCTGCCCGGGCACGGGCGTCGACACCGTGGCCTGTGGGGCACCCCAGCGGACGATGCTGGCGCTGGGCGGTCCCCTGATCTTGCTGGCCGGGGGGATCTGGGCGTTCCTTCGCACCTACCGCGTCTGGAAGGCCCGCGGCACCTGGTGGGGATGGCACGGCGCGGGGTGGTTTTTGCTGACGCTGATGGTGGTGACGCTCGGCCTGGGCGTTTCCCCGATCGCCGGCCCGGTACTGGCCCTCTGACCGGGCAGCGCTACCGCCGCGAACCGTTTACGCGAACCGTTTAAGAGGGGGTCGGCTGTTTGCTGACGGCCCCGGCGCGCGACGGGCTGTCCGCGTCCGCCACGACCTGCCACTGCTCGTCGATGCGGTTCACTCGGCGATGCTCCACGACGAACCACAGCGCCCCGGCGACCGTCCCGAGCACCGCGACGAGCACCGTCGTCGTGAGCCACTCGTAGTGCCGGTAGGCGGCGGCGGCCGTGGTGCTGATCATCCCGGCCACCGCGACGGCCAGCAGGATGAACCCCGGCCAGTAGAGGTTGTCCTTCATCGTGAAACCGGCGTGCGGTTGCGTGGTCCGGAAATGGTCCGTCGGATCGCGATGCCTGTCGCCCATGACCTGTTCCTCCCTCATCCCTCCGCCGGAGGACGGGATAACAAAATGCTACTCAGTCGGCGGCGCTCGCGGAACTGCGGAACTTTGCCGCTGACCAGCGGGTCAGGCCGAGCGGGCCGTGTCCCGAACGAGCGCCTCGGGCACCGAGATCGCCCCGACCGTGGTCACCAGCCACACCACGATTGTCGCGGCGAGCCAGGACGCGAAGCCGCGGATGGTGAGCCCATGAGTCAATGCCGACGCCAGGCTCAACGCGACGAGGGTCAACACCAGGCCGGTGCCGCCGAGGAGCGGCGATGCATACGCGCGAGGCAGCCTCGAGATCGGCATCGACACCGTCTCCTGCGCGACCGAGAACAACAGCACGGCGACGACGAATCCCAACGCCGTCACCGAAACGCCGGGAACCGCCCAGGCGGCCACCAGCAGCCCGACCGCCCAGGAGGCGAGAAGCACAACCGCCCGCAGCAGAGCCTGCTTCATGGCGATAAGTGTAGGTCTGTTGACCGGCGACGGTTAAGAATCGTCAGCTTTGACCGCGCACCACTTTTTCCGCTGGGTTATCCGCCGCGTCAAGTGGGTATCAGCTCTAGACCATGATGAGTGCGGGAAGGGTTGCGTTAGCGTGGTTACCCCATCATGGGGGACAAGATCACGAAGACACCCACATAGATGCCTACTGCGAGAACGATCAACACGGCCAGCGTGATCCCGGCGATCACCGCGATGCGCCGAAGCCGGCGCGTGCGCAGGTCTGTCATCTCAGGGCCGTCCATATCGGGCGGCATACCCGGCGGCGGTCATGACTAACCCGTTGGGACCGACGGTCGACGGCGGGCTACAGCGCAGTAGTACTGTCAACCAGACATTGCCGGGAGACCAGATGACCGATGCCGGATTCCGCGCGAACAAGCGTCAACGCGGCCACCGCGCCGTCGAGTTGCATGTCGCGGCACGCCTGGAGAACCTGGCGATGCTGCGCACCCTGGTCGGCGCCATCGGCACCTTCGAGGACCTCGATTTCGACGCCGTCGCGGACCTGCGGCTCGCGGTGGACGAAGTGTGCACCCGGTTGATCCGGTCGGCTACGCCGGACGCGACGCTCGTCGTCGTGGTCGACCCGCACGACGACGAATTGGTGGTGGAGGCTTCCGCGGCGTGCGACACCCACGATGTGGTGGCGCCGGGCAGCTTCAGCTGGCATGTGCTGACGTCGCTGGCCGACGACGTTCAGACCTTCCACGACGGTCGCGAACCCAATGAAACCGGCAGCGTTTTCGGCATCACGCTGACCGCGCGACGGGCGGCCGCTAGCCGGTGACCTCGCGAGCCCCCGGTAGTTCGGTCTCGCGGCCGAACGAGTATGCCGACGTTCCGGACATGTTCCGCGAGTTGGCCGGTGTCGCGGCCGACTCGACGGAGTTCCAGCGCCAGCGGGACAAGATCGTGGAGCGGTGCCTGCCGCTGGCCGATCACATCGCCCGCCGGTTCGAGGGCCGGGGCGAACCGCGCGATGACCTGGTTCAGGTAGCGCGGGTCGGCTTGGTCAATGCGGTCGTCCGCTTCGACGTCGAGACCGGCTCGGACTTCGTCTCGTTCGCGGTGCCCACGATCATGGGGGAGGTCCGCCGCCACTTCCGCGACAACAGCTGGTCGGTCAAGGTGCCGCGGCGCCTCAAGGAGCTGCATTTGCGGCTCGGCACCGCGACCGCCGACCTGTCCCAACGCCTCGGCCGGGCACCGACCGCAACCGAACTCGCCTCGGAACTCGGCATGGAACGCGACGAGGTCGTCGAGGGCCTCGTGGCGGGCAGCTCCTACAACACGTTGTCCATCGACACCGGGGGCGGCAGCGACGACGACGACGCGCGCGCCATTGCCGACACCCTGGGCGACGTGGACGCCGGCCTCGACCGCATCGAGGACCGCGAGGCGCTGCGTCCCTTGCTCGAGGCGCTTCCCGAGCGGGAACGAATGGTGTTGGTGCTCAGGTTTTTTGAATCGATGACACAAACGCAGATCGCCGAGCGGGTGGGCATCTCGCAGATGCACGTGTCCCGGCTGTTGGCCAAGTCGCTAGCGCGGCTGCGGGACCAGTTGCAATAGCCGTCGCTGGGCGCCTCGTGCCCTGGTCGGCTTCAGCATCGGCTCCGCGCGCGGCGTCGTCACCGGCAGGGTGCGGTCTGGGTCGCAGATGCGCAACAACCGCGACACCGCCGGGCTGGGCACCATCGCCCACTGCACCTGGGCTCCCGAGCACATCACGTTGATTCGGAGCAGCGCCGAAAAACCGGCCGTGCCAATGAAGTCCAGGTCGCGCAGGTCGACGACCACGCGCCGGGAGTTCATCAGGCTGCGTTGCACGTAGGCCGAGAGCTGGTCGGCGTTGGCGGCGTCGAGCTCACCGTTTACCGTGATCAGCGCCCCCAACGAACTCCACCGCGCGCTGAACTGGGCGGTGCGGCTTTGTTGCCAAGATTGGGCCACAGACATGCGTGACTCCCTCAATAGGAGGATCGTGCTGTGGATGGCGCCAGCAGTAGTGCCGCTAACGGCAGGGAATACACCGACCCCCGCGTCCTTGACGCTATCCGGGCGGCTGTGAACTCAACCTTGTGATGAACCCTACCCGCGGTCAGCCGGGCCTACAACGTTCTCTTGAGTAATTCCCAGGAACGCTGGTCAGGCCGGCCGCCTCGCGTCACTTGATCTCGGCGAGCACCGTGCCCTGCGTGATCGCGGCGCCGGCCTCGACGGCAAGCCCGGTGATGACGCCGTCCTTGTGGGCGGTGACCGGGTTTTCCATCTTCATCGCCTCGAGGACCACCACCAGGTCGCCGGCGGCGACCTCCTGTCCTTCCTCGACCGCGACCTTGACGACCGTGCCCTGCATCGGCGCGGTTACCGCGTCACCGGAGGCCGCCGCTCCCGCGTGCGATCCGCGCTTGCGCGGCTTGGGCTTCTTCCGGATCACCCCGGCTTGGCCGGCGTAGCCGGCTGAACCATCTACCAGCGCCAGGTCGCCCGGCAGCGACACCTCCAGGCGGCGGCCACCGACCTCGACGACCACCTTCTGACGGGGCCGGTTGTCCTCCTCATCGAGGGGCTCGCCGGCGGTGAACGGCTCGACGGTGTTGTTCCACTCGGTCTCGATCCAGCGGGTGTGTACCGAGAAGCCGTTCTCGTCGCCGATGAACGCCGGGTCGGACACCACCGCGCGGTGGAACGGGATCACCGTGGCCAGGCCCTCGACCTCGAACTCGTCCAGGGCCCGCCGCGCCCGGGCCAGCGCCTCGTTGCGGTCGGCGCCGTACACGATCAGCTTGGCCAGCATCGAGTCGAACTGGCCGCCGATCACCGAACCGGTCTCCACGCCCGAATCCAACCGAACCCCGGGACCGGCCGGCGGGTGGAATTTGCTCACCGGCCCGGGGGCGGGCAGGAAGTTACGGCCGGCGTCCTCGCCGTTGATGCGGAATTCGATGGCGTGCCCGCGCGGCGTCGGGTCCTCGGTCAGCTCGAGCCGCTCGCCGTTGGCGATCTTGAACTGCTGCAAAACCAGGTCGATGCCGGCGGTCTCCTCGGTGACCGGGTGCTCGACCTGCAGGCGGGTGTTGACCTCGAGGAAGGAGATCAGGCCGTCCTGACCCACCAGGTACTCGACGGTTCCGGCGCCGTAGTAGTGGGCCTCCTTGCAAATCCGCTTGGCCGACTCGTGGATCTCCTTGCGCTGCGCGTCCGTCAGGAACGGCGCCGGCGCCTCCTCGACCAGCTTCTGGAACCGGCGCTGCAGCGAGCAGTCCCGGGTGCCGGCGACGACGACGTTGCCGTGCTGGTCAGCGATCACCTGCGCCTCGACGTGGCGGGGCTTGTCGAGGTAGCGCTCCACAAAGCACTCACCGCGGCCGAACGCGGACACCGCCTCGCGGACGGCCGACTCGTACAGCTCGGGGATCTCCTCGATGGTGCGGGCCACCTTCATGCCCTTGCCGCCGCCGCCGAAGGCGGCCTTGATCGCGATCGGCACGCCGTACTCCTTGGCGAAGGCCACCACCTCGTCGGCGTCCTTGACCGGGTCAGGGGTGCCGGGTACCAGCGGGGCCTGGGCGCGGGCGGCGATGTGGCGGGCGGTGACCTTGTCGCCCAGGTCGCGGATCGACTGCGGGCTGGGCCCGATCCAGATCAGGCCGGCGTCGAGGACTGCCTGAGCGAAGTCCGCGTTCTCCGACAGGAAGCCGTAGCCGGGGTGGATGGCGTTGGCGCCGGACTTCGCCGCTGCGTCGAGGAGCTTGCCGAAGTCCAGGTAGGACTCCCCGGACGTTTGACCGCCCAGCGCGAACGCCTCGTCGGCCAGGCGCACGTGGGGCGCGTCGGCGTCGGGCTCGGCATACACCGCCACGCTGGGCAGGCCCGCATCGCGGGCCGCGCGGATCACCCGGACTGCGATCTCACCGCGATTGGCGACGAGCACCTTGGAGATCCTCGAGCTGGCGTGACTAGCCACTTCGCCTCCTGTTGGCTGGACGTCTCTTGTCTAAGAGAATTTCTTACAAGTCTTGTCCGGGGAAGTTTATGCGCCGCGCCGTGAGCGCTGATACCCGGTCTCCAATCCGTTTCTGATCACGCCGCCTCGCGTAGCCGCCGCTTGATGCGGGCCAGCATCGCCGACATGCCGCGTAACCGAAGCGGGCTGATCAGAGCGGCCAGACCCAGATCGGTGTAGAAATCCTCGGGCACCGCCAGGATGTCGGCGGCGGGCTGTTCGTCGAGCCCGGCGGCCAGGATCGACGCGAAACCCCGGGTGGTCGGCGCTTCGGCGGGAGCGCTGAAGTGCAGCCGGACCCGGTCCGGGTCGTGGGCGTCGACGTGTAGGAACAGCGGCGACTGGCACTCGGGCACCGGCTCCATCGCCGCCTCTTCCAAATCGGGCGGAAGAGCCGGAAGGTCGTCGGCGAACTCCAGCAGCAGCTTCAGCTTGTCCTGGCCCTGCACTTCGGCGAACTCCGACAACACCTCGGCTAACGGGGCCGGGAGGCCCACGGGAGTGACCATCAGACCGGCACGGCTCCCGGCGCCTGCCCTGGTTCCGAGCCCGCGACGATCGGCACCCGGACGGTGTTTCCCCACTCGGTCCATGAGCCGTCGTAATTGCGCACACCGGGCTTGCCCAGCAAATGCGTGAGCACGAACCAGGTGTGGCTGGACCGCTCGCCGATGCGGCAATAGACGACGGTCTTGTCGTCGGGCTGCAGGAAGCCGTAGAGCTCTTCGAGTTCCTGGCGGCTGCGGAACCGACCGCTTTCGTCGGCCGCCTTGCCCCACGGGATCGACTGGGCGGTGGGGATGTGGCCGGCCCGCAGCGCCCCTTCCTCGGGGTAGTCGGGCATGTGGGTGCGCTTGCCCGTGTACTCGTCGGGCGAGCGGACGTCGATCAGCGGCTGGCTGCCGAGGATCCCCAGCACGTCGTCTTTGAACGCCCGGATGGGCTCGTCGTTGCGCTGCACGACGGGGTAGCCGGTCGACGACCTGGTCGGGACGTCCAGGGTGGTCTCCCGGCGCTCGGCCAGCCACAGGTCGCGCCCGCCGTTGAGCAGGCGCACATCGGGGTGGCCGAACAAGGTGAAGACCCACAACGCGTAGGCCGCCCACCAGTTGCTCTTGTCGCCGTAGATCACCACCGTGTCGTCGCGGGCAATTCCCTTGCTGTCCATCAACTCCGCGAACTGCTCGCCGTTGATGTAGTCGCGGACGCGCGGGTCGTTGAGGTCGGTGTGCCAGTCGATCTTGACCGCGCCGGGGATGTGGCCGACGTCGTAGAGCAACACGTCCTCGTCGGATTCGACGATCACCAGGCCGGGAGCGCCCATGTTGGCCGACAGCCAGTCGGCGGTGACCAGTCGTTCGGGGTGGGCATATTCCGCCAGGGTGGGGCTTGGATCGGGGGGTAATGACACGCCATCGAGCCTACCGCCAGGGCCGCAAGCGGGGCCTTCGGAGTGGGCAAGCCGTTGCTATGCCGCGACACAGAAACGTCTGCGACGACACGCCGGGACGGGTCGCAGCGGATTATGTCTGGCGGGTCCTGGCGGCATCAACCGCCGGCGTTTGCCGCCCACAACGCTGCCACCGACAGCCCGGCCCGCGCCAGCAGCGACCGCAGCAGCGGGAGGCTCACGCCGATCACGTTCGACGGGTCGCCGTCGATGCCGTCGTTGAACCATCCGCCCAGGCCGTCGAGCGTGAACCCGCCCGCCACCTGTAGCGGTTCGCCGTTGCCGACGTAGGCGCGCAGGTCCGCCTCCGCCGGTGCGGCGAAATGCACTGTGGTACAAGCCGATTGGACTTCGCGATGGCTGATATCGCCATCGCTGAGCCGCAGCAGGCAATGGCCGGTGTAGAGCCGGCCGGAGCGGCCGCCCATCAGGCGCCACTGGCTCACGGTGGCGTCGGGCGATCCGGGCTTGCCGCAGAGCCGGCCGTCGACGTAGAGCATCGAATCACAGCCAACGACAACGCAATCCGCCGCGACGCCGTCATCCAGCCGGCTGGCAACCTCGTCGGCCTTGGCTGCAGCCAGCGCGCAGACCACCTCGGCCGGCGAAGCGTCAGACCCCAAGCCCGCGGTGAGCAGATCCTCGTCGACGCCGGACACCACGACCAGCGGATCGACGCCGGCCTGACGCAGCACCTTGAGGCGACCGGGCGAGGCCGAACCCAGGACGAGGCGTGTCACTGCTGCATGTGCACCTTTTGCTGCAGGGTGATCCGCTGGTAGTTCGACATCGCGTAGCGCAGCCTGTCGACGGGCAGGCCCCAGCGGGTGCGCTCGGGCTGGGCGGGCTCGGCGGCGCCGCCGCCGACGCTGCCCAGCACCGCGATCAGCGCGGCCAGCTCCTCGTCGGTCGGCTGCCCCTTTAGGATCTGAATGTGCGGCTCGTGCGGCCGTGGCTTTTCTTCGGTCATCTCACCCCCGTCGCTCACAGCGCTCAATTGTTCGTCTCACTCCCGTCGCTCACTGCGTTCGCTCCGCTCGTTCGACTCACAGCGGAATGTTCCCGTGTTTCTTGGGCGGCAGGTGGGAGATCTTGCGTTCCAGCAACCGCAGCGCCGTGCCAATGTACCCGCGGGTGTACGAGGGCGGGATCACCGCGTCGACGTAGCCACGCTCGGCCGCTACGTAGGGGTTGACCAGGGTGTCCTCGTACTCCTGCTGCAGCTGCAGGCGCAGCGTGTCCACGTCCTCGCCGTTCTTGGCTGCCTCGGCCAGCTGTTGGCGATACACGAAGCCGACCGCGCCGGAGGCGCCCATCACCGCGATCTGGGCGGTCGGCCAGGCCAGGTTGACGTCGCAGCCCATGTCCTTGGAACCCATGACGCAGTAGGCGCCGCCGTAGGCCTTGCGGGTGATGACCGTGATCTTGGGGACGGTTGCCTCGCCATAGGCGAACAGCAGCTTGGCCCCGCGCCGGATGATGCCGTTGTATTCCTGCCCGGTGCCCGGCAGGAAACCCGGGACGTCCACCAGCATGACGATCGGGATGTTGAAGCAGTCGCAGGTGCGCACGAAGCGGGCCGCCTTCTCCGAGGCGTCGATGTCCAGGCAGCCGGCGAAATGGGTCGGCTGGTTTGCCACGATGCCGACCGGCCGGCCCTCGATGCGACCGAACCCGACGACGATGTTCTGCGCGTACCCGGCCTGGATCTCGAGGAACTCGTCCTCGTCGAGGATGCGGGTGATCACCTCGTGCATGTCGTAGGGCTGGTTGGGCGAATCGGGGATCAGGGTGTCCAGCTCGAGGTCCTCGGCGGTGAGGTTTTCCTCGATGGCACCCTCGGGCACCGGCTCGGCGTAGCGGGGCGCGTCGGTGAAGTTGTTGGGCGGCAGGTAGCTGAGCAGCTCGCGCACGTAGTCGAAGGCGTCCTGCTCGCCCGACGCGACGTAGTGCGCCGTGCCCGACTTGGCCATGTGGGTGTGGGCGCCGCCGAGCTCCTCCATGGTGACGTCCTCGCCGGTGACGGTCTTGATGACGTCGGGCCCGGTGATGAACATCTGGCTGGTCTGGTCGACCATGATCACGAAGTCGGTCAGGGCGGGGGAGTAGACGTGCCCGCCGGCGGCGGCGCCCATGATCAGCGAGATCTGCGGGATCACGCCGGAGGCCAGGATGTTGTTGCGGAAGATGCGGCTGTAGAGGCCCAGCGAGACGACGCCCTCTTGGATGCGCGCACCCGCGCCGTCGTTGATGCCGATCAGCGGGCGGCCGGTCTTGATCGCCAGTTCCTGGACCTTGACGATCTTCTCGCCGTAGACCTCGCCGAGGCTGCCTCCGAACACGGTGACGTCCTGGCTGAAGATGCACACGTCGCGGCCGTCGATGGTGCCGTAGCCGGTGACCACGCCGTCGCCGAGGGGCCGGTTCTTCTCCAGCCCGAAGTTGGTGCTGCGGTGCCTGGCCAGCGCGTCGAGTTCGACGAACGAATCCTCGTCGAGCAGGGCGTAGATGCGCTCGCGGGCGGTCAGCTTGCCCTTGGCGTGCACCTTGTCGATGGCGGCCTCGCCGACCGGATGCAGGGACTGTTCTCGCCGCTTGTGCAGTTCGGCCAGCTTGCCCGCGGTGGTGTGGATGTCGATGGTGTGCTCGGCGGCGGGCTCGGCGGTGTGGTCGGTAACGCTCGTCATGGGTCTCGATGGTATCGGCAGCCCTGCCCCCGCTGTTTAGGCTGGGTGGAGTGACGGACCGCGAGTCGCTTCGGCAACCGTTGGATCAGGCCGCGCTGCGCGCCGACCTGATCGGGACCGGGCTGGGCTGGCGCCAGCTCGACGTCGTCGAGCAAACCGGCTCCACCAACGCCGACCTCTTGGCGCGGGCCGCATCGGGCACCGACGTCGCCGGGGCGGTACTGATCGCCGAGCACCAGACCGCCGGTCGGGGGCGGCACGGCCGCGGATGGTCGGCGAGCCCGCGCGCCCAGATCACCATGTCGGTGGGTGTCAGCGTGGTCGATGTCCCGGTGGCCGGGTGGGGCTGGCTGCCGCTGGCCACCGGGGTGGCGGTGCTCGACGCGGTGGCCCCGTTGCTCGACGGGGCCGGGGTTCGGGCGGGCCTCAAGTGGCCCAACGACGTGCTGGCCGGCGGCGGCAAGCTGGCGGGCATCCTCGCCGAGGTCGCCAAGCCGGTGGTGGTAATTGGCTTGGGGCTCAACGTGACTCAGGCCCCTGAGGAGGTCGACGGTCCCGGGGCGACCTCGCTGCTCGACCTTGGGGTGCCCGCGCCTGACCGCGCCCAGCTGGTCCGCGCGCTGCTGCGCGAACTCGGCAGGCGGATCGTGGCCTGGCGGGCCGCGCGGGGGGCCGACTGGGCGCTGGCCGCCGACTACCGGGCACGCAGTCTGACGATCGGGTCGCAGGTGCACGCCTACCTGCCCGGCGGCAAGGAACTCGTAGGCACCGCGGGTGGCATCGACGACCACGGCCGGCTTTATGTGGAGACCGGGGGACAAACCGCCGTGATTTCGGCCGGTGACGTGGTGCATTTGCGCTAGCCCGGGGCCGCCGCGAGCTATGGTCGCGAGGTGAGCTATCCCGATAACGCCCTGGCCGCGGGCGAACACGTGGTGCTGCACCGCCATCCGCACTGGAAGCGGCTGATCTGGCCCGTCGTGGTGCTCATCCTGGCAACCGCGCTAGCCGCCTTCGGGTCCGGCTACCTCAATTCCACGCACTGGGAGCAGGTCGCCAAAAACATCATCTACGGCGTCATCTGGGGCATCTGGCTGGTGATCGTCGGCTGGCTAACGCTGTGGCCGTTTTTGAACTGGCTCACCACGCATTTCGTCGTCACCAGCCGGCGGGTGATGTTTCGGCATGGGGTGCTGACCCGCAGCGGCATCGACATCCCGCTGGCGCGGATTAACAGCGTGGAATTCCGGGACAAGCTGTCCGAGCGGATGTTTCGCACCGGGACGCTGATTATCGAGTCGGCGTCACAAGATCCGTTGGAGTTCTACAACATTCCGCGACTGCGCGAGGTGCACTCGCTGCTGTATCACGAGGTTTTCGACACCCTCGGTTCCGCTGGGCCCGACGCGTTGCCGAGCTGAGCACCCTTGCTCGCCCGATTGCGCCAGGCGCGCAACAGCGTGACGTTGCCGTCTTCCAAGCCGCCCTCGTAGGCGTCCTCGAAGACCTCGGCAATGCCGCCGGCGGTAAGCGCGGATTCCAGCGCCTTGTCGGGGTTGCGGGCGAACTCGTCGGGAAACACCCAGCGCCGGAACGCCCAGAAGCGGAATGCCATCTGCAGCAGGTTGCCGATGATGTAGGCCGAGATGAAGTCGGCGATGTTTTCCATGGTCAGCGACACCATCGGCTCGCGCAGCTGCAGGACGTAGCTGGAGACCCACAGCGGCGCCATGGAGAGGAGCACGCCCACGCCGCTGAACGCGAAAAACAGCAGCGCCTCGTGATGGCGCTCGCGGCCGCCGCGATCGCGGAAGCTCCACTCGCGGTTCAAGACGTAGGACGCGATGACCGCGACGATGCCCGCGATCACCTTTGCCGTCACCGGCTTGGGCTCGAGAATCGTCAGCTTGAGCGTGTAGAAAATTGCCGAGTCGATGATGAATGTGGTGCCGCCGACGATCGCGAATTTGATCAGCTCATGGTGGCGCAGCAAATAGGGCTGAATGACCTGGGGCAGGCGCACAATCATGGCATCGGCGAAGGACACAACACGTCAGTGTACGGACGCACGCGAAAACGGCGCAAAATGGTACATAACGATTGGGCGTCTTGGCCGGTCAACACGCGGCCTGGCGCCGTGACACCATGATGGCCGTGCCGAAGACCCGAACCCCCGTAGTCGCCATGGTTGGCGGCGGTCAGCTGGCGCGCATGACCCATCAGGCCGCGATCGCGTTGGGGCAGACGCTGCGGGTGCTGGCCACCGCCCCCGACGAATCCGCGGCGCAGGTCAGCCCCGACGTGGTGATCGGCTCGCACACCGATCTCGAAGACCTACGCCGGGTTGCGGCCGGAGCCACCGTCCTGACCTTCGACCACGAGCACGTCCCGACCGAGCTGCTGGAGAAGCTGGTCGCCGAAGGCGTCAACGTGGCGCCCCCTCCGGAGGCGCTGGTGCACGCCCAGGACAAGCTCGTGATGCGCCGTCGGCTCGAGGCCCTGGGCGCCCCGGTGCCCCGCTACACGGCTATCCGAACCCTCGACGAGCTCGACGACTTCGCGCAGCGCATAGCCGGCCCGGTGGTCGTCAAAGCGGTGCGCGGCGGCTACGACGGTCGCGGGGTGCGGATGGCCCGTGACCCTTCGCACGCCCGCGAGATTGCGGCCAGCTTCCTGGCCGATGGGGTGCCGGTGATGGCCGAGGAACAGGTGAGCCTGCGCCGCGAGCTATCGGCGCTGGTGGCACGCTCGCCCTTCGGCCAGGGCGCGGCCTGGCCGGTGGTCGAGACAGTGCAGAAAGACGGGATCTGCGTGCAGGTGGTCGCGCCCGCGCCCGGGCTGTCCGCCAAGGTCGCCGCCGCCGCCCAGCGGCTGGCGTTGCGGTTGGCCGCCGAACTCGGCGTCGTCGGCGTGCTCGCGGTCGAGCTGTTCGAGACGACCGACGGCGACCTCCTCGTCAACGAGCTGGCGATGCGGCCCCACAACTCCGGGCACTGGACCGTGGACGGGGCGCGCACCAGCCAGTTCGAACAGCACCTGCGCGCGGTGCTGGACTATCCGCTCGGCGACACCGACGCCATCGCGCCGGTGACGGTGATGGCCAACGTGCTGGGCGCCCGGCACGAGCCGGCGATGAGCGTCGACGAGAGGCTGCACCACCTGTTCGGGCGAATGCCGGACGCGCTCGTCCACCTGTACGGCAAGGCCGAACGACCCGGCCGAAAGATCGGCCACATCAACTTCGTCGGCTCCGACATGGCCGAGCTGGCGGCACTGCGTGAACGCGCCGAGCTGGCGGCACACTGGTTGTCGCACGGGCAGTGGACGGACGGATGGGACCCGCATGACGCGCCGGCGACGATGCAGGGCGAAGCAATGAGGAGCGGCGCAGATGAATAGCAACCCTCGCGTCGGGGTGATCATGGGCAGCGACAGCGACTGGTCGGTGATGGCCGACGCCGCCGAGGCGCTGGCCGAGTTCGACATACCGACCGAGGTCCGGGTGGTTTCGGCGCACCGTACGCCGCAGATCATGTTCGACTACGCGCGCGGCGCGGCCGGCCGCGGCCTCGAGGTGATCATCGCCGGTGCCGGCGGCGCCGCGCACCTGCCCGGAATGGTCGCCTCCGCGACGCCGCTGCCGGTGATCGGGGTGCCGGTCCCGCTGGGACGCCTGGACGGCCTGGATTCCCTGCTGTCGATCGTGCAGATGCCGGCCGGCGTCCCGGTGGCTACGGTCTCCATCGGCGGCGCCCGCAACGCGGGCCTGCTGGCCGTGCGCATGCTGGCCTCGTCCGACGCGGCGCTGCGGGCGCGGATCGTGGCGTTCCAGGAGCAGCTGGCCGACAGCGTGCGGGTCAAGGATGCGGCGCTGCAAGAGCGCCGGGGTAAAGTTACCGGCCAGTAGCCGGGTGAACCGGCAGAGCACAGTAGGAGGCTCAAGATGGCTGGATGGGCCGGAAACCCGTCGTTTGATTTGTTCCAACTGCCCGAGGAACACCGGGAGCTGCGGGCCGCGATCCGCGCGCTGGCGGAGAAGGAGATCGCCCCGTACGCGGCCGACGTGGACGAGAACGCGCGGTTCCCGCAGGAGGCGCTCGAGGCGCTGAACGCCTCGGGCTTCAACGCCGTGCACGTGCCCGAGGAGTACGGCGGGCAGGGCGCGGACTCGGTCGCGGCGTGCATCGTCATCGAAGAAGTGGCACGCGTCGATGCTTCCGCCTCGTTGATCCCCGCCGTCAACAAGCTGGGCACCATGGGCCTGATCCTGCGCGGTTCGGAGGAACTCAAGAAGCAGGTGCTGCCGTCGCTCGCCGACGGGTCGGCGATGGCGTCCTACGCGCTGAGCGAGCGCGAGGCCGGCAGTGACGCGGCGTCCATGCGGACCCGGGCCAAGGCCGACGGGGACGACTGGATACTCAACGGCGCCAAGTGCTGGATCACCAACGGCGGCAAGTCGAGCTGGTACACGGTGATGGCGGTGACCGACCCGGACAAGGGCGCCAACGGCATCTCGTCGTTCATGGTGCACAAGGACGACGAGGGGTTCGCCGTCGGACCGAAGGAAAAGAAGCTGGGGATCAAGGGCTCGCCGACCACCGAGCTGTACTTCGAGAACTGCCGCATCCCCGGGGACCGGATCATCGGCGAGCCGGGCACCGGCTTCAAGACCGCGCTGGCGACGCTGGACCACACTCGCCCCACCATCGGCGCGCAGGCCGTGGGCATCGCCCAGGGCGCGGTGGACGCGGCCATCGCCTACACCAAGGACCGCAAGCAGTTCGGCGAGTCGATCAGCAGCTTCCAGGCCGTGCAGTTCATGCTGGCCGACATGGCGATGAAGGTCGAGGCCGCGCGGATGATGGTGTACCAGGCGGCCGCGCGCGCCGAGCGTGGCGAATCCAACCTCGGCTTCATCTCGGCGGCGTCGAAGTGCTTCGCCTCCGACGTGGCGATGGAGGTCACCACCGACGCCGTGCAGCTGTTCGGCGGCGCCGGCTACACCACCGACTTCCCCGTCGAGCGGATGATGCGCGACGCCAAGATCACCCAGATTTATGAGGGCACCAATCAGATTCAGCGCGTGGTGATGTCGCGGGCGCTGTTGCGCTGATCGTTTGTGCCGTGCAGCGGCGGGGCCCATTGGGAAAGCTCGGTGGCACCGCATAGGATCTCCGACGGCAACCCTCAGGGTTAGAGCCACACGTAAAGTCGGTAAAAAGGCACCGGCTATCTGGTCCGACCATCGGTGCAGTGCACAGCGTCTTACCGCGGCCAGGGGGTCTGTTGTGAGGAACATGGCTTCCCGGGTGCGTCCGCGGCTGACCGGGAATTGATGCCCGTGCGTCCTCCAGTTACCCCGGCGGCGCAGTGGCGGTCGCTGTCGTTGCTGCTGGTCGAGGACGACCGCGCCGACGCGGTGCTGGTCGAAGACCTGATCTCCGATGCGGTCGCCGACATCCGGGTGATCTGGGCGCAGTCGATGGCGCACGCCGAGCGCGAGCTCGCCTCGGCCCGGCCCGACTGCGTCCTGCTGGACCTCAACCTGCCCGACGCCAACGGGATGGACGCCTTGGCCCGCATCGCCAAACGCGACGCCGCCGTCCCGATCGTCGTGCTGACCGGGCTCAACGACGAATACTTTGGGGCGTCCGCGGTGGCGGCCGGCGCGCAGGACTATCTGGTCAAGGGCCGCGTCGAACCCGAAATGCTGCGGCGCGCAGTGTTTTATGCGATCGAGCGCAAGCGGGCCGAGCTCATCTCCGCCGACCTGCACGCCAGCCGGCTTCGGGCCCGCGAGAACGCGCTGCTGGAACGCGGCCTATTGCCCTCGCCGCTGCTGCTCGACGATCCCGGCGTCGACATCGTCGCCCGTTACCGGCCCAGCCGCGAGGACGCACTGCTGTGCGGTGACTTCTATGACGTCATCCAGACACCCGACCGGGTGGTCCATGTCCTGATCGGCGACGTCGCCGGGCACGGGCCGCACGAGGCGGCCCTGGGCGCGGCGCTGCGGATCGCGTTTCGCGCCCTCACTTTCGCCGGCGTGCACGGCGTCGAACTGATGCGGCAGCTTGAACAGGTGCTGCACTCCGAATGGACCGGCGCGGGCATCTTCGCGACGGTGCTCAGCCTCGAGATCCAACCCGACAGCCCGCGCATCACCGCCGTGCGTGCCGGCCATCCCGGGATGTTGCTGCAAAACGGCGGCGGCGTGGAGTGGGTCGAGCCGCCGGCCGGGCCGGCGCTGGGGCTGCGAGCCGACGACTGGCCGCGCCACGAGCTGGAATTGTCCGCGGGTCAGGGGCTGCTGCTGCTGACCGACGGGCTATTCGAGGGATATTCGGGGGAGGGCACCCGACGCCTGGGCGAGGACGGGCTGCTCGCGCTGGCCCGGTCGCACGCGCACCTGCCGGGTCCGGCGTTCGTCGACGCGCTGATCGACGGCGCCCAGCGACTCGCGGAGCCGCGCGGGGGGCTCACCGACGACATCGCGGTGCTGCGCGTCGAGCGGACGACGGCATGACGCCGGCGTTGCGCCCGCCGCGCCTGTCGGAGCTCACCGTGCGCGGATGGCAAGCCCTGCTGCTGTCCACCATGGGCGTGATGGTGCTCGCCGGTGCCGTGGTCGGGGCCCTGCTGCTGAACCGCACCGACGAAATGTCGCGCGGGCTGACCGACAACATCCAGCCGGCGCGCGTGGCGGCCTTCCAGCTGCAGTCGGCGGTGCGGGACCAGGAAACGGGAGTGCGCGGCTACCTGATCACCGCCGATCGGCAGTTCCTGACCCCGTACTACGACGGGCAGCACGAGGAGCGGACGGCGGCCGATGACATCCGCAGGCGGCTGGGCCAGCGCGCAGACCTGATCGCCGACCTCGACGCGATCGAGAACGCCGCCGCCCGGTGGCGGTCGAACTATGCCGAGCCCGCGATCGACAGCGTGGCGCCGGCCGGCCGCAACGTCACCAACCGGCCCGCCACGGAACACGGCAAAGCCGAATTCGACCACCTGCGTGCGCTTTTCGACACACAAAACGCGAACCTGGACGCGGCCTGGACGCACGGGACCAACGATCTCAAACACACCGATGCGTGGCGGGACCGAGTGCTGGGCGCGATGGTGGTGCTGTTCTTCTGCACGGCCGCGTCGATGGGTCTCTTGATGCGCGACGCGGTCACCCGCCCGCTGGCCGCGTTGGCCGCGTCGTGCCGGCGGATCACCAACGGCAATTTCGGCGAAAGGATCTCGCCGCCCAAGCGGCCCAAAGACATTCGCAAGATGGCAATCGACGTGGAGAACATGCGGGAACGGCTCGTCGAAGAGCTCGACGTATCACATTCGGCCAGAACGCTTTTGGATGAGCAGGCGCTGGAGTTGCGACGGTCGAACGCCGAACTCGAGCAGTTCGCCTACGTCGCATCGCACGATCTGCAGGAACCCCTGCGCAAGGTCGCCTCGTTCTGCCAGCTGCTGGAGAAGCGATACGGCGACAAGCTCGATGGGCGCGGCATCGAATACATCGGATACGCGGTCGACGGGGCCAAGCGCATGCAGGTGCTGATCAACGACCTGCTCACCTTCTCCCGCGTCGGCCGGCTAGGCACCCTGCAGACCGAGGTCGATCTCGGCAAGGCGCTGGACGACGGTCTGGCCAACCTCGCCACCGCCATCGAGGAAGCGGACGCCGAGATCGTGCGCCCGGAGCGGCCGCTCCCGGAAATCATCGGTGATCCCACGCTGCTGACGATGCTGTGGCAGAACCTGGTCGGCAACGCGGTGAAGTTCCGGCACAAGGATCGCCCGCCCCGCATCGTCATCGACTGCGAACGGCGCGAGGGCGACCCGGACAGCGAATGGCTGTTCAGTGTGTCGGACAACGGCATTGGCATCGCCGCGGAGTTCGCCGACAAGGTCTTCGTCATCTTCCAGCGGCTGCACGGCCGCGAGGTGTACTCCGGAACGGGCATGGGCCTTGCCGTGTGCAAAAAGATCGTCGAGCAGCACGGCGGCACCATCTGGCTCGACACGACCTACACCGACGGCACCCGGTTTCAGTTCACGTTGCCGATCCCCGTTGCGGTAGCAACCCCAGCCACTTCGGAAGGAGCCACGAATGACATCGGCCGGTAGAGCGATCGAGATCCTGCTCGTCGAAGACGATCCCGGTGACGAGCTGATCACCCGGGAAGCGTTCGAGCACAACAAGCTCAAGAACAACCTGCACGTCGCGCACGACGGGGAGGAGGGCTTGGACTTCCTCTACCAGCGCGGCGCCTACCAGGGCGCGCCCAGGCCCGATCTCATCCTGCTCGACCTGAATCTGCCGAAATACGATGGCCGCCAATTGCTCGAAAAGATCAAGTCCGACTCGGACCTGGCTCGCATCCCCGTCGTCGTGCTCACCACCTCCTCGGCGGAGGAGGACATCCTGCGCAGCTACGAACTGCACGCCAATGCGTACGTCACCAAGCCGGTCGACCTCGACCAGTTCATGAGCGCGGTCCGCCAGATCGACGAGTTCTTCGTTCAGGTGGTGCGGCTTCCGGGCGTTTAGCACGCCGGCCCAGCCCGGTACGGATCGACGGCCGAAACTTGTCGTAGGTGGCTGCGATGATGACGTTATGTCCTCGATCGCATCGTCTGCCGCGGTGTTGAGTCCTGCTGAGCGTGTTGAGGTGTTGTTCGAGGAGTTGGCGGAGTTGGC
>NZ_LZIR01000074.1 GCF_001667035.1 Mycobacterium sp. 852002-51057_SCH5723018
CCCGGCCAGCACCCCGGCGGTGACCGTGGGACCGCGCAGTTGCGAGCGGCGCCGCACCCCGGCGCGGCCCGCGCGGGGGCCCCCCCGGGGGGGGGGGGGGGCGGGGGGGGGGGGGGCCCCCCCGCGACGGCCGCGCGCTCGTGGGTGCGGCGCGATCCCATCTCGACCAGCGGCCGCTCGTCGGCGGCGCTGACCATGCGCGCCGCGGCGGACGCGATGGCGGTGTCGTGGTTGAAGATCGACAGCGCCAGCGTTTCGAGCACCACGCATTCGGCAAAGCTGCCCGTCACGGACAGCACCGGCGATCCCGGAAAGTACAGCTCTCCCTCGGCGTAGCCGTCGATGTCGCCGCCGAACCGGAATTCGCGCAGGTAACCCACCGTGTCCGGGTCGAGGAACTGCGCCAGCAGCTGGCAGGCGTCATCGTCGAACGTGAACTGCGGCAACGCTTCCAGCAGCCGGCCGGTTCCGGCGACCACGCCGTAGCGGCGGCCGTCGGGCAGCCTGCGGGCGAACAGCTCGAACGTCGTCCGGCGATGGGCGGTGCCGTCGCGCAGCGCCGCCGCCAGCATCGTCAGCTCGTACTTGTCGGTCAGCAGCCCCGCGAGGGCGGGCTCATTCATGCCGCAACGGTAACGGCTGACGGCGGCGGACTCCGTCTCGGTATCGTGGGGGCCATGGTTGTTATGTCGGCGCCCACTAAACCGGGCACTACAGGACAACGGGAGTCCGCTCCGGTAGATGTCACGGCCAGCCCCTGGGTCACCATCGTGTGGGATGACCCGGTCAACCTGATGACTTATGTGACGTATGTCTTCCAGAAGTTGTTCGGCTACAGCGAGCCGCACGCCACCAAGCTGATGCTGCAGGTGCACAACGAAGGCAAGGCGGTGGTGTCGGCCGGCAGCCGGGAATCCATGGAAGTTGACGTGTCCAAGCTGCACGCCGCCGGTTTGTGGGCGACGCTGCAGCAGGACCGTTGAGCCCTGAGGTCGTCCGGGACTTTCTGTGCGCAAATGGAAGCGCGTCGAGACCGCCAACGGTCCACGTTTTCGGTCCGCCTTGGCCTCGCATGAGGCTGCGCTGCTCAAGAACCTGGTCACCGCGATGATCGGCTTGCTCGACGAGCGCGAATCTTCTGGCCCCGCAGACGAACTCGAGCAGATCACCGGCATCAAGACCGGCAACTCGGAACCGCCGCGGGATCCGACGCTGCGGCGGCTGCTGCCGGACTTCTATCGGCCCGATGAAGGCGACCTTCTGGGCGACGAGAGCCCCGAAAGCCTCAACGCCGCGCTGCGCAGCCTGCACGAGCCGGAGATCATCGACGCCAAACGCGTTGCCGCACAGCAGTTGTTGGACACCGTTCCGGACGACGGCGGCCGGTTCGAACTGACCGAGGAACAAGCGAACGCCTGGGTCGCGGCGGTCAACGACATTCGGTTGACGCTCGGGGTGATGCTCGAGATCGGGCCGCAGGGCCCGGAACGGCTGCCGGCCGACCATCCGCTGGCCGTGCACTTCGACGTCTACCAGTGGCTCACCGTGCTGCAGGAATACCTTGTCGTGGTCTTGATGGGGCCCCGATGACCTCGATGGCGGCGGGATGAACTCCATCACGGACGTCGGGGGGATCCGCGTCGGACACCATCACATGCTCGACCCGGACGCGTCGTTGGGCGCCGGTTGGGCGTGCGGCGTAACGGTTGTGCTGACCCCGCCGGGGACCATCGCCGGTGTCGATTGCCGCGGCGGCGCGCCCGCGACCCGGGAGACCGATGCGCTGGACCCCGTCAACACCGTGCGGTTCGTCGACGCGGTGTTATTGGCCGGCGGCAGCGCCTACGGCCTGGCCGCCGCGGACGGCGTCATGCGCTGGCTGGAAGAACACGAACTCGGCGTGGCCATGGACGGCGGGGTGGTGCCCATCGTTCCGGGGGCGGCGATCTTCGACCTGCCGGTCGGCGGCTGGGACCGGCGCCCCACTTCGGAGTTCGGATATGCGGCCTGCGAGGCGGCCGCCGGCGATGCCGCCATGGCCGTCGGGACGGTCGGCGCCGGGGTGGGTGCGCGGGTCGGGGTTCTCAAGGGTGGTCTCGGCACGGCGTCGACGACGCTGCCGTCCGGCGTCACCGTCGGGGCGGTGGTCGCCGTAAACGCCGCGGGCGATGTCGTCGACCGGGCAACCGGCCTGCCGTGGATGGCGGACTTGATCGACGAGTTCGCGCTGACCTCGCCTCCGGCCGCGCAGATCGACGCGCTCGCGCAGTTGCCGCCGGTGTTGAGCCGCCTGAACACCACCATCGCCGTGGTGGCCACCGACGCCGCGCTCAGCCCGGCTGCGTGCCGGCGCGTCGCGATCGCCGCCCACGACGGCCTGGCCCGCACCATCCGCCCGGCGCATACCCCGCTCGACGGCGATACGGTGTTCGCGCTGGCCACCGGGGCGGTCGAGGTGCCACCGCCGGCCGATCCGCCCGCCGCGTTCTCGCCGGAGACCGCGCTGGTCACCGAGGTGGGCGCGGCCGCGGCCGACTGCCTGGCCCGCGCGGTGTTGGTCGGGGTGTTGGCCGCCGAATCGGTGGCCGGAATACCGACCTACCGCGACATGTTGCCCGGAGCATTCGGCTCCCAGAAGCCCTAGAGGGGAAAAGACGTGCTGGTGATTCGCGCCGACCTGGTCGAGGCGATCGTCGACCACGCGCGCCGCGACCACCCCGACGAGGCGTGCGGGGTCATCGCCGGACCGGAGGGATCCGATCGTCCCGAGCGGTACATCCCGATGGCCAATGCCGAGCGTTCGCCGACTTTCTACCGATTCGACTCGGGCGAGCAGCTCAAGGTGTGGCGGTCGATGGAGGGCGCCGACGAGGTCCCCGTCGTCATCTATCACTCGCACACTGCGACGGAGGCCTACCCGAGCCGTACCGACGTCAACCTGGCCGCGGAGCCGGATGCGCACTACGTGTTGGTGTCCACCCGCGACCCGAACCGCCACGAGCTGCGCAGCTATCGCATCGTCCACGGCGCCGTCAGCGAAGAACCGGTCAACATTGTCGAGCAGTACCCGCCTGGCGACGATGCAGGCCGCGCAGCGGCGTGTGGAGGAGCCAGGCAATCGAACCCGCCTGGCGACGATGCAGGCCGCGCAGCGGCGTGTGGAGGAGCCAGGCAATCGAACGAAGAAAGGCCCGCATGAGCGTCACCGTGTCCATCCCGACCATCCTCAGGCCCCACACCGGCGGCGAGAAGCGCGTCGCGGCGACCGGCGACACGCTGGGTGCGGTCATCAACGACCTGGAGGCCAACTACACGGGCATCTCCGAGCGCCTGATCGACCCGTCTTCTCCAGGCAAGCTGCATCGCTTCGTGAACATCTACGTCAACGACGAGGACGTGCGGTTCTCGGGGGGCCTGGACACCGCGATCGGCGACGGCGACTCGGTCACCATCCTGCCCGCGGTGGCGGGTGGGTAAGCGGAGCGCATGACGCGCTACGACTCACTGCTGGCCGCCCTGGGCAACACGCCGCTGGTTGGGCTGTCGAGGCTCTCCCCGCGCTGGGATGACGGGGCGGACGGCCCGCACGTGCGGCTGTGGGCCAAGCTCGAGGATCGCAACCCGACCGGGTCGATCAAGGACCGGCCGGCACTGCGGATGATCGAGCAAGCCGAGCAGGACGGCCTGCTGGTGCCCGGCGCGACCATCCTCGAGCCGACGAGCGGGAACACCGGAATCTCGCTGGCGATGGCCGCCCGGCTGAAGGGCTATCGGCTGATCTGCGTGATGCCCGAGAACACCTCGGTGGAAAGACGCCAGCTGCTCGAACTGTACGGCGCGCAGATCATCTTCTCGCCGGCCGAGGGCGGCTCCAACACCGCGGTCGCCACCGCCAAGGAGCTGGCCGCGGCCAACCCGTCGTTGGTGATGCTCTATCAGTACGGCAACCCGGCCAACACGGAGTCGCACTACCGCGGGACCGGGCCCGAGCTCCTCGCCGACCTGCCCGAGATCACCCATTTCGTCGCCGGCCTGGGCACCACCGGGACCCTGATGGGCACCGGCCGGTTCCTGCGCGAGCGCGTGCCCGACGTCAAGATCGTGGCCGCCGAGCCGCGCTACGGCGAAGGCGTGTATGCCCTGCGAAACATCGACGAAGGCTTCGTGCCTGAGCTCTATGACCCCGACGTGCTGACGACCCGGTACTCGGTCGGAGCGGCCGACGCGGTGCGCCGCACCCGCGAGCTGGTGGACTCCGAGGGCATCTTCGCGGGCATCTCGACCGGAGCCGTCCTGCACGCCGCGCTGGCGATGGGCAACAAGGCGCTGAAGGCCGCTGAGCGCGCCGACGTCGCCTTCGTGGTCGCCGACGCCGGCTAGAAGTACCTGTCCACTGGCGCCTATGGCGGTAGCCTGGACGATGCCGAAAACGCTCTAGAAGGGCAGCTATGGGCATGACGCGCCGGCGACGATGCAGAGCGCAGCGATGAGGAGGAGCGGCGCAAGATGGCCGCGCCGGCGACGATGCAGAGCGCAGCGATGAGAAGGAGCGGCGCAACATGACCGGGCCGGTCGGGCATTCGGGTAAACGGGCGACACAGTCGAAAAAGCGACCGCATTGGATGGTCGGTGGGGCCACGATCCTCACGTTCGTCGCGTTGCTGTATCTCATCGAGCTAATCGATCAGCTGACGGGGCATTCGCTGGACCGCAACGGCATCAGGCCGCTGGAGGCCGACGGGCTGTGGGGGATCATCTGGGCGCCCTTCCTGCACGCGAACTGGACGCACCTGCTGGCCAATACCGTCCCCGCTCTGGTGCTGGGTTTCCTGATGACGCTGGCCGGGATGTCGCGATTCGTCTGGGCGACGGCGATCGTGTGGATCGTCGGCGGCTTCGGTACCTGGCTCATCGGCAACGCGGGCGGCTGCCCCTTCGAGTCCGACCACATCGGGGCCTCGGGCCTGATCTTCGGGTGGCTGACGTTCCTGTTGGTGTTCGGGATCTTCGTGCGCAGGTTCTGGGACATCGTCATCGGCCTGGTGGTGCTGTTCGCCTACGGCGGCATCCTGGTCAGCGCCGTCCCGATTCTCGACAAGTGCGGCGGCGTGTCCTGGCAGGGCCACTTGTGCGGCGCGCTGGCCGGCGTGCTGGCCGCCTACCTGTTGTCCGGTCCCGAGCGCAAGGCCCGCGCATCGAGGAGAGGCGGCGCACGGCGCACCAAGACATGAGCTCGCCACTAGCGCCCGTCGGGGTCTTCGACTCCGGCGTCGGGGGATTGACCGTCGCGCGCGCGATCATCGACCAACTGCCCGACGAGGACATGGTCTACGTCGGTGATACCGCCAACGGTCCGTACGGTCCGCTGCGAATCCCAGAGGTCCGCGCGCACGCGCTGGCCATCGGCGACGACCTGGTCGACCGCGGCGTCAAGGCGTTGGTGATCGCGTGCAACACGGCGTCGGCGGCGTGCCTGCGCGACGCCCGCGAACGCTACGGCGTCCCCGTCGTCGAGGTGATCCTGCCGGCCGTCCGCCGGGCCGTCGCCACCACCCGCAACGGGCGCATCGGTGTCATCGGCACCAAGGCGACCATCGCTTCGCACGCCTACCAGGACGCGTTCGCCGCCGCCCGCGACACGGAAATCACCGCGGTGGCCTGCCCGCGGTTCGTCGACTTTGTCGAGCGCGGCGTGACGAGCGGACGGCAGGTGCTCGGGCTGGCCGAGGGTTACCTGGAGCCGCTGCAACGCGCGCAGGTGGACACGCTGGTGCTGGGTTGCACGCACTATCCGCTGCTGTCCGGGCTGATCCAACTGGCGATGGGCGACAACGTCACTCTGGTGTCCAGCGCCGAAGAAACCGCCAAAGAATTGGTCCGGGTGCTTACCGAGAAGGACCTGCTGCGTCCCCACGAGGCGCCGCGGGCCACTCGCGTGTTCGAGGCCACCGGCGACCCCGAAGCGTTCACCAAACTGGCGGCGCGCTTTTTAGGTCCCGCGGTGACCGGCGTGCAGCCCGTTCACCGTTCCCGCGTGCCTTAATGCGGAGAGATTGGTCACACCAAAGCGGCGATGTTTTCTCCAACGTGCTATCGGGCATGGCACAGTAGTGTCCGTGCGAATAACCGTGCTCGGCTGCTCCGGCAGCGTTGTGGGTCCGGATTCGCCTGCATCGGGTTATCTGCTTCGGGCGCCGGATACCCCGCCGCTGGTACTCGATTTCGGCGGCGGTGTTCTCGGCGCGCTGCAGCGTTACGCCGACCCCGCTTCGGTGAACGTGTTGCTGTCTCACCTTCACGCCGATCACTGCCTGGATATGCCGGGGCTATTCGTGTGGCGTCGCTACCATCCGACACGCCCACTGGGAAAGTCGTTGTTGTACGGCCCCAGTGACACCTGGTCTCGGTTGGGGGCCGCGTCGTCGCCCTACGGCGGCGAGATCGACGACTGCTCCGACATCTTCGACGTTCATCACTGGGTCGACGGCGAGCCGGTGACCTTCGGCACGCTCACGGTGGTGCCGCGGGTGGTGGCTCACCCCACCGAGTCCTACGGTATGCGGGTCACCGATCCCAGCGGTGCGTCGTTCGTCTACAGCGGCGACACCGGCATGTGCGATCAACTCGTCGAGCTGGCCCGCGACGCCGACGTCTTTCTTTGCGAGGCCTCGTGGACACACGCTCCGGACCGCCCGCCCGCCCTGCATCTGTCCGGCACGGAAGCCGGCCGGGTCGCGAAACAGGCCGGCGTGCACGAGCTGTTGCTGACACACATTCCGCCGTGGACCTCGCGTGAGGACGTGATCAGCGAGGCGAAGGCCGAATTCGACGGTCCCGTGCACGCGGTGGTATGCGGTGAGACCTTCGATGTCCGCCGCTCGGAGAGGGTCTGAGCGCTCGCGTTAGGGTTGGCGCGTGTCGAAACGAGAAGACGGCCGCCTTGACGACGAGCTTCGCCCAGTGGTCATCACCCGCGGATTCACCGACCACCCGGCGGGTTCGGTACTGATCGAATTCGGCCACACCAAGGTCATGTGCACGGCCAGCGTCACCGAGGGGGTTCCACGCTGGCGCAAGGGATCCGGTCTCGGGTGGCTGACCGCGGAATACGCGATGCTGCCGTCGGCCACCCATACCCGCTCCGACCGCGAATCGGTGAAGGGCCGGCTCAGCGGACGCACCCAGGAAATCAGCCGGCTGATCGGTCGGTCGCTTCGCGCTTGCATCGATCTAAGGGCGTTGGGGGAGAACACAATTGCCGTCGACTGCGACGTGTTGCAGGCCGACGGCGGCACCCGCACCGCGGCCATCACGGGGGCCTACGTGGCGTTGGCCGACGCGGCGACCTACCTGTCGGCGGTGGGCAAGCTTTCCGATCCGCGGCCGCTGTCGTGTGCCATCGCCGCGGTCAGTGTCGGCGTCGTCGACGGCAGGATCCGGGTGGACCTGCCCTATGACGAAGACTCTCGCGCCGAGGTCGACATGAACGTCGTCGCGACCGATACCGGGACGCTGGTGGAGGTCCAGGGGACCGGCGAGGGCGCGACGTTTCCGCGGTCGACGCTGGACAAATTGCTCGACATGGCGCTGGGCGCATGCGATGAGTTGTTCGCCGCACAGCGCGAGGCGCTGGCGCAGCCTTACCCCGGTGTGCTGCCCAACGGACCCACACCGCCAAAGGCGTTCGGCAGCTGACCGCGCCGGCGACGATGCAGAGCGAAGCGATGAGGAGGAGCGGCGCTTCCGGCAAGCTGCTGGTCGCCAGCCGCAACCCCAAGAAGCTCGCGGAGCTGCGCCGGGTGCTCGAGGGCGCCGGCCTGTCGACGTTGACGCCCGTGTCGCTGAACGATGTGCCGCCGTTCGACGAGGCGCCCGAAACCGGTGCCACTTTTGAGGACAACGCGGTGGCCAAGGCGCGCGACGCGTTCGCCGCAACGGGTCTGGCCGCGGTGGCCGACGACTCGGGGCTGGAGGTGGCCGCCTTGAACGGGATGCCCGGTGTGCTGTCGGCCCGGTGGGCGGGCAACCACGGCGACGACGCGGCCAACACCGCGCTGCTGTTGGCGCAGTTGCGTGACGTGCCTGACGAACGGCGCGGCGCGGCGTTTGTGTCCGCGTGCGCGCTGGTCTCGGCATCCGGTGAGCTCGTCGTGCGCGGCTCGTGGCGGGGCACGATCGCGCGCGAACCCCGCGGTGACGGCGGATTCGGTTACGACCCGGTGTTCATTCCAGAAGGTAGCGAGCGGACGGCCGCGGAGCTGAGCCCGGCGGAGAAGGATGCGGTGTCGCACCGGGGTCGCGCGCTGCGGCTGCTGGTTCCGGCGCTGCGAGCGCTTGCTGAGCCGGGCGCCTAATCACTTCCGTCACAGGCGCCCCGGCGAAGGGGACGGTCGGCTTTTTGTCCACCCCTCAGCGACAGCGTGGGAGTTGTCGCTGAGACGTGGACACATAGTGCCTCGCCGTCAGAGCCCGAAGCGCTCCTTGACGTCCTTGGTCTGGAAGTGCTCGACGATGATGCCCAGCAGCGGGATGGTGCCGGATAGGAGCACTCCGATGGTCTTGCCGATCGGCCATCTGACCTTGATCGCGAGATTGAAGGCGGCGAGCACGTAGACGAAATACACCCAGCCGTGCACCACTTCGATCCACCGGATCTCGTGGTGGAAGGCGAGATGCGAGACGATCTCGTAGCACAGCGCGATGAGCCAGATGCCCGTCGTCCATGCCATGATCCGGTAGCCGAGCAACGCAGTGCGGATCTTGTCGGCGGGGACTGCGGGCAGGGGCGCTCCGGGCGTCTCGGGTGTGGTCATGCGGTGGTCCTGTTCTCCTTCTCGGCGTCCTTCTTGGCGAGCTCGGCCAAATAAGCGTTGTACTCCCGCAGCGCGGGATCGTCGGGCGGCTGGTGCTGCACTGGCTTGGGCCGCTCCGGCAGCAGACCGGCGGGTATCTCGGTCATTTCGCCGCTCTTGCGCGGTTCGGGCGGCTCCTCTTCGTAGCGAACGTATTTGCGGTATGCGTAGACGCAGAACCAGGCGAACAGCGGCCATTGCAGCGCGTACCCGAGATTCTGGAAGGTGCCCGAGACGGACTCGAACCTGGTCCACTGCCACCACCCCAACGCAAGGCAGCCGCAGGCCGCGACGATCACCAACGCGATCAGCGCGGGCCTGCGGCGACGGGCAGTGGACACCCCTTGAAGGTACCGCTCACCATTTGGGCCCGACGAATTCGTCGAGGGCGGCAGTAGACAGCTTCGGAGCCTTTTCGGGCGGTACGATCGGCACGCGGCGGGCGTGGCGAAATGGCATACGCGCCGGCTTTAGGTGCCGGTGCTCGAAAGAGCGTGAGGGTTCGAGTCCCTCCGCCCGCACTGTTCGGCCGACGTTTTGTCGTTCGTTTTACGGGTAAGCGCCATGGACTGCAGCAGTAGGGAGGCGCCATGGCCACCGGAGGCGAGCGACCATCGCCAGGCAAAGAAACCGTCACTGCAGACGATGTGGAACTCGCGGAACGCAGGGTCACAGCGGCCCGCGAACGCGCCGCCCACGCCGGACTCTCCGCCGCCCGGAGCATCGAAGAGTCGGCACGCTTACACGAGCGAGTCGCGAAGGTCCAAGAGGTAACCGTCGAGCAAGGCGCATCCGAGACGGGCGTACACCGCCGCTCCATAGCCCGTCACCGTGAAGCCGCGACCGACGATCGCCAGTTGGCCGAACAAAAGCGAGCGGAGTCCCAAGCCGACCTGTCTTTGGGCCCTGACCGGTAACCCTCAGTCGAACAGGTCCCGGTGCCGTTCGACGTATTGCTGCACGGTCTGCGCGGGATGGCCGGTGATGTCTCGAACGTCGTCGGTTGAGCGGTTGTAGCGGTCCGCGCGGTGCAATTTGGCAATGGTGGCGATGTGTTGTTCCACGTGCGCCGGCAACCCCAGTGCGCCCAGCTCGCGCGCCCACTCGTCGTCGGACGGCCGGGCCGCAGTGACGGGTCGGCCAAGAGCCTGCTCGTATTGCGCGGCGAGCTCGTCGACGTCAAGCGTTGCGGGGCCGGTCAATTCGTAGACCGCGTCTAGATGGTCCCGTGGCACGGTCATACCGCGGTGACGACGTCGGCCACGTCGCTAGAGGCGAGGTGCGGCCGCTTCCGAAAGCCAACTCCAGTCGGCCGGATTCTCCACCGATCGCCGACGCACGATCTTGCCGACGTCCGTGAAACCCATTGAGACGGAGGCGCTTTGACTTCACCGACCTATCTGATCACGGGTGCCGGCGGCGGTGTGGCGGGCGTCAGCCGGCAAGTGGTCAGCCGGCTGCTCGACAGCGGTAAGTCGGTTCGCGCCATGGTGTGAGGACTCCCGGGCCGACGCGCCGCGCGGCCCAGTCGGGCCACCCGGTGTTGACCATTGGTAAGGCAACCCTTAGTTTGTGGGGGTAACTTACTTGTCGGAGGGTGAATCGGGTGCAATCCGTTACGTCTCGTCAGGGCGGCCGACCCGCGCTCATCGCGGTGGGCGACGTCGTCCGGGTGGGCCGCGAGCTGGGCATGCAGCGGCTGAGCGTCAACGCGGTCGCGCAGCGGCTCGGCGTGTCGGCGACGGCCCTGTACCGCCACGTGGAAAGCCGGTGGGAACTCGAGCGCCTGGTCGGTGAAACCCTGCTCGCCGAACTCGAGCTGCGCGACGACCCCGCGGCCGAGATCGAAGCGCATCTGTTGTCGTTCGGTCTGCAGCTGCGGAACTTCACCGCCGGGCACCCGGGGCTGGCGGCATACCTTCAGGTGTTGTTTCCCCGCGGCGAGGCCGGCGCCCGGCTGCTGGCCACCGAGGTCGAGGCGCTGAGCCGGCGCGGTTACGCCCCGGACGCCGCAATGGTATTGAGCAGCGCGGTCGCCACACTCGCGATCAGCCTGGCCGCGCGGGAAGAGAACAATGCCAGCGTCACCGGCGGCGATCAGGCGAGCGGTTTTGCGGTGGAGCGTGACGCCGCCGCCGAAAGGCTGGCGAGTGATGCGCGGCTGGGCGAGGCCCATATCGGGTTGCCGCAGGTGTCAGATTCGGATTTCCTGAGGCTACTTTTGGCCGCATCGATTCGGGGCCTGGTCGCGGTGATCCCACCGGGTCGCCCGATCGGCGAGGCCGTTGCCGAGCTCGGCGCCGCGGGAGAGGACCGCTGATGGCACGCGGGTTTCAGGGCGTGATGCTGCGGGGCTTCGGCGCCCGCGACCACACCGCGACTGTCCTCGAAACCGTCCGCATCGCACCGCATTTCGTGCGGGTCCGGATGGAGTCACCGACCCTGTTCGAGGACGTGGAGGCCGAACCCGCCGCATGGCTGCGGTTTTGGTTCCCCGACCCCGAGGGTTCCAACACCGAGTTCCAGCGCGCGTACACGATCTCGGAGGCGGACGTCGACACCGGCCGCTTCGCCGTCGACGTCGTGCTGCACGAGCCGGCCGGCCCGGCATCGTTGTGGGCGCGCAACATCCAGCCCGGCGCGACGATCGCGGTGATGTCGCTGATGGGCTCGTCGCGGTTCGACGTCCCTGACGAACAGCCTGCCGGCTACCTACTGATCGGCGACTCCGCATCAATCCCCGGGATGAACGGAATCGTCGGAACCGTCCCCGATGACGTCCCGATCGAGATGTACCTCGAGCAGCACGACCACAACGACGCGCTGATCCCGATCGCGAATCATCCCCGGCTCCGGGTGCATTGGGTCGCGCGCCGCGACGACAAGTCGCTGGCCGCGGCCATCGAGAGCCGGGACTGGTCGGACTGGTACGCGTGGGCGACGCCCGAGGCCACGACGCTCAAGCATGTCCGAACGCGGTTGCGCGACGACTTCGGGTTTCCCAAGTCCGAGATCCACGCCCAGGCCTACTGGAGCGCCGGACGCGCGATGGGCACCCGCCGCGGCGACGAGGCCCAAGACGCGCCCGATAGTGCCCAGCCGGAAAGCATTGCGGCCCAGTCGGAACCGCTGAACCCGCCATCCCGCGGCAGTTGGCGCGCCCAGGCCGCCGGCCGGTTGCTGGCGCCGCTGCGGTCGGCGCTGATCCTGTCGGGCGTGCTGCAGGCCGTGATCACGCTTTTGCAGCTGGCTCCATTTGTGCTGCTGGTCGAACTGGCCCGGCTGCTGGCGTCCGGCGCCGAGGCGCCCCGACTGTGGACCGTCGGCGTTGCGGCCGTCACGCTGCTGGGGATCGGTACCCTCCTCGGCGCCGCGCTCACCCTGTGGCTGCATGTCGTCGACGCGCGATTCGCAAACGACCTGCGCTCACGGCTATTGACCAAGCTGTCCCGATTGCCGTTGGGCTGGTTCACCGCCGGTGGCTCGGGTTCGATCAAGCAACTGGTGCAGGACGACACGCTGTCCTTGCACTATCTGGTCACGCACGCCATCCCGGACGCGGTCGCCGCGGTAGTCGCACCCGTGGCGGTGCTGGCCTACCTGTTCGTCGTCGACTGGCGGGTGGCGCTCGTGCTGTTTGTGCCCGTTTTGGTCTATCTGGTGCTGACGTCCTCCATCACCATTCAGTCCGGCCCGCGCATCACGCAGTCGCAGCGCTGGGCCGAGAAGATGAGTGGGGAGGCCGGCGCCTACCTCGAGGGCCAGCCGGTGATCCGCGTCTTCGGCGGCGCCGCGGCGTCCAGCTTCCGGCGCCGCCTCGACGAGTACATCGGATTCCTGGTGGCCTGGCAGCGTCCGCTTGCCGGCAAGAAAACGGTGATGGATCTGGCCACCCGCCCTTCGACGTTCCTGTGGCTCATCGCGGTCACCGGCACCTTGCTGGTCGTCACCAACCGGATGGATCCGGTCAACCTGTTGCCATTCCTGTTGTTGGGCACGACCTTCGGCGCGCGCTTGCTGGGTATCGCCTACGGGCTCGGTGGCATCCGGGCCGGGACGGTGGCAGCGCGCCGCCTTCAGAACACCCTCGACGAACCCGAACTCGCCGTGCGCGACGCGGAAGTGCTCCAAGGCGACTCGCCGGCCACCGTGGAGTTTGACCGCGTCAGCTTCGGCTACCGCCCCGGCGTTCCGGTGATCCGGGACGTGTCGCTGAGGCTGCGGCCGGGCAGCGTCACCGCGTTGGTTGGTCCGTCAGGCTCCGGGAAGTCGACGCTCGCCGGGCTGCTGGCCCGCTTCCACGACGTCGACGAAGGCGCGATCCGCCTGGGCGGACAGGACATTCGATCACTCACGGCCGAAGAGCTCTACACCCGCGTCGGTTTCGTGCTGCAGGAAACACAGCTGGTGCACGGCACCGTCGCACAAAACATCGCGCTGGCCGTCCCGGACGCCACCGCCGCACAGATCCAGGCCGCGGCGCGCGAGGCGCAGATCCACGACCGCATCATGCGGTTGCCCGACGGCTACGACACCGTGCTGGGTGCCGGCACCGGGCTGTCGGGCGGGGAACGCCAACGGCTGACCATCGCCCGTGCCATCCTCGCCGACACCCCGGTCCTGATCCTCGACGAGGCCACGGCGTTCGCCGACCCGGAATCGGAATACCTTGTGCAGCAAGCACTCAACCGGCTGACCCGGGAGCGCACCGTCTTGGTCATCGCCCATCGACTGCACACCGTCACCCGGGCCGACCAGATCGTGGTCCTCGATCACGGCCGGGTCGCCGAGTGCGGCACCCACGAGGAGCTGCTCGCCGCGGACGGACGCTACCGCCGGCTGTGGGACACCGGCCACTCGGTGCCCGCGGCCGCTGCTCGGGAGGGGGCGCGATGATCCGCACCTGGCTCGGTCTCGTTCCAAAAGGCCGGCACGCCAACGTGATTGCTTACGTCGCGCTGGCGCTCGCCTCCGTGGTGGTGCGAGCGGTGGGCACCGTGCTGCTGGTGCCGCTGGTGGCCGCATTGTTCAGCGACTCTCCGCACCGGGCGCTGGTGTGGCTGGGCGGGCTCACCGCCGCGACGGTCACCGGGTGGGTGATCGACACCGCGACGGCGCGCATCGGGTTCGATCTGGGCTTCGCCGTCCTCGACCACACCCAACACGATGTGGCGGACCGGCTTCCCGATGTCCGGCTGGATTGGTTCACCGCCGAAAACACCGCGACGGCACGGCAGGCGATCGCGTCAACCGGGCCCGAGCTCGTCGGTCTCGTGGTCAACCTGCTGACCCCACTGGTCAGCGCGATCATGCTGCCGGCGGCGATCGCGCTGGCCCTGCTGCCCGTCTCCTGGCAGCTCGGCCTGGCCGCACTCGGCGGCGTGCCGCTGCTGCTGGGCGCGCTGTGGGCGTCCGCGCGACTGGCGCGTCGCGCCGATGCCGCGGCGGCCGAGGCCAACATCGCGCTCACCGAACGGATCATCGAGTTCGCCCGGACCCAGCAGGCGTTGCGGGCCGCGCGGCGCGTCGAGCCGGCCCGCAGCCTGGTCGGCGATGCGCTGAATGCACACCGCGGCGCGACGATGCGGCTGTTGTCCATGCAGGTCCCCGGACAGCTGCTGTTCAGCCTCGCCAGCCAGCTGGCCCTCATCCTGCTGGCGGGGGCGACCACGGCCCTGACGGTGAACGGCACACTGACGGTGCCGCAGGCCATCGCGTTGATCGTCGTGATCGCCCGGTACCTCGAGCCGTTTTCCAGCATCGGCGAGCTGGCCCCGGCACTGGAAAGCACCCGCGCCACACTGGACCGCATTCGCTCCGTACTGGCCGCGCCCGTCATGAACGCCGGTGCCGCCCCGCTGCCCACCGGCGTCGGGGCCCCGCGCATCGAGTTCGCCGACGTCACCTTCGGCTACGGGGGTTTCAGTGGTTCGAGCGCGCCGGTGCTCGACGGCGTGAGCTTCTCGTTGCGGCCCGGGAGTACCACCGCGCTCGTAGGCCCTTCCGGCTCGGGCAAGAGCACCATCCTGGCGCTCATCGCCGGCCTGTACGAGCCGACCCGCGGCCGGGTGCTCATCGAGGGTGTCGACGCCGCGACGCTGGACGCCGAGGCCCGCCGCGCGACCAGCAGCGTCGTGTTCCAGCACCCATACCTGTTCCACGGGACCATCCGCGAAAACGTCTTGGCCGGAAACCCGTCCGCCGGCGAGGCTCATTTCGCGCGGGCGGTCGAGCTGGCGCGGGTCGACGAACTCACCGGCCGGTTGCCCGACGGTGCCGACACAGTCGTCGGCGAGGCGGGTTCGACGCTGTCGGGCGGCGAACGGCAGCGGGTCAGCATCGCACGCGCCCTGCTGAAGGCGGCGCCGATACTGCTGGTCGACGAGGCGACCAGCGCTCTCGACACCGAGAACGAGGCCGCGGTGGTCGACGCACTCACCGCCGATCCGCGCTCGCGCACGCGGGTGATCGTCGCCCACCGGTTGGCAAGCATCCGCCACGCCGACCGCGTCCTGTTCCTCGAGGATGGCCGAATCACCGAGGACGGCACCGTCGACGAACTGCTCGCCGCGGGTGGGCGTTTCGAGGAGTTCTGGCGCCAGCAGCGCGAGGCCGCCGAATGGCGGATTCTCGCCGAGTGAATTGCGGCGGTTGACCCGCGGCTCTTGCGGTATGCCTTACAGTTGATCGGTCAGTCGACCGTCTAAGTGCTGGAGGCCCGCCGCTCATGAGTGCTGTGGTGTCGATTCCGCGGTATCCCGCCGACGTGACCGCCGAATGGTTGTCCGCGGCGCTCAGCGGAGGCCGCGCACCCGTCGAGGTGTCCGACGTGGGCATCGAGGCGATCGGCACCGGTCAGACGGGGGCGACGTTTCGCGTGACGGCCCGGTATGCGGCGGATCCCGGTGATCTGCCGCCCACCTTCGTGATCAAACTGCCCGCCCAGGACGACACCGTCCGTGACCGCGTCACCGTCGGCTACCGCAGCGAATGCGCGTTCTACTCATCCGTGGCCGACCGGGTACGGGTGCCGACGCCGCGGTGCTTCTATTGCGAAATCAGCGAGGACGCCATGGATTACGCGCTGTTGCTCGCCGATCAGGCGCCGGCGGTGCAGGGGGATCAGATCGCGGGCTGCGGGGAACAGGAAGCGCGCCTTGCGGTCACCGCCCTGGCCGGTCTGCACGCACCCAGCTGGTGCAACCCGATCTGGCTCGATTTTCCGGGCATCGCGTTCGCGCGACCGGATGAAGCCGGCGCCGCGGGCATGGGGGAGGTGGCGCGGATGAGCGCTGAGATCACGCTGGAGAAACTCGGCGACCGCATGACCCCGGAAGACCGTGAGACCTTTGCTGCGGCAATGGGTTTGGTGGAGCCCTGGCTGCTCGCCGAATACGATCGATTCGCCTTGCTGCACGGCGACTACCGTCTCGACAACATGTTGTTCGATCCCGACCGAACCCGGGTCAGCATAGTTGACTGGCAGACGCTCGGCGTGGGCCTGCCGGAACGGGATCTCGCGTACTTCACCGCAACAAGCCTGAATTCGGAACTGCGCTCCACCATCGAGAACACCTTGGTTGACGGCTATCACCGCGCCCTGCTCGATCACGGCGTCAGCGGATATGACCGCGAAACCTGTTGGCGCGACTACCGCCTCGGTGTGCTGCAGGCGCCGCTGATCTCCGCGCTGGGGTTTGCGTTCGCCACCGCCACCGAGCGCGGCGACGATATGGTGCTGACCATGCTGAGCAGGGGCTGCCGGGCCATCCGCGAGCTGGGCACGCTGGACCTGCTCGCCTGAGCTCGGTTAACGGGTGAACCGCCCCGCGAGGTAATCGGCCCGGCAGGCATTGCGGGCCAGTTTGCCGCTGGTGGTGCGGGGAATGGTGCCCGCGGCGACGAGGCGGACGTCGGCGACCCGCAGCTGATGGTCGCGGGATATCGCTGCCCGCACGGCCGCGGCGATCGGCGCCGGATCCGCGCGGCCGACGCCGGCGGCGCGTTCGGCGACGACGACGAGCTGCTCGCCGGAATCGCCGCCCGGTGTGTCGACGGTGCCCGCCGCAACCGAGAAGGCGGCCACGTAGCCGCTCCGGACAGCGGGCGACGCCTGGCTGACGGTGGTCTCGATGTCGTGCGGGTAGTGATTGCGACCGTCGATGATGATGACGTCTTTGATCCGGCCCGTCAGGTACAGCTCGCCGTCGATATAGACGCCGAGATCGCCGGTAGCCAGCCAGCAGCAGTTGTCCGGGGCGCCCTCGGCATGGCTACCCTCGTCCAGCCGGGACTGCAGCTTGTTGCCGAACGTGCGCTGTGTTTCTTCATCGCGTCCGAAGTATCCCCGGCCGACATTGTTGCCGTGCAGCCAGATTTCCCCGACGGCCCCGTCCGGCAGCTCGGCGCCGTCCGAGCTGGTGATCACCGCCCAGAGGTCGCGGATGGGCCGGCCGCAGGAGACGTAGGCGACCGCACCCTCGGTTTCAGGGGTGACGACGACGGCGCGGCCGGCGCCGAGTTGAGCACGGTCGAGGTAGAGGGCGCTCGCCGCCTCGTCCGGGGCGATGGTGGCGACCGCCAGCGTCGCCTCTGCCATGCCGTAGGACGGCTTGACCGCCGTCGTCGGCAGTCCGTAGGGAGCGAAGGCGGATGTGAATTTTTCAATGGCTGCCATCGTCACCGGCTCCGACCCATTCAGCAGGCCGACAACGTTGGTCAGGTCGATGGTGTCGCCCTCGTGGGGAAGCCCGCGCTCGGCCGTCAACTCGAACGCGAAGTTCGGCGCGGCCGCAAAGGTGCGACCCATGGCCGCTTCCGCGCTCAGCTCTTTGATCCATCGGAACGGGCGGCGAACGAATGCCATGGGATCGAGCAGCGTGAGGTATCCGCCGGCGCCGCACAACGCCGGGAACAAGATCATGATCAGTCCCATGTCGTGATATAGGGGCAACCAGCTGACGCTGCGGATTCCGCGGTCCAGCCCGCCGGCCAGGATCATCTGCAGAACGTTGGTGCAGGCGGCGCGATGGGTGATCTCCACGCCGGCCGGGATGCGCGTTGACCCCGACGTGTACTGCAGATACGCGACATCGTCGGCACGGATCGCTGGGTCGGTGAACATCGAAGCGAGCGTGTCGGGGACCGCGTCAACCGCGATCAGTCGCGCCCTGCCGCCCACCGAGTGTTTGCCGAGAGATGCTCGGACCTGCTCGGCGGCCGCCGTCGTGGTCAACACCGCGGCGGGCCGGGCATCGGCCAGGACCGCCGTCAACCGCTCGGCGTGCCCGGCGAGGGTCGGCGCAAACAGCGGGACCGCGATGCGGCCCGCGTGCACGGCGCCGAAGAAAGCGGCCACATAGTCGAGGCCGTGGGGCGCCAGGATCGCCACACGATCGCCCGGCTGGGTGACTTGTTGAAGGCGGGCGCCGATCGCATGGACCCGCGACCACAGCCCATTCCAGCTGAGGTCGACGGCGAGGCCGTCCAGGTCTTTCGTGTAATCGATGAACCGGTATGACGGAAGATCGCCGTATGCAGCGCGATTTTGATCCAAAAGCGCGGTCAGCGTCGCGTCGTCAGGCAACACGATTTTGCCGTCGGCGTTGACGTAATCGTTGATGTCCGCCATGGCCGATTGAGAAGAACTGTTTGCCAAGGGATCCCGACCCATGTTCAGAGAATAGAAGCAATGCTAATTGTGTCGTGCCACCAGGCCGCGTGTCGGCCATCACCGTGGGGAACCGACTGTGACCTACGTCTCATTCGATTAGCCTTGGAGTGGCCGCAATTTCAAGCGCGAAATGTTAGCCAGCACAGGGTAGCGGATTTCGCGCGTGAGGGCGGACTGCCTAGAGCTCGTCGGAGAAGTCGGCGCTGAGCCAGCGATCGGGGCGGATGGTGAAGAGGACCTCCTCAACACCTTCCATGCTGCGAACGAACGCGCGCCCACCTTCCTCGCCGAGGTACCGGGTGGCGACGGCTTCCAACACATCGGGCGGGGCGGGTCGGGTCGTCTCGACCACGGTGCCCTCGACTATCACGTACTGGTAAGGGGGTTCCTCGCGCTGGACCACCAGCGTGACGGCGCCGGCTCGCTCGATGAGGCGGGCCTTTCGGCTGGACGCGCCCGTTGCGACCCGGATGTTGCCGTCGGCGCTGTAGTCGTACCAGATCGGGACGCTGGCCGGCGGCCGACCGTCGGTGGCCGCGACGGACAGCACGGCGACATGCTTGTCGGCGAGGAACTCCTGGCGCTCGGTTTCGCTGAGGCTTCTCATGCGGACTAAAAACGCCTGCGCCGGAGCGCTATTCCCAGGCTCGCCTGGCTATCGCTGCGCCGCCTTCACCAGGTTCGACCCGATGATCAGACGCTGGATCTCGCTGGTGCCCTCGTACAGCCGCAGCAGGCGAACGTCGCGGTAGATGCGTTCGACGGGAACGCCGCGCATATAGCCGCTGCCGCCGTGGACCTGCACCGCAAGATCGGCCACCGTGCCGGCCATTTCGGTGCAGAACAGCTTGGCCGCGGACGGGGCGATCCGGCGGTCCTGGTCGGTTACCCACAGCCGCGCGGCGTCGCGGACAAGCGCGCGGCCGGCCAGCACCCCGGCCTGCTGATCGGCGATCATCGCCTGCACCAACTGAAACTTTCCGATCGGCGTGCCGCCCTGCGTGGCGGTGGCGGCATAGGACACCGATTCGTCGAGTGCGCGTTGGGCGGCGCCCACCGCGATGGCGGCGATGTGGACGCGCCCGCGCGCCAAGGAGGTCATCGCGGCCCGATAGCCGATGTCTTCGCTTCCGCCGATCAGCGCGTCGGCACCGACCCGAACGTCGCTGAAGTTGACGTCGGCGGTCCACGCGCCTTCCTGGCCCATCTTGGCGTCCTTCGCGGCCACCTGAACGCCCGGCGCGTCCGCGGGAACCAGGAAGACCGCGATCCCCGGGCCCTGGTCATCGGCCGGCCGGGTGCGCGCGAACACCACGAATAGGTCCGCGACGGGGGCGTTGGTGATGAACCGCTTCTCACCGGAAATCACCCACTCGCCACGATCGCGAATGGCCTTGGTGCGCAGACCCGCGGGATTGGATCCGGCGCCTGGTTCGGTCAACGCGAAGGACGCGACGACGTCACCGGACGCCATCGCCTCGAGCCAGCGGCCCTTTTGCTCGTCGGTGCCGAAGCCGACGAGGACCTGCCCGGCGATGCCGTTATTGGTGCCGAACATCGACCGCAGTGCCAGCGAGGTGTAGCCCAATTCCATTGCCAGTTCGACGTCTTGGACGAGGTTCAGGCCGAGGCCTCCCCACTGCTGGGGTATCGCGTATCCGAATAGACCCATCTTCTTGGCCTGGTCGCGCAGATCATCGGGCACCCGGTCGTCGGCCAGGATCTCCTGCTCGCGGGGCACCACGGCGCTGCGAACGAACTGACGGGTCTGGGCGAGGATCTCCCGGAAGTCGTCGTCGGCTACTTCCTGGGCTTCAGCGGTGGTCATCTGACGGACGCTCCTAGTTGCAGTTGTCGCTCACCCGGCGAACCGGGACAGATCCTATATGAAATACGATATTCGACAGGGGCGGGGACCAGACGAGAGGGAGGCGGGATTCAGGTGTCCTTACTGGACGGTCAGACCGCGGTCGTCACCGGCGGTGCGCAGGGTTTGGGCTTCGCCATCGCGCAGAGGTTCGTCACCGAGGGCGCACGCGTGGTGCTCGGTGATCTGAACCTGGAGGCGACCGAAGTCGCGGCGAAAGAGCTGGGTGGCAGCGATGTCGCGTTGGCGGTGCGGTGCGACGTGACGCGGGCAGCCGACGTCGAGGCTCTCATCTCCAACGCCGTCGACCGATTCGGCGGCCTGGACATCATGGTCAACAACGCCGGGATCACCCGCGACGCGACGATGCGCAAAATGACCGAGGAGCAGTTCGATCAGGTCATCGACGTGCATCTGAAGGGCACCTGGCATGGCACCCGGCTGGCGGCGGCGATCATGCGGGAAAACAAGCGCGGCGCAATTGTGAATATGTCATCGGTGTCGGGCAAGGTCGGCATGGTCGGCCAGACCAACTATTCGGCGGCCAAGGCCGGGATCGTCGGGATGACCAAGGCCGCGGCCAAAGAGCTCGCCTACCTCGGGGTCCGGGTCAACGCCATCGCACCGGGGTTGATTCGCTCGGCCATGACAGAAGCTATGCCGCAACGCATTTGGGACGAAAAGGTGGCCGAGATTCCGATGGGCCGCGCCGGCGAACCCAGCGAGGTCGCCAGCGTCGCGTTGTTCTTGGCCTCCGATCTGTCCTCGTACATGACGGGCACGGTGATGGAAGTCACCGGCGGCCGCCACATCTGAGTGGAGCGGTGAAGATGCGCCCGACCGTCATTTGTGAACCCGTACGGACCCCGATCGGCCGCTACGGCGGCATGTTCAAGTCGCTGACCGCCGTCGACCTGGGCGTCGCCGCCCTGAAGGGGCTGCTCGAGCGAACCGGAATCGCGCCCGAGGCGGTGCAGGACGTCATCCTCGGCCACTGCTATCCGAGCAGCGAGGCACCGGCGATCGGGCGCGTGGTGGCGTTGGATTCCGGCCTGCCGGTGACGGTTCCGGGGATGCAGGTCGACCGGCGCTGCGGGTCGGGCCTGCAGGCCGTGATCCAGGCGTGCCTGCAGGTGGGCAACGGCGACCACGACCTCGTCATCGCCGGCGGCTGCGAAAGCATGAGCAATGTCGCGTTTTATTCGACCGACATGCGTTGGGGCGGCGCTCGCGGCGGTATCCGGGTGCACGACGGGCTGGCGCGCGGCCGAACCACCGCCGGCGGCAAGCACTACCCGGTGCCCGGCGGAATGCTGGAGACCGCCGAGAACCTGCGCCGGCAATACGGAATCTCGCGTCTGGAGCAAGACGAGCTCGCGGTGCGCTCGCATCAGCGCGCGGTGGCCGCACAGAAGGACGGCGTCATGGCCTCGGAAATAATTCCAGTGATCATCCCGGCCCATGGCCGGCATGGCGAGGAGTTGATCGACACCGACGAGCATCCGCGCGCCGACACGTCCGTGGAATCGTTGAGCAAGCTGAAACCCGTTCTGCTGGCAGATGATCCGGAGGCGACGGTCACCGCGGGCAACGCCAGCGGGCAGAACGACGCCGCATCGATGTGTGTGGTGACCACACCGGAGAAGGCCGACGAGTACGGCCTGACGCCGTTGGTCCGGCTGGTGTCGTGGGGGTCGGCGGGTGTGGCGCCGGGCATCATGGGCATCGGCCCGGTGCCCGCGACCGAGGCCGCGCTTGCCAAGGCGAGCCTGCGGCTGAGCGACGTCGACCTCATCGAACTCAACGAAGCCTTTGCCGCACAAGCGCTTGCGGTGATGCGGGAATGGAATTTCGGCCCGGCCGACCATGACCGCACCAACGTGCACGGGTCGGGGATTTCGCTGGGTCATCCCGTGGGGGCGACCGGCGGCAGAATGCTGGCCACTCTGGCGCGCGAACTGGGGCGCCGCCAGGCGCGCTACGGCTTGGAGACCATGTGCATCGGCGGCGGCCAGGGGCTTGCCGCGGTGTTCGAGCGGGTCGCCTCGACGTGAACGGTCCCCTGGGTGGGCTCACCGTGGTGGAGGTGTCCAGCTTTGTCGCCGCACCGCTGTGCGGGATGACGCTGGGCCAGCTCGGCGCGCAGGTGATCCGCGTCGACCCGATCGGCGGCGCCTCAGATGTGCAACGATGGCCGCTGGCGGCGAGCGGCACGTCGATCTACTGGACCGGGCTGAACAAGGGAAAGCGTTCGGCCACCATCGATTTGCGAGCCGAAGAGGGCCAGGACCTGGTGCAGCGGCTGATCGTCGAGGGCGACGGCATCGTCGTCACCAACGCCGCCGGCCTGCCTTGGCTCAGCCATGAGCTGCTGACCGCCCGCCGTTCCGATGTGATCCATGTTCAGCTGCTGGGCCGCGGCGACGGTTCCACCGGCGTCGATTACACCGTCAACGCCGGCATTGGGTTCCCGCTGGTAACCGGTCCGGCCGACCATGGCGGCCCGATCAACCACGTGCTGCCGGCCTGGGACGTGTGCTGTGGCCTGTACGCCGCGCTGGCCGTCGTCGCCGCCGTGCGCCGCCGCGACCAGGCCGGGGTGGGTGCGCGCATCAGCCTGGCGCTGGAGGATGTCGCGCTGGCCACCGCGGGAAACCTCGGGCTGCTGACCGAACCCCAGGTCAACGGCACACAGCGCGAGCGGCTGGGCAATGCCATCTACGGCCAGTACGGCCAGGACTTCACCAGCCATGACGGCGCCGCGTTCATGGTTGTCACCTTGACGCGGCGCCACTTTCGCGACCTCGTCGAGGTGACCGGCACCGGCGCCGCGGTGTCGGCGCTCGCCGAGGCGCTGGGGGTGGACTTCGGCTCCGAGGGCGACCGCTACCGCTACCGCGGCGCCCTTTCCGGGCTGTTCGCCACCTGGTTCGCCGATCACACCGCCGACGAGATCACCGCCGCGCTGTCGGGCACCACCGTGCTGTTCGAGCGGTACCGAACCTTCGCCGACGTTGCGGCGGGCCCCAAGGTGAGGGCCAATCCGCTGTTTTCCAAGCTGCACCAACCCGGCGTCGGAGAGCATTTCGCCCCCGGCATGCCGGCCGCCTTCGACGGCACCCATGCCGCCGGCGCGCCGGCACCCACCCTGGGAGACGACACCGCCGACGTGCTTGCCGAGCGGTTGAGGTTGACGACCGCCGACATCGCGGGCCTGACGAGCGCCGGAACGATCGCCTGCGGAACGGCGGAAGGGAAAGACAACCCATGACCAAGCTCGCCCAAACCCTGGGCCTGACCGAATTTCAGACCGAGATCCTCGCCACGGTACGGCAATTCGTCGAGAAGGAAGTCATCCCCAACGCGCCTGAGCTCGAGCGCTGCGACACCTATCCGCAGCACATCGTCGACCAGATGCGCGAGATGGGGCTGTTCGGGCTGATGATCCCGCAGGAGTACGGGGGGCTGGGCGAGTCGCTGTTGAGCTACGCGCTGTGCGTCGAGGAACTGGCGCGTGGATGGATGAGCGTGTCCGGCGTGCTCAACACCCACTTCATCGTGGCGTACATGCTGCGTCAGCACGGCACCGACGAGCAGAAGCAGCGCTTCCTGCCGCGCATGGCTACCGGTGAGTCGCGCGGCGCGTTTTCCATGTCGGAGCCGGAGCTGGGGTCAGATGTCGCCGCGATCCGCACCCGGGCCCAACGTAATTCGGATGGCGACTACACCATCACCGGCCAGAAGATGTGGCTGACCAACGGCGCAAGTTCGACGCTGGTCGCGGTGCTGGTGCGCACCGACGAGGGCGCCGACAAGCCGCACCGCAACCTCACCGCGTTCCTTATCGAAAAGCCCACGGGCTTCGGCGAAGTAGCGCCGGGGCTGGTGATACCCGGCAAGATCGACAAGCTGGGCTACAAGGGCATCGACACCACCGAGCTCATCTTCGACGGCTACCGCGCCAGCGCCGACGACATTCTCGGCGGCGCCCCGGGGCAGGGCTTCTTCCAGATGATGGACGGCATCGAGGTTGGCCGGGTCAACGTGTCGGCGCGGGCATGTGGCGTCGGGCTCCGCGCCTTCGAACTCGCGGCACGCTACGCCCAGCAGCGGCACACCTTCGGCAAGCCGATCGCCGAGCACCAGGCCATCGCGTTCCAGTTGGCCGAGATGGCCACCAAAGTGGAAGCGGCACACCTGATGATGGTCAACGCGGCGCGGCTGAAGGACTCCGGCGAGCGTAACGACGTCGCCGCCGGAATGGCCAAATACCTTGCCAGCGAATACTGTTCGGAAGTCACCCAGCAGAGTTTTCGGATTCACGGCGGCTACGGCTACTCCAAGGAATACGAGATCGAGCGGCTGATGCGCGACGCCCCGTTTCTGCTCATCGGCGAGGGCACCAGCGAGATCCAGAAGTCCATCATCAGCAAGCGGCTGCTCGCGGAGTATCAGGTGTAGCCGATGACGGTCCCCGGTTTCGCTGCGCGCCCACAACTTTCCGACGACGTCGCACGTTTCATCCGCCGGCGGATCTTCGACGGCACCTACGCCGCTGGCTCCTACGTTCGCTTGGATCAGTTGGCCGCCGAATTGGGCATCAGCGTCACTCCGGTGCGCGAGGCGCTGTTCGCCCTGCGCGCCGAGGGCTTGATCGACCAGCAGCCGCGCCGCGGTTTCATGGTGCTGCCGGTCACCGGGCGCGACGTCACCGACGTCGCGAACGTGCAGGGCTACGTCGGCGGTGAGCTGGCGGCGCGCGCCGCACTCAACATCACCGGCGACCAGCTGCGCGAACTCAAGGAGATCCAGGCGGAGCTGGAACAGGCCTATAGTTCAACATTGGCCGGCGATGACCACGAGCGCACGGTTCGGCTGAACCACGAGTTTCACCGGGCGATCAACGTTGCCGCGGACTCGCCAAAGCTCGCCCAGCTGATGTCGCAAATCACCCGCTACGCACCGGAATCGGTGTTCCCCACGATCACGGGCTGGCCGGACCAGTCGATGAAGGACCATCGGCGGATCTTGTCCGCGCTCAAGAAGCACGACGCCAAGCTCGCCCGCGCCGCCATGTCGGAACACCTCGCCGCCGGCGCGGTGCCGTTGATCGACCACCTCACCGCGCGTGGGGTGGTTGTCGATGAGAGCCGTCCGACCTCTCGCTGAGCCGGCTCAGCTGTTGTTGCCGCGGCTGCCTGGGCTTACGCTGCCATCAGGGTGGGTAACAATTGGAGAGAGAAATGTCGCCCATGCTTCGAGGATCCGCCATTTTCGTTGCAGCTACCGTAGCCATCGCGCTCGCGCCGCCGGCTGTCGCCGATCCGCTGGACCCCGTCCCCGGAAACGGAGTGTTTCTGGTGGGACCCGACGTTGCTCCCGGCCTCTACCACACCGGCGGGTCGGGGTCGGCCTTTGGGGTTTGGATAAACGATGTGCCGACCCAGTCCTCGATGTGCTCGTGGTTTACCTACAGCACACCTGATGCGGCCAAGGACCATGTACTGCAGACGAATACCTCCATCGGTCCGATGTACGCGAATATCAACTCGTCGGTCAAGGCCTTCGAGTCACAGAACTGTCAACCCTGGACCCGGGTCCCGTAGCGGCGCTACCGACGCACCGCGCGGTAGACCGAGATCGATCCGCTGATGGTCTCGAAAACGTGGGTCTCCTCAACACCCTGGAATCCCACGTCGGTCATGAGCTCGGGAAGTACCCCTTGCGCATTCGGTTCCGTGTTGTCGAACCCGTCACCCTTCTGGACCATCCGAAAACGCTTGCGCATCTTGGCAGTGCGCTGTAAGCCGTAATCCGCGACATGCAAACTGCCCCCTGGTGAGAGGGATTCGTGAATTGCCGAAAGTCCGGCGCGCTTCTCCGCTAGCGGCACTTGATGAAACATCAACGACGACAGCACCTTCGTGACGCCGCGACGGCGCAGCAGAACGGCGCTGTCACGCGCAAACCCGACCAGCAGATCCACCGGCGGACTCACCGCCGCGAGCTTGGCGCGAGCGCGCCGAAGAATCGCTTCATCGGGATCGATACCGATCAAGGTGGCCGACGGGCATGCACGCGCCGCCAAACGCAGTTGGGTGCCCGTCCCACAGCCAACATCGGCGATGACGTCACCAGGCGAGGGGGCGACTTGCCTGAGCAGCGCGGGCCGCCATTGCCGAGTACGCGTCAGCAGGAAGCTCAATAGGTCGTATGTCCAAAGCTGTGGTGCCGCCGGAACGAAATCGTCAGCAGGTTGCGGGTCCATTCAGCGGCCTTGCTTCGTCAACAGGTCGCGCAACCGATGGATGTCGACCTTGCCGGTGGCGCCCCGCGGAAGGTCGTCGTCGGATCCCAGCAGCAGCCATACCGTCGGGACTTTGAACGCGCTCAACAGGTTTCGGGCGGCCTCGCTCAACCGCTCGACCGTCAGCGCGCGGTCGGCGCAAACCACCGCCGCGCCCACCCGTTCACCGTCGGCACCGGGCACGTTGGTGACGAAGGCGTTGTCGACGCCGGCGATGGCGCGCAGCGCCCGCTCCACCTCGCTGGGGTAGACGGTCGCGCCGCTGACCTTGAACATGTCGTCGGATCGGCCGTGGTAGAACAGGAACCCGTCCTCGTCGAGGTGGCCGAGGTCGCCGGTGGGGTAGAAGCCGTCGGGTGTGAACAGCTCCTCCCGGCTGCGCCGGCAGACGCCGCGCAACGTGTGTGGCCCCCGAATCTGAATGGTGCCAATGGTTCCCGCCGGGACCGGTTCGTCGTCGCCGCCGACGATGCGGACCTCCATGCCGGGGAAGGGTTTTCCGCAGCTGCCCCACGCCGTGCGCGGCATGTCGGTGTCGGCGGGATAGCCGCAGTACGGGCCGAAAGCTTCCGTCATGCCAAATAGGCTGGCCCGCGCGCCGGGCTGGGCCCGCTGCTCCGGGGGCAGTAGCGCCTCCAGGCTGCCCGGCCGCAACGCCGAAAGATCGGCACCGACCGTGTCCGCGTGTCGGGCCAGCGCTTCGGCCTGATCGGGCCAGCCGCGAAACAGCGTGACCCGCTCGGCCTCCAGGAGCCGCAAGGTGGTTTCGGGCCGCGGGATCTCCTCGGTTACCAGGGTGGCACCGGCCAGCAGCGTTGACAGGATTCCGCTGCCGAAGCCGCCCACCCAGAAGAACGGCATGGGGAGATACAGCCTGGTGTCGGGACCGATGCAGCGCGCCGCCAGACCCGAGCGCACCGCGCCCAACGCGCTGCCGTGCGAGTGAACCACCCCTTTGGGCGCCCCGCTGCTGCCCGAGGTGAACATGATGACGAGCGGGTCGGCGGCGGTGACGGAGTCGGTCATGGCGTCGATGATCCGGCGGGCCCGCTCGTCGGGGGTGGCGTGGGCGAATCGGTCAGCGGTCCAAACCTGGCGCAGCGCGGGCAGTTCGGATGGTGCCACGGAGCCGACGTCATCCAGGTAGCGGTGGCCACGGAATTCCTCGACGCTCATCAGGAACTGGACCGACGCCGTTCGCAGCTGCGCGATCAGTTCGCCGGCCCGCAGCAGGGTGCTCAGCGGAACCAGCACGGCGCCGATGCGGGTCAGGGCGACGGCCACCACCACCCAGCGAGCGCTGTTGGGCATGATCAGCCCGACCCGGGTGCCCTTGCCGATGCCCGCTGCCACGAAGGAGGCGGCCAGATCGCGTGTGGCCGTGTCGAGTTCGCGGTAGCTGATTCGCGATCCCGGATCGATCACGATCGGCTTGTCGCCGTGCTGGGCGGCGCGCAACCTCATCAGTTGGTCGATGGTGTCAGGCATCGAACATCTTCCTCAGTTGTCGGGTGTCGACCTTCCCGCTGGACAGCAGTGGTAAGTCTTCGCGGGACACGACCGCGAACCTCTTGGGGATCTTGTACGCCGACAGTTCCGACTTGAGCCGCTGCCGCAGCGCGGCCTCGTCGAGGCCCGGCCGGACAACGACCGCCCCCACCAGTTCGCCCCGTTCGGCGTCCGGAATGCCGACAACGTGAGCCTCCGCGCCAGCGACCTTTGCGATGGCCTTCTCGACCTCGGCCGCCGAGACGTTGGCGCCCGCCGTCTTGATCATCGCGCCGAGCCGGCCGACGAAATAGAAAAACCCGTCGGCGTCGACGCGGACCAAATCACCGGTGTGGAACCAGCCGTCGGCGTCGAAGCACTCCTCGCGGCTGCGTTTGTAGTAGCGCTGCATCACGTAGGGCCCGCGGATGCACAGTTCGCCGACTCCCGCAGGATCGCGGTCGATGATCTTGGTCTGGAATCCCGGCGCCGGTTTCCCGAATGATCCGCGGCGGCTTTCGGGTTGGTCGGATTCGTCACCGCTGATCAACACGACGCTGCCGGCTTCGGTCAGCCCCAGCATGTTGTGGCGCAGTTCCGGGTCGGCCGGTCGGGCGGTGGGCGCCATGATCGGGTACAGGTTCCCGCGGCGCATCGACGACAGGTCGCGGCCGGCGAAGGTGGGGTGGTCGGCCAGGTGTGCGATAGTGGCGGCGAAACCGTTTGTCATGGTGGGTCTTTCGGCCTCCAGCAGGTCGAGCGTCGCGGCCGGGTCGCGGGCGTTGGAACACACCAGTGTCGAGCCGGCCACCAGGGTGGCGAGCAGGCCGAACGCCAACCCGCCGATCCAGAAGAAGGGCGAATTGCAGAACAGCTTGTCCGACGCCGTCAATCCGCGGATGCGGTTGAGGTTCCGCTGGTGTTCGAGCAGGGCGGCGTGCGTGTGCACCACCCCCTTGGGGGCGCCGCTGGAGCCCGACGTGTACACGATGGCTAGCACATCGCAGCCGTCGACATCGGCTTCCATCGCCGCCAGCAGTGCTGGATCGACGGCCTTCGCAAGCCGGTATGCACGTTCCGAATCGAACATGATGTGGCGCAAAAGCGGTGCGGCGGTGGTGAACACCGGGTCATCGGAGTCCAACTCGGCGTCCGGAAGGGCCTCGCCTAGCCGTTGCAGGTAATCGTGAGAGCGAAAGGACGCGGCGGTCAGCAGGATCTCGACGTCGCTGTGCACCAGCTGCTCGCGCAACTCCCTAGCGGTGACGAAGGTGGAGAACGGCACGACCACCGCGCCGATCCGTGCCGCCGCGAGCATCCCGACGACGAACTCAGGGCCATTGGGGTAGAGCACCCCTACGTGGGTGCCCTTGCCGGCGCCCCGGGCGATCAGTCCACGGGCGAGGTCTGCCGAGCGGCGATCGGCCTCGGCATAGCTGATGCGGTCGTCGTCGCACACCAGCAGTGGGTGCTCTCCGCGCGAGCGGGCCTGTTGCCGCAGGATTTCGCCGACCGTGTTGAAGTCACCGGGCATGATCACTCTGGGCGGCGGCATCGCTGAAGAAGCGCCGGATCGCGCCGAGGTCGGCCTTACCCGAGGGTGTGCGCGGGATGGCGTCCACGATCGCGATCTGGGTGGGGATCTCGTAGCGCGCCAACCGTGTTCGCAGATACTCGACGAGCGCGTCGGCGGATGCCGGCTCGCGCAGCTGCACCATGGCGACCGGTGTCTCCCCGAGCCGCTCGTCGGGGCGCGCGACCACGGCCGCCCCGGCCACCGAGGGATGGCCCTCCAGGGCGACGCGTACGTCGTCGGGCATGACCTTGAACCCGCCGCGGATGATCGCCTGGTCGGCCCGCCCGACGATCCAGACAAAGCCGTCGTCGTCGATGCGCGCCAGATCCGTGGTTCGCATCCAGGTCGCCGATGGCCCGAGATGTCCGGGCTTGACCTCCAGCAGGCCGACCCGGTCGGCTCCCAGCGGCCTGCCGTCGTCGTCGACCACGCGCAGTCGCGCGCCGGGGTTGGCCCGGCCGACGCTGCCGCGCTTGGCATGCCAGTACTGTTGGTGATCGGCGAGCGTCCAGCCGGCCACGCCGCCACCGAATTCCGTTGCGGCATAGGAGGTTAGGACCGGAATGCCGTACTTCTGCATGAACGCGTCGGCGTCGTCTGCCGACAGTGGCGCCGTGCCACAGGTGACCGCGCGGATGCTCTCCAGGTCCGCTCGCGTCAGGTCGGAATGCAGCACCGTCCGCAACGCGGCCGGCACCAGCGACACCGTGCGCGGCCGGTGGTTGCGCACCGCCTCGGCCCAAGCGGTGAGCTCGAAGCGTTCCAGCAGCACGAAGGGCCTGGCGTCCGCGATGCATTGCAACACCCGGAACACCCCGCCGATATGCACCAGCGGCGAGTTGACGATCGCGACGCCGCGCCGCAGCCCCGTGGGGGCGGGGGCTCTGTCCGGGGCAGCGCCCATCACGCTGCGCGCCAGCATGTCGTAGCTGAGGTCGATTCGTTTGGGCGGGCCGGTCGTTCCACTGGTCAGCATTCGCACCGCCACCCCGGAGCGCGCGGCGGGTTCTTCGGCGTTGCCAGCTAGCCCATCGGCGTCGCGAAGGGAACCCGAAATCGACACCGTCGCGGTTCCGGGCGGGACCAGCGTCGCCAGGTCGTCACCTTCGCCGATGATCAGCGGCAGCTCAAGCGCGGCGATGTCGGCGCGGGTGCGGTCGTCGCCGCGGGCGGGGTTGATGACGACGACGGTGCCGCCGCCCAGCAGCACCCCGAGGAAGGCTGCGACCTGACCGGGCCGGTTGCGCAACAGTATCCCGATTCCGCCGCCGTGGCCGGCCGCCAGCGGTGCGACGCGTCCCGCCGCGCCGCCCAGTTGCGCCCACGAGATCCATTGGCCCTCATACTCGATGGCGTGCGCGTCCGGCTGCAGGTTCAGCACATCGGCGATGCGCCGGCTGAGCGGGTGGCCAGCCATCAGCGGATCGCCGGTTGGCCCGGCGGGCCCTCGTTTTGCTGAGCGGCCAGCTCGGCGATGCCGAGCGGGTTGCCCAGCCGGGTGTAGATGAGGCCCTGCTCCAACGCGGCACGGTAGGGCTTGTCCAGCGACTCCCAGATCGCCTTCACGGTGCCCTGCGTCGCCGACGGCGGCTTGGCGGCGATGGTCGCCGCGATCTCGTGGGCGCGGTCCCACAGCCGGTTGACGGGAACCACCTCGGACACCAGACCGATCCGCAGCGCGGTCTCGGCGCCGACCCGCTCGTCGTTGCCCATCAACGCCATGCGCAGCGTCTCGCCCAGACCGATGCGGCGCATCAGGCCGATCGGCTCCAGGGCGCACACCAGTCCGGCCGATACGTGGGAGTCGAAAAACGTTGCGTCGTCCGAGCAGATGACCACGTCGGACTCGTTGACGAAGTAGAACGCGCCCGCCGTGCACATGCCCTGAACGGCGCACACGACGGGCTTCCACATTTTCTGCCACTTGGGGCTCAGCGCCTCGCCCGGATCCTCGTGGTTCCATACGTTTTCCGGCTGCCCGTACGGCGTCTTGATGTCCAGACCGGCGCTGAACGCCCGGCCGCCGGACGCACGCAACACCACCGCGTGCACCGACTCGTCCAGCTTGACCGCGCGCCACGCCCGCGCCATTTCCTCACACATGGTCCGGTTGAACGCGTTGAGCTGCTCGGGCCGGTTCAGCGTGATGGTCGCGACATGGTCACCCGTGTCGACGTCGAGCAGGATGGTTTCGAAACGCGGTGGCGTCACTGGCTCGTTCATCGACACTGCCATTCCGGGGGCCGCTTTTCGACGAACGCCTTGGGGCCTTCCAGGGCGTCCTCGGTGCGCAGCACGCGCTCGCGGAAGGCTTCGGCGAGCATCTCGGCTTCGTGTAGCGGCAAATCGAGGCCCTTGAGGATAGCCAGCCGCGTGCCCCGAACCGCCAGGGGCGCATTGGAGTTCACGATGCCGGCGATCTCGTGCGCACGCTCCAGAAGCAGGTCGTGCTCGACGATTTCGCTGATCAACCCGAGCTCGTAGGCGCGCTCCACACCCATCCGCTCGTGCCTGCCCGTCAACGCCATCCGCAGGGCGACCGACCGGGGGAGCACCCGCGCCAGCCGCACCAGCTCGCGCCCGGCGACCAGCCCGATGCTGACGTGCGGATCGAAGAATGTCGCCCGGTCGGATGCGATGACGATGTCGGAGGTGGTCACCCAGTCGAGGCCCGCGCCACAACACAAACCGTTGACGGCGGTCAGGATGGGTTTGGCCATCCGGCGGAACGGGGGCGTGCCTTCCTGGGGCGCCTCCCACTGGTCGTAGGTCGACAAGTACGGCCGTTCGTAGATCACCTTGCCGTCGCCGGGGATGGCTTTGACGTCCGCCCCGGTGCAGAAGGCGCGACCGGTGCCGGTGATGACCAGCAGCCACACGTTGTCGTCGTTCTCGGCCTCGTCGTAGGCGGCGCGGAGTTCGGTGATCATGTCCGGGCTGAGCGCGTTGAGGGCCTCCGGACGGTTCAGCGTGATCGTGGCGGTATGACCGTCGACCTCATACTTGACGGTGTCGAACGAGTCAGCGGGCATGCGTGTTCCCCTCCTGCCTACCGGGTCATCGACCGCGGAACTTGGGCGTGCGTCGCTCCCGGAACGCCTCGAGTCCCTCTTTGAAATCGCCTGTTCGACAAGAGAGTTCCACATTGAAGAGCTCTTGTGTCAGGGATTGGCTCAACGTCGCGTGCTGACCGAAGCCCAAGGCCTGCTTGGCCAGCCCGATCGCTACCGTGGGTCCATCGGCCAGCCGCTCCAGCAGCGTTTCGGCGGTGTCGGCGAGTTCGGCACGGCTCACGGCCTGGTGGATCAATCCCCAGTCGGCCGCGTCGGCCCCGCTCACCTTCTCGCCGAGCAACAGCATGCGCCTGGCCCGCGCCAGGCCGACCAGCCGGGGCAGCAGCCAGGTGGAACCCGAGTCCGGGCTGAAGCCGCGGTCCACGAACGGTTCCCAGAAGACGGCGTCGGTGGCGGCCACGGTGAAATCGGCGGCCAGCGCCAGGTTGCAGCCGAACCCCACGGCCCAGCCCTGGACGCTGCAGACGACCGGCAGCTGAACGCTCCCGACGAGCTCGATCACCCGGTGGGCGGCATGGGGAATCCGCCGCACCAGATCACCGGCGCGCGGACGTTGCCCGTTGTTGGCGGCCAGCCAATCGGCGCCGGCGCAGAAGTCGTCCCCGGCGCCGCGGATGTGGATCGCGCGCAACGAGTCGTCGGTGGCGGCGCCGGTCAGCGCGTCGACCAAGTGGCCGATCATCAAGTGTGTCAACGAATTACGCCGGGAGGGGCGATCGAGAGTGATCCGCAATACCGCGCCGTCGCGGCGCGTCGTCACCGAGCCCTCGGCGTCGGCCGGGTCGGCCTCGTGACTCACCGTCTATCCGGCCTTTCTCCGCCGATACGGTTACCCATACAGTAGGCAATACGATTGATTCCAGGTATAAGTTAGCAAGGAAACGCCGACGACGGAAATAGCCGGGCGCAACCGGGCGAAAAGAGGAAAACATGGCCTTCGAGGAGGGGCTGGCCGCGCCGGCTTCGACATACACCGGCGAGGCCAAATTCGGCGAGGCACCCCTGGCCCAGACGGTGGCGGCCGCCGGCGCGATGCGTCGCATCAGCTCGCTGATGTTGTCCCTCGAGCACGCTCACCCCGCGGTGGACGCGATGCTGGCGAAGTTCGCCGAGTGGGAGGGCGAGCTGGGCGCCGCGGCCCCGACCGACAACGCGCCGCGCATCGGCGAGGTCCCCGACGATCCGCGGCGGGTCTACCTCAACCACGCCACCGACATCGGCGCCTACAACCCCTGTTTTCCCGAATACCGTTTCGATTACCTCGATGCCGAGAAGGCCAACGGCAGCGTGTGCTTCCCGCTGGTTTACGAAGGTCCGCCGGGGCTGGTCCATGGCGGCTTCCTCGGCGTCTTCTTCGATTGCGTCATCCAGCATCACAATTGCGTCACCGGGCTTTCCGGCAAGACGCGGTCGTTGACCGTCACCTTCCGCCGGCCGACACCGCTGCTGACCGAGCTGCGCTTCGATGTCGCCCGGTCGCAGGTGGAGCGGGGGGTCTCGTCGACGGCCCGGCTGCTGTTGGACAACGAGGTGCTCTGTACCGGTGAGGTCGACACGTTGGCCTCGCCGCCGGACAAGCTGACCGGATTCAGGTTCGGCAGGCGGCGAAAGGAGTCCGACACATGACCGCCTCCAGCGCTTCGGACGATCGCGTGCTCTTTGAGCTCGATCGCGACGGGCGTATCGCGACCATCACGCTGAACAACCCCAAGCAACGCAACTCCTACGACGCCGCCATGCGCGAGGCCGTCGCCCGCTGCCTGGATCGCGTGGCCGAAGACGACGACGTCACCGTCGTGCTGTTGCGCGGGGCCGGGGGAGTGTTCAGCACCGGGGCCGACATGAACAATGCGTACGGGTGGTACGGCCCGGGTAGCGACGACCAAGCCAAGCGCCGCCCCAGTCAGCGTCGGCGACTCACGGTGGACCGCAAGTCTTTTGGCTTTTACCACAACTTCATGGGCTTCCCCAAGGTGACGGTGGGCGAGATCGGGGGTTACGCGCTCGGCGGCGGCTTCGAGATGGCACTGATGACCGACATCTCCGTCATCGCGCGCGACACCAAAATCGGCATGCCGGCGACCCGCTTCCTTGGTCCCGCGCTCGGCAGCCTGCACATGTTCTTCCACCGGTTGGGACCCGTGCTGGCCCGGCGTCTGCTGCTCACCGGTGACATCATCGAGGCCGGCTCAATCGAGCACCTCGGAATCTTCACCGAGACATGCGATCCCGGTTCGGTCACGAAGCGCGCGCGGTACTGGGCCGAGAAGGCGGCGAAGATGCCCGCCGACGGAGTCGTCATCGCCAAGGAGGCGTTCCGCCTCGTCGAACAGACCCAGGCGTACCACGGCGAGGAGGTCGCCAGCTACCTGTTCCACGCCTTCGGCACCAACCTGCAGTTCGCCTCGGGTGAGTTCAATTTCGTCAAAACCCGTGCGGAACACGGCGCCAAGGAAGCCTTCCGGTTGCGCGACCAGCATTTCCACGTGCCCGAACCCGAAGAGTAACAGCGCGATTCGCGCTAGCGCGCCGCCGCGGCTTTGGTTCGTCCCCGCTGTGCAGGCGGCTTGGACGCCTTGCGTTGCCGGGACGCCGCGGACTTGGCGTCCTTGGCATTCCTCTCGATCAAACTGCTGGCGTGGTCCAGGATGCAGTCCAGGCCGAACTCGAAATTGGTTTCGTCGGGCGCCCCGATGCGGTGCCCCTGCCCGGTCACCTGAGCGATCAGCGGGGTGGTCCCCGGATCGATCGCCACGGCGTCCTCGATGGCGCGCGATCCGCTGTCCGACGCTTGGTTCTTCTCGTAAAGCCGGTGCAGCACCACCGATCCGCGGACATGAACCGAGACCGCCGAGTACGTGTCGAAGGCGTCCTCGGGTGATAGGCCGGCCTCCACCAGGTTGGCGATCGCCCGCTCCATCTCCTGAGCGCCCAACCGCGCCGCCTTGGGGCTGAGCGCGGCTCTGATCAAAATCAGGTCGCACAGAATTGGGTTGCCCATGAATGTCTTACGCATCAACCGCGCGTGGTTGCGCAACGTCTCGCGCCAGTCGGCGGCTTCGACGTAGGGCGTGGCGAATACATACTTGCTCAGGGCGCGGTCGGTCATCGCGTTGAGCAGATCGTCCTTCTTGCGGAAGTACCAGTAGATGCTGGTGACGCCGACACCAAGGTGTTTGCCGAGCAGCGGCATGCTCAGGTTGTCTATCGACACCTGCTCCGCGAGTTCGAATGCGCCGCTGATGATGTCGTCGGGATTGATGGACCCGCGTTCGCGTCGTTGACGCTTGTCGGCGGTTGCCTGCTTTGCCACTACGGGCACCTCCATCAAGATCGATCCGGTGCATGCGGCCTTCGGTTCCGTGCCACCGGTAAACTGGAATTCACCCGGTGGCCAGGCTCTGACCTGCGTGTACGCATGCGTGTCGTCGCGTTTTCCGTCTGCTACTGTAATACCTATCGTAGGCTTTTTGGTAAAACGGCTGGGACACGCAAGATCAAGGCTACGGACTGAGCCATGGATCTAGGGCTGGCGAACGCCGCGGCGGCGGTGGTCGGTGGCAGCCGCGGCATGGGTTTGGCGGCGGCACGTTGCCTTGCCGAGGACGGCGCCCGCGTCGCGGTCATCGGCCGTTCCCCCGATGCCCTCGATTCGGCGGTGACCGACCTGACGGGCCGAGGTAGCCCGGATGCACTGGGGCTGGTCGCCGACATCGGTGACGCCGGGGCGGTCGACAAGGTATTCGCCGAGCTCGGTGAGCGGTGGGACGGCCAACTCAATGTGCTCGTCAATACGGTCGGGCCCGGCGCGGCGGGCACATTCGAGGATCTGACCGACGAGCAGTGGCGTCAATCCGTCGAGGACGGCGTGCTGGGCATGGTGCGTTGCGTCCGTTCGGGACTTCCCCTGCTGCGCAAGGCGCAATGGGCGCGGATAGTCAACTTCTCGGCGCACTCGACTCAGCGACAAAGCGTGATGCTGCCGGCCTACACGGCGGCCAAATCGATGCTGACGAGCGTGTCGAAAAACCTGTCGCTGCTGCTGGCCAAGGACGAGATTTTGGTCAACGTGGTGTCGCCCGGCAGCATCGCGTCGGAGTCGCTGGCCGGGTGGGCAAAGTCCGTCGGTGTCGACGGCAATGACCCGTATGCACTGATGGACGCCATCGCCAAGCATTTCGGTCATCCGGCGCACATGCCCCGAGCGGGTCTACCGGACGAAATTGGCCCGGTCGTCGCATTCCTCGCGTCACGGCGCAACTCCTACATGACCGGAGCCAACATCAACGTCGATGGTGGTTCGGACTTCACGTAACCGCGGGTCGAGGAAATCGATTGGCCGACAGAAGGAGTCGACTGTGGCAACGGCAAGTGAGGCGCGTGCCTGGGCGCGCGGCGCATTGCGGGGGATCGGCGACTCCCTCTACACGCCCTTTTGTGGCGACGACGGTGACGACATCGACTGGGACGCCTACCGGACGCTGGTGCGCTACTGCGTCGGCGACCTCGGCCACCCGATGTTGTGGTGCACGAGCGGCATCGCCGAGTTCTGGTCGTTGACCCTCGACGAGCGGAAGCGCTTGCTGGAAGTGGCAATCGAGGAGGCGCGCCGCGTCAATCCCGACGTCGTCGTCCAGGCGTGCACCGCGGCCATGTCGGCCAAGGACTGTTTGGATCTGACGCTGCACGCCCAACAAGCGGGGGCCGACATCGCCTACATCCAGACGCCGATGATGGAGGCGCACGGCGGCGAGGGCGTGCTGAGGTTCTTCAAGTACGTCGCCGCGCGCACGGACATCGCCCTGGGCATGTTCAATTCCCCATCCTCCGGTTACGTCCTGACCGCGGCCGAAAGCGCACGGATTTATGACGAGGTGCCGGCGGTGTGCGCCACCAAGGAAGGTGCCTTCCGGCCGGCGAGCAGCCGGCTGCTGCACCAGTTGGCGCCCGGTCTGGTGCTCTGGGAATGCGACAAGACGGTGTACCGCGCCGGATGGCTGCGCGACGGGATCGTCTGCCCGGCACAATTGGGCACAGCCGGCTACCTGTTCGAGACACCAAAGCGGCGACTGTTTTCCGAGTACTGGGATTTGGTGCAGAGCGACAAGCTCCTCGAGGCGATGGACTACGGACGTGAATCCGGCCTCGACCAGTTCGACCTCGACGTCGGATCGTGGTGGACGTGCTATCCGGGGCGGCCGGACTACTTCACCCACTGGGCCGGTGCGTTCAAGTACGCCGCCTCGGTGCTGGGACTGCCGATCGGTGGGTATCCGCATTCTCGGCCACCGCAGGCGGAACTGCCGGCCGAGGCCAAGGCGCAGATCGAGGAGGCCTACCGGCGCCTCGGCCTCATCCAGGGGTAGCGCACCGGAAATTCCTTGCGGCACAAGAAGGCCCGGCCACCCTGTGACCGGGCCCCCTCGCTGACGCCCTACTGCTCGGCGCGCTCCCGCGCCTCCTCGACCTTGGCCTTGCCGCGGGCCTTCTCGGCCTCGGCTTCCTTTCGCCCGGCGTCGCGCTGCGCCGCCGCCTTGTCCTGCTGGGCCTTGCCCTCGTTGATCAGACCACGGTTGCCGATGACCGTGCCGATGACCTCCTTGGCCTTGCCCTTGACGTCCTCGACGACGCCCTTGATGGCCTCGAGCGGGCCACTGATGTTGGTAACCATTGCGTCCCCCTTCCGATTGACGGATCTCTCACTGGGGCGTCTTCCCCGCGCCGCGATCGTCGCAAACGCGTTGGCGACGTGGCGCTCACCACAGCGTCAGTTCGTCGGCCCGGGTGCTTTGGGTTCGGCTTCGCCCGAGCTGGGCGACTCGCGTCGGGTTCGGTGATGTCGCGCCCGCAACGCCAGACCCGCGATAACGCCGATCAGGGCCGCCCAGAACAGAATTTGTGCACCCGTCACCGCCACCTGGGCCCGCAGCGCCCACGCGCGCGCCTGGCGTAAGCGGTGCACAACCGCCTTTGCTGTCGAGTCCACTCGTCTCCCTAACGGCCGGGCATTTCAGGTAAGGGCTTCCTTGCTCGGTAACCCGCCGGATCGCGATCTCAAACCCTTCGCCTCGTTGCTCGCGGGCGGGGGTCGCGGTAGGGCATCTGCGGCCGGCCGCCGGGTAGCCGTTCGGCGGCCCGAAACCGCTGTTGGGTCGGGTTCGCGGGCGCGTGACCGCGGTTGTGGAATGCGCTACCGATAGGTATACAGTATGCGTACAAGCAGACGGAATCGGCGTGGCCGAGCGTGAGGAGGTGCCGCGGGAGATGTCCAGCAGCGGCGGTGCTTCCGAAGACGCGGTGCTCTACGAGGCCACCGAAAGCGGCGTCGCAATCCTGACCTTCAACCGCCCGGAGCGCCTCAACGCCTGGGGCCCCGATATCGCCGCCGGCTTTTATGCCGCGGTGGACCGCGCCGAAGCGGACCCGGCCATCCGGGTGATCCTGTTGACCGGCCGGGGAAGGGGATTCTGCGCCGGCGCGTACCTGGGCACGCCGAGTTCGGCCGCTACGTACGGCGACACAATGGAGAAGGCGGGTCAGACCAATCTCGCTGACCTGGTCGGGGAACGCCCACCGCATTTCGTCACCACGTTGCGCAAGCCCGTCGTCGCCGCCATCAACGGTCCCTGCGTCGGCATCGGCCTGACCCAGGCGCTGATGTGCGATGTCCGGTTCGCTGCCGCGGGGGCGAAGTTCGCCGCGGTGTTCGCCCGCCGCGGATTGATCGCCGAGTTCGGCATCTCCTGGATACTGCCGCGCTTGACCACGTGGGGCGTCGCCCTCGACCTGCTGTTGAGCGGCCGCACCTTTCTCGCCGAGGAGGCCGCCGAGCTCGGCCTCGTCAAGGAAGTCGTCGCGCCCGAGAATCTCATGAAGCGCGCGCTGGACTACGCGGAGGATATCGCCCAAAACTGTTCGCCGGCTTCGATGGCGGTGATCAAGAGGCAGGTGTACGGCGACGCCACACGCGATGTCGTGGACGCCACCGCGCGCGCCGAAGTCCTGCTGCACGAGGCGATGCCGCGGCCCGACGTCATCGAGGGCATCACCAGCTTCCTACAGAAGCGGCCTCCGCAATTTCCCTCCCTCAACTCGACCGACGTTTAGCGTTCGCCGGAAAGGATGATCATGGCCAATTTGGGTTACCAGGCGATTGACGTCGACAACCACTACTACGAGCCGCTGGACGCCTTCACCCGTCACCTGGACAAGAAGTTCAAGCGCCGCGGCGTGCAGATGCTCAGCGATGGCAGGCGCACCTGGGCGGTGATCGGGGACCGCGTCAACCACTTCATCCCCAACCCCACCTTCGACCCGATCATCGTGCCGGGCTGCCTGGACCTGTTGTTCCGCGGCGCAATCCCCGAAGGCGTCGATCCCGCCTCGCTGATGAAAGTCGAGCGGCTTGCCGACCACCCCGAGTACCAGAACCGCGATGCGCGGGTCGCCGTGATGGACACCCAGGACATCGAGACGGTGTTCATGCTGCCGACTTTCGCCTGTGGCGTCGAGGAGGCGCTCAAGCACGACATCGAGGCGACGATGGCGTCGCTGCACGCGTTCAACCTGTGGCTCGACGAGGATTGGGGCTTCGATCGGCCCGATCACCGCATCGTGGCCGCGCCGATCATCTCCCTGGCCGATCCGGCCAAGGCGCTCGAAGAGGTCGAGTTCGTGTTGGCGCGGGGCGCCAAGCTGGTGCTGGTGCGTCCGGCACCGGTGCCCGGCGTGGTCAAGCCCAGGTCGCTGGGCGATCCCAGTCACGATCCGGTGTGGGCGCGGCTGGCCGAGGCGGGGGTACCCGTGGGCTTTCACCTCAGCGACAGTGGCTACCTGCACATTGCCGCCCAATGGGGCGGCAAGTCGACCTTCGAGGGGTTCGGCGAAAAGGATCCACTGGATCAAGTTCTCCTCGACGACCGGGCCATCCATGACACGATGGCCTCGATGATCGTGCACGGCGTGTTCACCCGCCACCCCAACCTCAGGGCGGTCAGCATCGAAAACGGCTCGTACTTCGTACATCGGCTGGTCAAGCGCCTGAAGAAGGTGGCCAACAATTATCCGCGGCACTTTCCCGAGGATCCGGTGGAGCAGCTGCGCAACAACGTGTGGATCGCCCCCTACTACGAGGACGACCTGCCCGAGCTGGCGAAAGTCATCGGCGTCGACAAGATCCTGTTCGGTTCCGACTGGCCGCACGGCGAAGGCCTGGAGTCGCCGGTGTCGTTTGTGGACGAACTCAAGGGCTTCAGCGATTCCGACATCCGAAAGGTCATGCGCGACAACGCTCTAGACCTGCTCGGCGTTCAAGTCGGGTCGGCTGCTTGATTATTCGAGGCTGGCTGCGCTAGTGAGCGAATGGACCGTCGGGGCAGTGTTCGACGCGATCGCCGATGCCGTTCCCGACCGCCTGATGACCGTGTGCGGAAACCGCCGCAGCACGTTCGCGGAATCGGCGGACCGAACCAATAGGCTGGCAAATTACCTCAGCGGCAACGGGTTTGGCGCGCATGCCGAACGTGGGACGCTGCAGCCGTGGGAATGCGGTCAAGACCGGGTCGCGCTCATCATGTACAACGACCTGTACGCCGACATGGTGATCGGGTGCCTCAAGGCGCGCACCGTTCCGGTCAACGTGAATCACCACTACGCGCCAGGCGAGATCGCCGACCTGCTCGACTATGTCCGGCCCCGGGGGATCATCTATCACCGCTCACTGGGCGCGCGGTTCGCCGACGCGCTGGCCGGCGCGGGGGCCGAACTGTTGGTGTCGATCGACGATGCAAGCGGCACCGCCGAACTGCCCCGAGCGGTGTCGCTGGATGAGGCCTCGGCGGCCGCCGATCCCGGCCTGCACCCGGAGGGGTCGCCCGACGACCTGATCATGATGTGTACGGGCGGGACCACGGGCCGCCCCAAGGGAGTGCTGTGGCGTCAGAGCGACATGTATGTGTCGTCGATGGTGGGCGCCGATCACCACAGCGTCACCGAGATTCATGACAAGGTTCGCGACGGCGGTCCGCCGTGGTTCGCGGTTTCTCCGCTGATGCACGCCGCCGGAATGTGGACCGCGTTCGCGGCGCTGTGCGCGGGCCTGCCGGTCGTGCTCTACGACGACCGCAACAAGCTGGACGTACGGTCGGTGTGGGAAACCGCCGAGCGCGAGAAGGTGGGCATGATGACGATGGTCGGCGACGCATACGCCGGGCCGCTGGTCGCCGAGCTGCGCGCGCATCGCTACGACCTGTCCTCGCTGAACGCCATCGGCACCGGGGGAGCCGCGACCAACGCGAAATACAAACGCGCGCTGATGGACTGCCTGCCGCACGTCACGATCATCGAGGGCTACGGGTCTTCGGAGAGCGGCAATATGGCGTTCGGACACAGCCGCGACGGCACCGCCAGCGAAACGTTCCAACCCAGGGTCGGCGCCACCGTCGTCTCGGCCGACCGCAGCCGGTTCCTGCGGCCCGGTGAGGAAGAAATCGGCTGGGCCGCCAGGACGGGCCGGATTCCGCTCGGCTACTTCAACGATGCCGAGGCCACCCAGCGGACTTTCCTGGAGATCGAGGGCCGGCGGGTGGTGATACCCGGTGATCGGGCTTCACTCGAAAAGGACGGCACCATCCGCCTTTTCGGCCGCGACTCGCTGGTCGTCAACACCGGCGGCGAAAAGGTCTTCGTCGAGGAGGTCGAAGAAGTGCTGCGCGCGCATCCCGGCGTCGCCGACGCCCTGGTGGTCGGGCGCCCGAGCGAGCGGTGGGGGCAGGAAGTCGTGGCGCTCATCGCGGTACACCCGGACGCCGAATTCGGCGCGGACGAGCAGACCCTATACGCCCTGTGCACCTCGCAACTGGCGCATTTCAAGGCGCCCAAGGCTTTCATCTTCGTCGAGCAGATTGAGCGCCTCGGCAATGGCAAGCCGAACTACCGGTGGGCCAATGAACGAGCCAAACAGCAGGTCTCAGCGTCATGAACACCAAAGCGATCGACTGCCTGATCAACGTGCACTTCGGCGAGGCCGAATCCCAGCCCACCTGGATGCTCAAGGTCCGCGACGACTACTTCAAGGGACCGGAGTCGATGTTCGCTCCGGTCGACCTGTCCGGGCTGCTCGACGAGATGGATGAGCAGGGGGTGCAGAAGGCCATCCTGATGGACTCGATCACCAACCCGTCCACCACCGCGCGTAAGTTCGTCGAGGCCAAGCCGGACCGGTTCGCGCTGGCCATGGGTGGGGTCAACCTGCTGCGCCCGGTGCGGTCGTTGCGCGAATTGACCTCCGTCGTCGGTGACCTGCCGGTCGCGTATGCCGTTGTGGGGCCGAGCTTTTGGGGTGATGGGCAGTATCCGCCCAGCGACGCCGTCTACTATCCGCTCTACGCCAAGTGCGCCGAGCTCGACCTCCCGCTGTGCGTCAACACCGGCATTCCGGGACCGCCGATACCGGGGGAGGTGCAGCATCCGATGCATCTGGATCGGGTGTGCGTGCGGTTCCCCGAATTGAAGCTGTGCATGATCCACGGGGCCGACCCATGGTGGGACATCGCGATCCGGTTGCTGCTCAAGTATGCCAACCTGCGCCTGATGACGTCGGCATGGTCGCCCAAGCGGTTGCCGGAAAGCCTGCTGCACTACATGCGAACCCGCGGTCCCGACAAGATCATCTACGCGTCGGACTGGCCGGTGTTGCGCCTGCGCCGGGTGATCCCGGAAGCTCGCGCCCTGGACCTCCCGCCCGAGGTGCTGGACAACTACCTCTACAACAACGCGCAAGAGTTTTTCTTCGGGAAGGAACGCTGACCATGGACCGCTTCGAACTGCGCAGGCTCGACTACAGCCTCTCCGAAGACCACGTCGCTCTGCAGGACGCCTACAAGCAGTTCTTCAAAACGCACTGCTCGATCGAAACCGTCCGCGCGGCAGAGGCTTCCGGCTTCGACAAAAACCTGTGGGAGCGGTTGTGCGCGATGGGTGCGACCACCATGGCCCTGCCGGAGTCGTGCGGCGGGGACGGCGCGACGCTCGTCGATCTCACCCTGGTGGCCGAGGAGATCGGCCGGTCGCTGGCGCCGGTCCCGTGGATCGACCACGTGTGCGCCGCGCGGCTGCTGGCGCGCCTGGGGGAGCTGGACGCCGACACCGCCGGACTGGCCAACGGCGAACAGCTCGCCGCGCTCGATGCGCGCATCGACAGCCCGAGCGGCATCCGCCTGATTCCGACGGGGTCGATCGCCGACCACATCGTCGTCCGCGACGGCGACGAGGTGGTGCGCCTGACCTTCGGCACCCGGCCTGCGAAGGTCGACAACATCGGGCGGTTGCCGATGGCGTGGGTGGACCCGGCCGCCGCCGACACTAGCACGGTCGTCGCCCAAGGGCCGGCGGCGCTGGCCGATTACGAACGGGCCCTGGACGAATGGCGGTTGTTGACTGCCGCGGCGCTGGTGGGTCTGGTCGAGGAGACGATGACGATCGCGGCGGAATTCGCCAAGTCCCGCTACACCCTGGGTGTGCCCATCTCCACGCTGCAAGCCATCTCCCACCCGCTCGCGAACATGGCCATCACGGTTCAGGGCGGCCGTAACCTCGCCCGGCGGGCCGCCTGGTTCCTGGACAACGAACCCGACGAACGACCCGAATTGGCGCCGTCGGCCTTCGTTTTCATGGCCGAGGAGGCCGCCAAGGCAGCGACGATGGCCGTCCATATCCAAGGCGGCCTTGGCGTTTCGGCCGAAGCCGCGGCGACGGCGTACCTGGTGCGCGCCAGGGGCTGGCCGCTGGCGGGCGGCGATCCAGGCCTCGCCGCCCAGCGGATCGCCGAGATCGTGGCCGCGCGTGAGAGCGCACCGCAGTCGGCTTAAGCCGGCTCAAGACAGGAGCGAAACGATGGATTTCTCCCGGGTCGAGCTGTCCGGCGAAGATCGGGCCTTCCTTGAGGAGGCGCGAAGCTTCCTGAGCACACACGTCACCGAAGAGGTGCGGCGCCGCGACCGCGAGACCGGCGACAACTTCGACGAGGGTTTGCATCTGAAGTTAGGCGCCGCAGGCTATCTGGAGGCCGAGTGGAAGCCCGAATCCGACGGCGGATTCAGCCGGGTGCGGCGGCGCATCTGGGAGCTGGAGAAGCGGCGGGCGCACGTGCCGTGGGTGACCTGGGGGACCACCGCCATGGTGGCGCGATCGGTGGACAAATTCGGGTCACCGGAGCTGCGTGATGAGGTGCTGCCCAGAGTCTTTAGCGGCGAGGTTCGGCTGTGCCTCGGCTATACCGAGCCCGAGGGCGGCTCCGACGTCGCCACCTGCAAGACCCGCGCGGTGCGGGAGGCGGACGGGTCGAGCTGGATCATCAATGGCTCCAAGATGTTCACCACCGGGGCACACAACTGCCAGTACGTGTTCCTGATCACCAACACGGCCCCGGAGGCGCCAAAACACAAGAGCCTGACCATGTTCCTGGTTCCGCTCGATTCGCCGGGCGTCGAGATCCAGGGCATCCGCACCGTGGACGGCGACCGCACCAACATCGTCTACTACAGCGACGTCCGCGTCGACGACAAATATCGGCTGGGTGAGGTGAACGCCGGCTGGACCGTGCTGCGCGAGCCGCTCAACGTCGAGCACGGGGCGGTGGCGGCGGCGCCGGACGGGCTGCAGGACACCTCGATCATGATGCACCAGGCCGGTTCTATGGCCGACGCGGTCGACAAGGCCGCGGCGCGCATGACCCGACCCGACGCCGACGGACGCCGGCTCGTCGACGACAAGTCGGTTGCGTATCGATTGGGCCGCAGCGTGGCCCGGTTGGAGTTCGCGCTGTCAGCCCCGAGCATCTTCGGCCGGGTGGCCATCGCGCAGACGATGCGGGACATCTCGCCGGACCTGATGGACATTCTCGGCGCCGCATCCACCCTGCCGTTCGGGACGGACGGGGCCGCCGACGACGGCAGGGCCGAGTACGCGTACCGATTCGCTCCGCTGGTGGGGATCTACGGCGGCACGCTTGAGGTGTTCCGCAACATGATCGCCCAGTATGTTCTCGGGCTGGGCAAGCCGGCCTATGCGCCGCCGGTGAAGAAGGCTTGAGCGCAAGCGGCGTGTCGTCGCAACAGCTACACGTTGGGCGTAGCAGCCGCCGCGCTAGTGCGCCACAGTGGCCTGCTCGGCGCCGATACCGGTGAGTGAGCGGACCTCCATCTCGGCGTTGCGGCCCGGATCGCCGCGGTCGGGCGACGACAGCGTGCCGACGATGCCGAGGACGAACGCCAGTGGGATCGAAACGATTCCGGGGTTGGCGAGCGGGAACCACGCGAAGTCGGCGCTGGGGATCATCGCGGTTTTCGTGCCCGACACGGCAGGGGAGAAGACGATCAATACGATCGTCGAGATGAGACCGCCGTACATGCTCCACAGCGCACCGCGGGTGTTGAACCGCCGCCAATAAAGCGAAAACAGGATCGTCGGCAGGTTGGCCGAGGCGGCGATCGCGAACGCGAGCGCCACCAGGAAGGCGACGTTTTGGCCGTTGGCCAGGATCCCGAGCGCTATGCCGAAGATGCCGAGCACGATGGCGGTGATGCGGGAGACTCGGACCTGTTCTCTCTCGGTGACCTTGTGGCGCTTGATCAGGCTGGCGTAGATGTCATGGGCGAACGACGTCGACGCGGTGATCGTCAGCCCAGCGACCACCGCGAGGATCGTCGCGAACGCGACCGCGGAGATGACCCCGAGCAGGACCACGCCGCCGAGGTGGAACGCCAGCAGCGGCGCGGCCGAATTCTGGCCACCCGCGGACTTGAGGATGCGGTCGGGCCCGACGATGGCGGCGGCACCGTAGCCCAGCGCCAGCGTGAACAGATAAAAGGCGCCGATGAGGCCGATGGCCCAGACCACCGACCGGCGCGCTTCTTTCGCGGTGGGCACGGTGTAGAAGCGCATCAAGACGTGCGGCAGGCCGGCGGTGCCCAGCACCAGCGCAAGGCCCAGCGACAGCAGGTTGATCTTCGAGGTCGTCGACCCGCCGTACTGCGCGCCCGGCGCCAACACGTTGCGGCTGGCGACGCCTTTGGTGGTCGCGTGCGACACCGCCGACTGCGCCGACCCCAGGATGTCGGAGAAGTTCATGCCGAACTTGGCCAGCACCATCACCGTCATCGCCGCGGCGCCGACGATCAGCAGCACGGCCTTGATGATCTGCACCCACGTGGTGCCCTTCATGCCGCCGACCAGAACATAGACGATCATCAGGACACCGACGACTGCGATGACGATCGATTCGCCGAGGCGCCCTTTGACATTGAGCAGCAGGGCAACCAAACCTCCCGCGCCGGCCATCTGGGCGAGGAGGTAGAACAGCGAGACGGTGAGCGTGGACGCCGCTGCTACCAGCCGCACCGGGCGCTGCCGGAGCCGGAAGCTCAGCACGTCCGCCATCGTGAATTTCCCTGTGTTTCGGATTAATTCGGCCACCAGCAGCAAAGCCACCAGCCAGGCAACCAGGAATCCGATTGAATACAGGAACCCGTCGTAGCCGTACACGGCGATCGCGCCGGCGATGCCGAGGAAGCTGGCCGCCGACAGGTAGTCGCCCGCGATGGCGATGCCGTTCTGCGGTCCGGAGAATGCGCGGTCAGCGGTGAAGAACTCGGTCGCGGTGGCGTTTCGCCGGCTGGCCCGGATCACCACGTAGAGGGTGATCAGGACGAAAACGCCGAAGATGGCAAGGTTGGCAACGGGATTGCCGATCGCCCCCTGCCCGGCGGCCAGATACCTCATGACGCCTGCACTTCCGACCGAATGGCGGCGGCCCGCGGATCTAGCTCCCGGTCGGCGAACCGCACGTAGAGCCCGGTGATGATGAAGGTCGTCAGGAACTGTCCTAGCCCGATCAGCAATCCGACGTTGATGTTGCCGAACACCTTCGTCGCCATGAAGTCGTGCGCGAAGGCGCCCAGGAGCACGTAGGCGGCGTACCAGGCGAGGAAGAGCGCCGTCATAGGGAAGACGAAACGCCGTAGTCTGCGTCGCAGTTCGGCGAACTCGGTGCTGGCCTGGATGGTCATGAACTGCTCGCTGCTGGGTACTGGGACGTGCTCTGGTAACTCGGTTGTGGACAACACAACTCCTGACCTCGACTGTGGGCCCCCCTGCGGCGATAGCCTACGAGCACACGTGACCAGATTCGGAGTCTCGTTTGTCCCGCGGGGAGTAAATTAACCGCCGCGTTGCCGGGCATGCACCTGGCGGCCATCCCCACGATTCCTGATCTTTATCGCGCCGGCACTTCGGGCGGTTACGTCGTCAGGATCGTCGCCGCCGCGGTGCCGGGCGCGCCGTAGAGCTGAGCGAACCCGACGCGCGGCTCACCGGCCACCTGGCGATCGCTCGCCTCGCCGCGAAGTTGACGCACCAGCTCGTGGATTTGGCGCAGGCCCGACGCCCCGATCGGCTCGCCGTTGGCGATCAGCCCGCCGTCGGTGTTGATCGGCATCGAACCGGTGATCTCGGTGGCACCGTCGGCCAGTAACTTCTCCTGCTCACCGTCGGTGCAGAAGCCGCATTCGGCCATGTGGATGATTTCCGCGCCGGCATCGGTGTCCTGCAGCTGAATGACGTCGACGTCTTCCGGTGCCACACCGGCCTTTTCGAACGCCGCCCGCGAGGCGTACACCGTCGGCGATACGTCCTCGTCCACCGGGGCGAAGGTGGTGTTCACTTCGTATGCGCCGTAGCGGCGGGTGCGGACCTCGACCGCCCGCAAGAAGATCGGTTTGGCCGTGTGGCGGTGAGCAAGGTCCGCGCGACACATCACCACTGCGGCAGCACCCTCGTCGGGCGCGCAGAACATGTACTGGGTGAGCGGGTAGTTCAGCATTGTCGAGTTGAGGATGTCCGCTTCGGGAATCGGCTTGCGGCGGAATGCGTTCGGGTTGCGGGCGCCGTTGCGGAAGTTTTTGGCGGCCACCTTGGCCAGCGTTTGCTGCGAGATGGCGTGGTCATGCAGGTAGCGGTTGGCCTTCATGCCGAAGAACTTGGTGGTGAGGTACTGCCCGTTCTCGGCATACCAGCGCGGCATGCCGACCAGCGCCGGATCTTCGGTAAAGGCGCCGCGCGGATGCTTGTCCATGCCCACGGCAATCCCGATCTCGTAGTCGCCCAACCGGATTCCGTCGGCGCAGGCCTTCGCGGCGCTGGCCGCGGTCGCGCAGGCGTTGAACACATTCGTGAAGGGAATGCCCGACAGTCCGACCATCGCGACGATCGCGTCGGGGTTGGCGACCGTCCAGCTGCCTCCCGTGGCGGCTTGAATATCCTTCCACTGCACGCCCGCGTCGGCGACCGCGAGCTGGATGGCGTCCGCGCCCATCTCCATGGCGGACTTGCCCTCGAAGCGACCGAAGGGGTGCAGTCCCACCCCGATGACAGCAACGTCATTCATGAGCGCCGCTCCTCCTCATCGCTCCGCTCTGCATCGTCGCCGGCGCGGTTCACGCTATGGCTCCGGCATCCTTGAGCTCGGCGATTCGGTCCCAATCCAGGCCGAGTTCCATCAGGACGATCTCCGTGTGCTCGCTTGCTTGCGGCGCCCGCGTCGTCACCAGCGGCTCGTGGTTGAACTGGATGGGGCCCCGCACGACGCGGAATGGCTTTCCGCCACTGGCCAGCTCGACTTCGGCGATCATGTCGTTGGCGATCGCCTGCTCGTCGTCGACCAGGTCGAGAAGGCTCTGGAACGGCGCCCACTGGCCCTTCATCGTCTTCAGGTGCTGGCGCCAGTAGTCAAAGGGCTTGGCGGCGAACGCCTTCGCGATGAGTTCGGCGGCCGCATCGGCGTTTTGGATCAACGGGAGCACGTCGGCGAAGCGGGGATCGTCGGCGGCCTCGGGGATGCCCAGATGCTCGAAGGTGTCCCGGATCAGGCCGGTCGGGCTGATGATGCACAGGTTGATCGTGCCGCCGTCGGAGGTTTCGTAGTTGCCCATGAAGGGATTCACCGACGGGTTGCCGGAGCCCGGCATGGGCGTGCGCATGACCTCTCCGGTCTCCATGCCCTGCGTGACGCTGGCGCCGGCCGCCCACCAGGCCGTGCTCAGCAGCGACACGTCAAGCTCGAGGGCCTCGCCGGTGCGCTCGCGATGCAGCAACGCGGCCGAGATGCCGCCGGCGATGAACATGCCGCCGATGGAGTCACCGAACGCCGGAATGCCCTGTCCCAGTGCGCCGCCCAGCTCCTCCGGGGTCAGCGCGTAGCCGACGCCGCTGCGCGTCCAGAACGCCGTCCCGTCATAGCCGCCGACGTCACGCTCGGCACCCTTGTCGCCGTACGCCGAACCCCGCGCGTAGACGATGTTCGGGTTCACCGCGCGAATGTGCTCCACGTCGAACTTGTGCTTCCGCCGCTGCGCGGGCATGTAGTTGGTCAAGAACACGTCGGAGGCTTTGGCCAGTTCGTGGATCACCTCCTGGCCGCCCGGCGTGGACACGTCGATCCCGACGCTGCGCTTGCCGCGGTTGGGATGCTCCATAAGCGGATGCCGGTCCGGGTTGACCTGGATGCCGCCCATATTGAGGAAGCCGCGTTGGGTGTCGCCGCGCACCGGGTGCTCGACCTTGATGACGTCGGCACCCCAGTCGGCGAGAATGGCTCCCGCCGCCGGGACGAACGTGAACTGCGCGAGCTCGAGGACCCGAAACCCCTCCATTACCTTGATCATTTCCGGACCCTACTTCGCGTCGAACGTCACCGGAAGCGCCGTCGGGGAACGGAACGGCTGGCCGTGGATGTGCGGGTCCTCCTCGGTCCGGAGCTTGACGTTGGTCAACCGGTTGAGCAGGCATTCCAGCGCCACGCGGGTTTCCAGCCGCGCCAGGTGCAGACCCAGGCAGGTGTGCTCTCCGGCGGCGAAGGATATGTGCGGCATGTGCTTGCGGAAGATGTCGAATTCCTCCGAGCGTTCCCAGCGCCGCTCGTCCCGATTCGCCGAGCCGATGCACACGCCGACCACCGAGCGCGCCGGGATCTCGACGCCCTCCAGCTCGGTGTCCTCGGTCGTGAAGCGCTGCACGGTGGTCAGCGGCGTCTCGAAGCGCAACCCCTCCTCGATCGCCTGGCCGATCAGCTCGCGGTCGGACTGCACTGCGGCGAACTGATCCGGATGAGCCAGCAACAGGTACAGCAGGTTTCCCGACGACCGGTACGTGGTCTCCAGCCCGGCGGGCAGCAGCAGCCGCAGGAACGAGTAAATCGCTTCGTCGCTGAGGCTTTCGCCGTCGATCTCCGCCGTGACCAGGTCGCCGATGATGTCCTCGGTGGGTTTGGATTTACGCTGCTCGATCTGCTCGAGGAAATAATCCTTCAACGCCGCCGACGCCTCGAAGGCGCGTTCGTAGTTGACGTTGTAGCTGATCAGCTCCACGGCGCGCTTGCGAAACATCGGCAGGTCTTCGGCCGGCAGCCCCAGCAGTTCGGCGATTACGCGGGTGGGGAATTCGAAGGTGAATTGCCGGACCAGGTCGGCTTGGCCGGCATCGAGGAACTCGTCGATGAGCGCGTTGCAGATGGGCCGCACGATGGTGGGCTCCCACCGGGCCAGCGCTTTGGACTTGAATGCCGCGGACACCAGGTTGCGATGGTCGCGATGCTTCTTGCCGTCCATCGCCAGGATGGTCGGCCCCATGAACAGCCCGATCGTTTTGTCGTACGGCTTCGAGCTGAAGACGCGGCCGTCGCGGAACACCCTGTTCACCGCGTCGAACGACATCGCAGAATATTCGCGCTTGGGCTGCAGCGACTGGGGCGTCTTGGAGTAGTCCATCACCGTCCCACAGAACGCGCCCGACTCCCGGCGCTTGCGGGCGAAGAAGGGGTAGGGGTCGCGCAGATCAACGGCTTGGTCCCCGGTGTGCACGTCGGTCGTCACCTAGATCTCCAGCATCCTAGTGAATGAAGCGGCCCGTGCGTACGATCGTACTGTAATTCTTACAGTAGACAATATGGGCACCACGCGGTTGCGCGGCGAGTCAGCGGCCGACGTTGGCCGCGCGGGGGTTCGTCAGTCTCGCGGCGCGCGCCAACAGGCCGGCGTATCCCGCACCGAGGAGCCGAGGCATCGCCGCCATCGCCCGTCCGTCGGGTCCGATCAGGATCCTCGCTCTGTTTTTCTCGGCCCCTCGCAGAATGACCCGGGCGGCCTTGTCGGGAGAGGTGAGCGCCGCCCGTTCAAAGAGTTTCGCGGCCAGCTCCGGCTCCTCGGTATCTGCGGTGCGCATGTTCGCCCCGAAGTTGGTGCGCACGACGCCGGGGTGCACGCAATGCACGGTCACCGGGCGCCGTTCGATGATCATCTCCTGACGAAGCGCTTCCGTGAGCCCACGCACCGCGAACTTCGAAGCGCTGTAGGCACCTTGGTAGGGGACCGCGATGAGACCGAAGGCGCTGGACAGGTTGACCAACCGCGCCGGGCGCTCAGAAGAACCCGACTCGATGAGCCGCGGCAGGAATGCCTTGGTCCCGTTGACGACGCCGCCGATGTTGATGCCGATCAGCCAGTCGAAGTCCGCCCAGGACATGTCGGCGACGCTGGCGAAGAGATCAACGCCGGCGTTGTTGAAGACCATCGAGGCGGGACCGAGCCGGTGGCGGACGTCCTCCGCGTAGGCGAATACCGCGTCGCGGTCGGTGACATCCACCCGGAAAGTCGTCACCTGGTCGGGGCGGCAAGCCGCTTGGGTTTCGGCCAGACCCATTTCGTCGATGTCGGACGCGGCGACGTGTGCGCCTTCTTGGGTGAGCGCGCGCGTCAACGCCCGCCCGATGCCGGAACCGGCGCCCGTCACAACGGCGACGCGGTCTCGGTACTTCACCCGTTCACCGCCTGCTCGCTCGCCCATCGGTAGTCGGCCTTGCCCGACGGGCTGCGCTCGATCGCGCTGCGGAACACGACCGCCTTGGGAAGCTTGTAGCGGGCCAGGGACTCTGCGGCGTGCGAGATCAGCTCGTCCGCGTCGGCGTGGGCCCCGTCGGCGAGCGCGACGACCGCGACGACCTCCTGGCCCCAGCGTTCGCTCGGGCGCCCGGCGACCACCACGTCGGCCACCGCGGGATGCGACGCGATCGCGGTCTCCACCTCCTCGACAAAGATCTTCTCGCCGCCGGAATTGATCGTCACCGAATCGCGTCCCAGCAATTCGATCACGCCATCGGCGCGGTGGCGCGCACGGTCGCCGGGCACGGCGTAGCGCACGCCGTCGATCACCGGGAATGTCTTGGCGGTCTTGGCCGCATCGCCCTTGTAGCCCAGCGGAACGTAGCCCCGTTGCGCCAGCCAACCCATAGCGTCGTGACCCGGTTCCAGGATTGCGGTTAGGTCCTCGGACGCCACGAAGGTGTCCGGTCCGGCGTTGAATGTGCCCGTCGACACCGCCCCCGACATCGACATGTGGTGCATCTGCGCGCCCGTCTCCGACGATCCGACGCCATCGACCACGACGGCGTTGGGCAGTGCCTCGATCAAGCGTTGCTTCACGTACGGGGTGAGCAAGGCGCCGCCGTTGGCGACCACCGCCAACGACGACACGTCGGCGACTCCTTTTTCGATGGCCGCGAGCAGAGGCCGCGCCATCGCGTCACCGACCACCGTCACCACCGGCACCCGCTCCCGCTCGATCGTGCGGACTACGTCCTCGGCGTCCAAATGATCGACAACGGACGGAAAGACGACGGACTGTCCGGTCGTGATCGCCGTCATCACGCTCCACTGGGCCGCACCGTGGATCAGCGGCGGCAAGATCAGCAATTTGGCGCCGGGCCCGGTGGCCAGCCTTGCGACGATCTCCTCGACAGAGCCGGACGGCTCACCGGTCATCAGGTTTCGCCCGCCGAACGATGTCATGAAGATGTCGTGTTGGCGCCACAGCACGCCCTTGGGCATGCCCGTCGTGCCACCGGTATACAGGACGTACAAGTCGTCGGGCGAGTGCTGCACCGGCGGCGGTTCTGGCGAACTGGATGCCAGGGCGGTCTCGTAATCGACCGCGCCGTAAAGCAAGTCGTGACCGGAGTCGTCGGCGATCTGAATCAGCACCCGCAGCCGCGGCAGGTCCGGCAGGATTTCGGCCACCCGGGGCGCGAACGCGGCATGGTAGATCAGGGCGGTCGCCCCGGAATCCTTCAGCAGATACTGCAGCTCGCTCTTGACGTATCGGAAGTTGACGTTGAAGGGGGCAACGCGCGCCTGGAAGCCGCCAAGCAGCGCCTCGACGAATTCGTTTCCGTTGTAGGCATAGAGGCCGAGCAGGTCCTGACCCACCTCGTGGCCGGCCAGTGCCGAGCGCTCGGTGTGACACCCCAGGCCCCGCGAGTGCAGGTATGCGGCGAGCCGGTTGGACCGCTCGAGGATTTGGGCGTAGGTGTAGCGCTTTTCACCACGGATCACCAGCTCGCGGTCGGGGATCGCTGCGGCGACGGCCGTCGCGACTTCGGGAACCGTGAATTGCGTTGCGCTGTCGGACATTCTGCCTCTCAGGGCTGGTGGGGTAGCAGGCGGACCATGAGGCCGTTGGCCTCGCTGAGCAACGTGCCGTCGGTCGCGGTCATGGTAGCGCCGATGAAGAACTTCCTGCCGTCGACGTTGGTGATGCGGCCCCGGGCGGTCAGCGGCTCGTCGATCGGGGTGATGTTGCGGTAGTCGACATGCAGGAATGCGGTGCGGGTGGGCGGGCACCCTGCGGTGGAGACGACCATCCCGAACAGCCAGTCGTAGAACAGCGGGATCACGCCGCCGTGCACGGCGCTGTTCCCGCCCACGTGGGCTCGGGTGAAGTGTCCGTCCATGGTGACCCCGTTGGGCCCGGATTCGGTGACCAGCCACGGTGGCATCAGGGGATGGCCCAGCCCGGGCAGTTCGATGACCCGGCCGGCGGGTGCCAGGCCTTCCGGCACCTGGTGGTCCTCGATCAACGTGCAGGCGTTTTCGACGTGCTCGGCCGCGGCGGCCCACAGCGCGGAGTCCGGGTTGGTGGAGACGGTGAGATCCTGGAGGCGCCGCATCGCGGCGACGAACCTGCCCAGCTCGGGTGGCACATGGTCGACCGGCTTGATCTCGGGAAACCCGCCGCGCACCGCCGGCGTGGTGTCGGTCATTGCTGCCCCCACACCTGGAGCAGCTCGTCGGTCGTGGTGATGGTCGCCAGCAGCGACAGCGTGTTGGCGATGATGGCCTCTCCGTACTCGGTGGGCACGCCGGCGACGGCGTCGCGCGGCACGACGACACGATAGGCCGCATTGACCGCGTCCATGACGACGTTGGGAATCGCGATGTTCAGCGAGACCCCGACCACGACGATGGTGGACACCCCGAGGTTGCGCAGCACGGCGTCGAGGTCGGTGCCGCCCATCGGCCCGACGCCATGCCAGCGGCTCAGGACCAAATCGGTTGGCTCGGGGCCCAATTCGGGCAGCAGAGCCGCACCGGGAGACCCGGGAGCAATGTCGACCTGGCTATGTCCGGGGCCGCCTGCGATGGCGAAGATCTTGGCGTTGTGGTTGGAGCCCAGCCCGTCGGGCCGTCGCCGCACCAGGCAATGGACGACGCGCACCCCGGCCGCCCGCGCCGCCGGTAGCAGTCGCACGATGTTGGGTAGCGCGACACGACGCGCCTCCTCGGCGAGCACCGCCAGCCCCGCGTGCGGGCCGATGACCGCGCCCTGGCACTCCTGGGTGACGACCGCGGTGTGCGCAGGCGCGGCGAGGTCGGCAAGCTTGGGCGTCATGCGGGCGCCGCGGCTGCGGGCGGGACATCGTAGAACTGGGTGGCCCACTTGCGCAGCGCCATATACCCTTTCGCGTCGACCTTGGACAGCGGCGGACGTTCCACGTATCGCTGGTAGCGCCAGATTTGTAGATCATCGAAGACCGTGGACAGGAACTGCTTTTCGATGAGCTCGCGCAGCTCGCCCCGCGGCACGTCAGCGGTGTCGCCGGGAGTTCGCGGCCACCAGATCGAGTAGAACAGATCCGAACACCCATCGTCGACCGGCGTGCAGGTGAAGATCAGCCGGTGGTTCTGCGCGCCCTCGAAAACGCTGATCGCCCCGCCGAGGCCGAACAGGTGGCTGTGGAACCGCAGCGCCAGATCGTCGGGATCGTCACTGCGCGCGTCCGGCCAACCGGCGATGAATTGCCACTCGTGGTCGACGATCTTCCAGTCCAGCACCCTGGGCGTCACCGTGGCGTGGTGCACGTATTCGAAATGGGCGCTGTCGGGGGCGTTCTCCGCCACGATCTGCGGATGCACGGGTTCGCGCTCGGCGCGACGGGAGAACTCGGGGTATGCGCGGTAGTAGGCCGCCGGATCCGTCTCGAACTGCGGAAACTTTTTGAAGATGTCCGGCATCTCCCACTGCGGCTCCTGGCCGTCGGGGTGATGCCAGACGAACACGCAGTCGTACTGCTCCCGCACCGGAAACACCCGCAGCCGCAGCGCGCGGTTGGGCCGGTCGGGTTGGTAGGGGATGTATTGATTGGTGCCGTCCGGGCCCCAGCGCCATCCATGGAACGGGCACTGGACGCAGTCGCCCATCACCTTCCCGCCGTGGCCGAGGTGCGCGCCGAGGTGTTTGCAGTGGGCTTCCAGCACGTGCAGCTCACCGGACTCGTCGCGGTAGGCGACCAGGTCCTCGCCGAAGTACCGCAGCGGCCGGACCTCGCCGATCGGGAATTCCGGAGACCATCCGACCATGAACCACCCGGTTACTTTCCAGGTGAACGGCACTTTCACGGCGGCGCCTCTCGCGATCGTTGATACTAAGCGCGTTACAGTATAGATTTCAGCAGTTCGGTCAGCGCGCGGCAAGGAGCTTTATGGGTGGAGGGGCCGTCCGGGCGACCGACACCGGCTGCACCGGCTTCAAGTTCGGGTAGGTGAGTGGTATGTCGTGGGCGACGCGCGGGCTGGGCTTCACCGGCGAGCTGGCCCGCGAACTCGGGATGCTGCTGCCGCGTACGGTGGCCGGTCTCAACGAATCGACCGGCTGGGTTCCCGCATCGCCACGTGGTTTTCGCCAGTTCGGCGAGGTCATGCTGGATGAGCTTGTGCTAAGCGGCTTTTCGCTGCTGAACGGGAGCCCCCCGACGATGCGGCCGCTGACCGGATGTACCGCCGCGGCCGAGGAACTGTCGGCGCTGGGCATCGACGGCGCGCACGCCGACCCACCACCCTTGCGACCGACGTCGGTGCAGCGGCGCCGCATCGCGGGGCTGGGCTACGAGCGGATGACGTTCGAACACGATCCGGGGCTGCCCGCGACGCTGGAAGCCGCCGGCCTGGGCGGCCCGGCGCGGGCCTTGGCACACGTGTGCCGGCACCGCGGCGGCCCGAGGCCGTGGCTGATATGGGTGCACGGCGCCGGTCAGGGCGGCACGGAGGACTTGTTGCTGTCCCGGATCGGTCGGATACACCACAAGCTGGGGTTCAACGTCGCGATGCCGGTGCAGCCCGGCCACGGCTGCCGGCGCCGGGAATGGCCGGCCTATCCCGACGTGGATCCCTTGGGCAATGTCGCGGGCATGATGCGTGCGGTGTCGGAGGTGCGCGCCGTGGTGCGATGGGTGCAGCCGCAAGCCTCAGCCATTGTCGTGGCCGGGATTTCGATGGGCACCCCGGTGGCCGCGTTGGTCACCCACCTCGAGCGGCAGGTCGACGCCGTGGCGTTGTACACGCCGATCCTGGGGCTCAACGCGATGATTGCGCGGCACCTGGCGCGGTGGGGTCAGTCCCGCGCGGGGCTTTCCGAATTGCTGGGATCCCCGGAGGTCTCGAAGCTCACCTCGGTGATCGATCCGCTGGCGGTCGACCCGGCGCCGCCACCGCATCGCCGCCTCATCGTCGGGGCGTGGCACGACCGGATGGCCATGCGCCAACCCGCGGTCGCGTTGCACGAGCGGTGGGGTGGCCAGCTGTACTGGTACGACGGCGGGCACGTCGGCCACGTTTTCTCCCGGCGCGTGCTGGGGGTCACCGAGCGGTTCCTGCGCGCGGTGTCCGGCTGATGGCCACGCGGACGGCGCGCGAGGTGGTCGAGCTCTACAACCTCGTGGTCTGGAACGAACGCAACCTCGGGCTGGCCGGGGAGTTGTTGGGCGACAACGTGATCCGGCACGGTGTGGGCGAGTCGCAGACGCTGACACACGCGCAGGCGGTCCAGCGGGTGGCCGACGTGTGGCGACTATTCGACGCCGTGCGCTTCGACCTGAACGTCGTCGTCGCCGGGGACGACGGCGAGCACGTCACGATCGTCTACGACTCGACGATGACCACCCAGGACGGCACCGAAACCAACATCGGCAGCATCGAGGTGTTCCGCGTCGTTACGGGCAGGATTACCGAGGTGTGGAACTGCGGCTACCAGCAAGGGGTTTGGAAGTGAGCGAACGCGCGCTGGACGAGTTGGGTTATTACCTGCTGGCCGGCGCCGGCGGTGAGGGACCGGCGACCCTGATGGACGAGGCGCGCCGCGGCGAGGAGTTGGGCTTCGGCACCGCATTCATCTCCGAGCGCTGGAACGTCAAGGAAGCGTCGTCACTCGTCGGGGCGGCGTGCGCGGTGACCACCCGGATGCAGATCGCAACCGCGGCAACCAATCACAACACGCGCCATCCGCTGATCACCGGAGCCTGGGCGACGACGATGCACCGGCTCTCCGGCGGCCGGTTCACGCTGGGCATCGGGCGCGGCATCGCCGCAATCTACGGGGCCTTCGGCATCCCCGCGGTCACCACCGCGCAGATGGAAGACTGGGCGCGGGTCATGCGCCGCCTGTGGCACGGCGAGGTGATCTTCAACCACGACGGCCCGATGGGCAAGTACCCCATCCTTTTCCTGGACCCGGACTTCGACGAGGACATTCGGTTGGCGCTGGTGGCATTCGGGCCGCAAACACTCGCGCTCGGGGGCCGGGTGTTCGACGACGTCATCCTGCACACCTACTTCACGCCGGAGACGCTGCAGCGGTGTGTGGCGACCGTCAAGTCCGCCGCGGAAAAGGCGGGCCGCGATCCCGCCGGCGTGCGGGTGTGGTCGTGTTTCGCCACGGTCGGTGACCACCTTCCCGAGCCGCTGCGGCTGAAGAAGACCGTTGCGCGCCTGGCTACGTATTTGCAGGGCTACGGCGATCTGTTGGTGCGCACTAATGACTGGGATCCCGCCGTCCTGCAACGGTTTCGGGAAGATCCGGTGGTGACGTCGATCGCCGGCGGCATCGACCACAAGGCCACGCCCGAGCAAATTGAGCACATCGCGACGTTGATTCCGGACGAATGGCTCGAACCGTCGGCGACCGGGTCGGCCCAGCGGTGCGTGGACCGCATCCGCAAGGAGTTCGACTACGGCGCCGACGCGCTGATCATGCACGGGGCGACACCCGATGAGCTCGCGCCCGTGGTCGCGGCCTACAGGGCGGCCACGCCCTGGCCGCGAGCGTGCGCAGAATGACGCGCTGGACCGGCGTGTCGCGTACAAACGCGCACGGTCGCGCCGAAAAGCTCACGGCATGATGACGGTCCGCGCCACCGGTTCGGCCGCGGCCTGCCGACTGGACAGCCCCCGCTGCAGGGACGCCAGCAAGGCGTCACGCGTCTCGCGGGGATCGATGAGTTCGTCGAATCCCATGTGCTCGGCCGACCGATACGACGCCTGCAGCTCGGCGTTGCGCAGCTTGACGGAGAGGTCTTCGCCGGCGTTCGACGCGCGGCTGAGCGCCGCCGCGCTCATCGCGCCCATCGTCGCGCCCGGATAGGCAAACGTTGCGACCTGATGGTCGAAACCCAGCAGCGACATCACCATGGAGCCGAACCCGTACGCCTTGCGGAGTGTGAGGTGCAGCTTCAGCGTGGTCGCCGCGGTCTGCGCGGCGAACATCCGCGCGCCGGCGCGCAGCACGCCGCTGCGCTCGGAGCGGCTGCCGGGCAGCATGCCGGGGTTGTCGGCGAGGAAGACGATGGGCAGGTGAAACGAGTCGGCCACGGTGATGAAATGCGCCGCCTTGTCGGCCGCGTCGGCGTCGATGGAGCCGGCCAGCACCTTTGGCTGGTTGGCCACCACCGCCACCGGATGGCCACCGAGGTGGGCCAGCGCGCAGATGATCGCCCTGCCGAACTGCGGCTGCACTTCGAACCAGTCGGGACCGTCGAAGACGACATCGAGCACCGCGCGCATGTCGTAGACGCGGCGGTTGTCGCGGGACACGATGTCGAGCAACTCTGGGGTCGGACGCGGCGCGGAAGATTCGGTGGGCGGCAGTGACGGCGGGTATGACCACGCGCTCGGCGGAAAGTAAGACAAGTAGCGGCGGATCTCGTCGATCACCGCTTCGTCGTCCTCGGCGACGTTGTGGATGACACCGCTGGCCAATGCCACGTTCGGGCCGCCCAGGTCCTCCTTCGAGATGTCTTCTCCCGTCGACTCTTTGACGACGGGAGGCCCGGCGGTGAAGATCGCGCCCTGCGCGCTCATGATCCGGAAGTCGCAGACCGGCGCCACCAGCGCGCCGTGTCCGGCGGAGGGGCCGAGCACGGCGGCGACGGTCGGGACGCGACCCGAGCACTGCGTCTGGGCGAGCAGATCTGTCGGGCTGCGTCCGTAATGCCCGCCGGTGGGACGAAAGCCGGCGCCTTCGAGCAGCATCACCAGCGGAACCTTGTCCCGTAGCGCCAGTTCGGCGATGCGGTACCGCTTGGAGTTGCCGCCCGGTCCGATGCTGCCCGCCATGGTGGTGAAGTCCTCGGCGCCCAGCATCACGGGCGAACCGTTGATCTCACCGGAGCCGACAACCAGCCCGTCGGCGGCGATGTCGCCGCCCACCAGCGTGCCGAATTCGCGGAACGTGCCCGGATCCAGGAGCCGCTCGATTCGCGCTCGGGCGTCGAGCTTGCCCTTGTCGCGATGCTTGTCGAGGCGCTCGGGACCGCCCATCGCAAACGCGTGCCGACGGCGACGCTCTAGATCCTCGAGCGTTTCGCCCCAGTCCTGGGCTTTCGTCATGCTTCTGTCCTACCTCATGGGCGGCCGTCGCGCGCATAGTTGTAGGGAGCAGGGTCACATACTGGATCGCTTACTGTAAAGTTGCCCGCATGGCTACCGCCCCCCGTCTCAAGCTCGACGGGGGCATTCCCAATCGACTCGCGCGAGTGCCCGAGGCGGCCTGCGCTCTGGAAAGGGACGGGTACGACGGGGGCTGGGCCTTCGAAACCAGTCACGACCCGTTTTTGCCGCTGCTGCTGGCCGCGGAACACACGTCGCGACTGGAGCTGGGCACCAACATCGCGGTGGCGTTCGCGCGAAATCCGATGATCGTCGCCAACATCGGCTGGGACCTGCAGGAGTATTCGCGTGGCCGGTTCATCCTCGGGCTGGGCACCCAAATCCGGCCGCACATCGAAAAACGATTCAGCATGCCGTGGAGCCATCCGGCCCGCCGGATGTGCGAATTCGTCGCCGCGCTGCACGCGATCTGGTCGGCGTGGAGCGAGGGCACCAAGCTCCGGTTCGAGGGCGATTTCTACACGCACAAGATCATGACGCCGATGTTTACGCCCGAGCCCCAACCCTATTCGCCACCCAAGGTTTTCCTCGCCGCCGTCGGCGAGACGATGACCGAGACGTGCGGCGAGGTCGCCGACGGCCACCTCGGCCACCCCATGGTCTCCAAGCGCTACCTCGACGAGGTGACCTTGCCGGCACTGCTGCGCGGCATGCAGCGCTCCGGCCGCGATCGAAGCGACTTCCAGGTGTCAGCCGAAGTGATGATCGCGACCGGCGAGAACGACTCCGAGCTGGCGGCCGCCACCACCGCCGTGCGCAAGCAGATCGCGTTCTACGGGTCCACGCCGGCGTACCGCACGGTACTCGAACTGCATGGGTGGGGCGACCTGCACACCGAACTGCACCGTCTGTCGCTGGAAGGCGAATGGGACACGATGGGTTCCCTCATCGACGACGAGATGCTGACCGCTTTCGCTGTCGTCGGCCCCGTCGAGACCATCGCCGCGGCTCTGCGCGGCCGCTGCCAGGGCGCGGTCGACCGCGTCATGCCGATCTTTCCGACCGCAACCCGGGCCTGTATCACCGCCGTACTGAAGGAGTTTCGCGAGTGAACACGACGACGATCGACGAGGCCGCCAACCTGCTGGCCGATCCGTTGGCGTACACCGACGAGCAGCGGCTGCACGCGGCGCTGAGGCACCTGCGGGCCAACGCGCCGGTGTCGTGGGTCGACGTGCCGAACTATCAGCCGTTCTGGGCGATCACCAAACACGCCGACATCATGCAGATCGAACGCGACAACATGCTGTTCACCAACTGGCCGCGTCCCGTCCTGGCGACCCGCGAGGGCGACGAGTTGCAGGCCAACGTGGGCGTGCGGACGCTGATCCACCTGGACGACCCACAGCACCGGGTGGTGCGGGCGATCGGTTCCGATTGGTTTCGGCCGAAGGCGATGCGCGCGTTGAAACTCCGCGTCGACGAATTGGCCAAGACCTACGTCGACAAGATGATGGCCGTCGGTCCCGAGTGCGACTTCGTTCAGCAGGTCGCGGTCAATTACCCGCTCTACGTGATCATGTCGCTGCTCGGGCTGCCCGAGGCCGACTTCCCGCGCATGCTAACGCTGACCCAGGAGCTGTTCGGCGCCGACGACTCGGAGTTCAAGCGGGGCACCACCAATGAGGATCAGCTGCCCGCGTTGCTGGACATGTTCGGATACTTCAACGCGGTGACCGCGGCACGCCGCGAACACCCGACCGAGGATCTCGCGTCGGCGATCGCCAACGCCCGCATCGACGGCGAACCGCTGTCGGACATCGACACCGTGTCCTATTACCTCATCGTCGCGACCGCGGGCCACGACACCACCAGCGCGACCATCTCCGGCGGCCTGCAGGCGCTGATCGAGAATCCCGACCAGCTGGAGCGCCTGCGCGACAACCTCGATCTGATGCCGCTGGCCACCGAGGAGATGATCCGCTGGGTCACCCCCGTCAAGGAGTTCATGCGCACCGCGACAAAGGACACCACCGTGCGTGGAACCCCGATCGCCGCAGGCGAATCCGTGCTGATGTCGTACGTGTCGGCCAACCGCGACGAGGAGGTCTTCGACGACCCGTTCCGCTTCGATGTCGGGCGCGACCCCAACAAGCATCTGGCCTTCGGCTACGGCGTGCATTTTTGCATGGGTGCCGCCCTGGCTCGCATGGAGGTCAACAGCTTCTTCTCCGAGTTACTGCCCCGACTCAAGTCCATTGAGCTGGCCGGTGATCCGCAGCTCACGGCCACCGTCTTCGTCGGCGGTCTCAAGCACCTGCCCGTCCGTTACTCGCTGACCTGAGCCGGCCGGTCTAGATGGCGGCCGAGATCTGCTTGAGCAGTGCCGGGCCATGATTGTCGGCGATCACCACCGGCTCGCCCTTGTCCCAGTAGCCGTTGACCAGGATCGCGATGCCCAACGGCTCCCGTCCCGGGCCCGGCGGAGTGAAGCCGATCCAGCACGAGCAGCCGCCCACCGATGTCAGACCGTCCTTCCAAATGATCTGCGGCGAGCCGGGTTCCACCTGCCACGCCAGGCCCATGTGCGCCGGCCCCCGCTTGGCTTGCCCGCACATGTCCACCGACAGTGGCGCGGGCCGCGTCGTCGAGGCCAGCCCGGTCATCAGGGCCGGCGGCCCGTTCACCGCCCCGAGGTGCGCCAACAACCAGGTGTGCATGTCGGCGGCCGACGATTTGATATCCGAAGCGGCGCCGGCCGACACCTCGCGGCCGTTTGGAAAGGCCCGCGGCAGCGGTGCCCCGTCGGGAACGACCGTCACGGTGTCGGGCATGTTCAGCGGCGCGGTGATCTGATCGCGCAGGATTCCCGCATACGACGCGCCCGCGCCGGCTCGCCCATACCCGGCGGCGGCGGCGAAACCCAACGTGATGAAGCCAAGGTTGGAATAGGCCCAGCAGCTGCCCGGCTGCGGGCCGTCGTGAGTCCGCCAGGCATCCATCAGGCGGGGCGGCGCCGTGGACGGGTCCTTGAGAAACAGGCCGATGCCGTCCTCCGGGCCGGTGGAGTCACGAGCCAGGCCCGAGGTGTGCTGGGCCAGCATCCTGGGGGTGATCCGCTGCATCGTCGGGCTGAGATCGCCGCTGCCGCCGAGGTATCCGCCCAGATACCGGTCCATTCCCGCGTCCCAGTCAAAGCAGTCCGGGCGCATCGCCACGCCGTTCGCGAACAGCGCGGCCGTGAAGGTCTTGGTGAGCGACCCGATCCCGAAAACGGTCCTGGCGGTGGGCGGGGTCTTTTCGGCCACGCTGCCGTACATGTAGTAACGCTCGAATTGGTGGTCGGGGTATGCGAAGGCCACGGCCACTGCGTATTTCGACCCGGGCGCCTTGGCCCGCAGATTGCCCAGCAGTGTGTGCGCGTGGTCGCCGATGATCCGGTCCAGGTCGCCCTGGGTGAGTCTGATTGGCGGGCGGCTCTGCGGGACGTGGTTCGGCGTCGGGGCCGCGGAGGCGGCGGATGCGGTGGTGGCGTTCGGTTGGGCGGGCGGCGTCGCCGGCGCACCGCAGCCGGCCAGGCTTCCCGTGAGGCCGAGCGTCCCCGCTTGCGCGGCGAGCCGCCCGAATTCGCGACGCGAAATGCCGCCCATCCGACCGCCTTTCCTGCTCGGCTCGCTGAGCAAACCGCTTACTAGGTGTCAGTGATCCAAAGTTGTCAATCGGTCGCCCATAAGTCAATAACGCTCGCTACACTCCCCGTGGAGGACTACGCAATGACGCATAGGACGATCGTCATCACCGGCGCCAGCGACGGCATCGGGGCCGCGGCGGCACGTCGATTATGCCGCGGTGGACAAAATGTCGTGGTGGTCGGGCGGTCGGAGACCAAGACCGCCGCCGTGGCCGCGGAATTGGACGCCGACTATTTCGTGGCCGACTTCGCCGATCTGTCTCAGGTGCGGGCCCTGGCGGACAAGATTCGTTCCGAGTATCCGCGCATCGACGTGTTGGCCAACAACGCCGGCGGCATGTTCACCACGATCCACAACACCGCCGACGGCCACGACGCGACCTTCCAGGTCAACTACCTGGCGCCGTTCCTGCTCACCAACCATTTGATGGACGTGCTCCTCGACTCGCGCGCCACCGTCGTCAACACGACCAGCTCCTCGCACAAGCTCCTCCCGAGGGTTCGAATCACCGATCTGGAGAGCACCGCGAATCGCCGGCCTAGCATCGCGTATGCCGTCACCAAATTGGCGATGGTGTTGTTCACCATGGAATTACATCGGCGATATCACCCCCTTGGGATATCGGCCGCGACTTTTCACCCCGGCTACGTCAACTCCAACTTTGGTGAGGCCTCGGGATCGCGGTTTCTCCTTTTCATGAAGCACCACGTACCGATAACGGGCCGGTTCACGTCGACCTCCGACGAAGGTGCTGACCAGCTGGTGTGGCTGGCGTCCAGCACGCCCGGGGTCGATTGGACGCCCGGGGAGTACTACTCGAAGGGGAAAATCGCCAAGGCCCACCGTGCGGCCTACGATCCCGAACTTGCTCGCGAGCTGTGGGATCGCACGTTGGCGAAAATCGTTTGAAACGCGGGTATCCATCGGCAGTCGCCGATGGGGCCAAAGTCACCAGAATGCGCCACGCCGGTTCATGCTGCACGACAGTAACCCTGTCCCGCAGCATGATTCGCCCATGGACCAGATCAGTCGCTCGACTTCCGATGGTCACCTCAGCAATCGATGAGCACGGCGGAAAGACATACGCGAAGGTCGGGTTGCAATGGGGTAGCGCGAATTTTGCTGGAGATAGGCGTGGCGTGTCGTCATGCGGCCGACCGTTTGACTTGCGAAGGCCGCCACGAGCTAGCGACAGCCAGGGCCCTTTCGGATCTTGCGGATAAAGCGACGGCGCCGCGCCGAATAGGGGCCTGGCAAACGCGGGATACAGCCACCGGGCTTGTGGATCTGTGCGGGGACTACCATTGCTGCTCGTGCTAGGTGTTCACCATTCTGCGATTTGCAAAGCAACGTCGAGCGATCGTTTTGGGGCGGCGGCATGAGCTCCCCGACCGCCTTGGTGACCGGCGGTGCGTCCGGCATCGGGCTGGAGGTCGTCGGGTTACTGCGCGACGCGGGCCATAAGGTCGTTGCCTGGGACCTGTCGGGAGCCGATATCGACTGCGACGTCAGCGATCCCGACGCCGTATCGGCGGCGATGGAACAAACCGTGCGCGAGCACGGGGTGCCTACCCGGGTCGTGGCGTCCGCCGGCATCGGATCGTCGGGTCCGTCGGGGCTGTTGCTGAAACAAGCGCCCGCCGACTGGGAACGGGTGCTGGCGGTGAACCTCACCGGTACGTGGCTGACCCTGCGCGCGGCCGCGCAGGCCATGGTGGATGCCGAGGTGCAGGGCTCGATCGTGGCGGTCTCCAGCATCAGCGGCACCGTGGCCGATCGCGACATGGGCGCCTACTGCGTGTCCAAGGCCGGAATCGACATGTTGGTCAAGGTTGCGGCGGTGGAGTGGGGCAAGTACGGCATCCGGGTCAACGCCGTCGGGCCCGGGGTGACGCGGACACCGATGCTGCCCAATCCGGAGGCGTGGCCGGGCTGGGTGGACGGCCTGTCGAGGCGGACAGCGCTCGGCCGCCTGGGCGAGGCCACGGACGTGGCCGGCGCCATCGTGGGGGTTCTCGAACTGCCTTGGGTGACTGGGCAAGTGGTGCATGCGGATGGCGGACTCGCCCTGCACAGCCCGATCGACGCCTACGGCCAGCTGGAGCGGCTGATGCGGTTGAAGAGGCTGCGAGAAATCAAAGCGCAAAGGGAAGCCGCCGAGAAGGATTAGACGCCGAAATCGATGATGCCCCTGATGATTTTGCCGCTCAGCAGGTCGTCGTAGGCTTCGTTGATCTCGTCGAGGCGATACCGCCTGGTGATCATCTCGTCGAGCTGGAGCTGTCCGGTCTGGTAGAGCTTGGCCAGCCGGACGATGTCGGCCTTCGGGTTGCACGAGCCGAAGATCGTGCCGGCTAGCGTCTTGTTCATCAATATGAAGTCCTGCAGGTCGATCTTGACCGACCGGGTCAGCTGCGAGGTCATGCCGGTGAGCACACACGTCCCGCCCTTGCGGGTCAGCTGCACCGCGTCGCGGACGTCACCGGCGGTGATCAAGGACGGCGATACCACGACGGCGTCGGCCATCACCCCATACGTCAGATCGCGCACCAGGTCGAGCGCCTCGGCGACCGTGGCGACGCTGTGCGTCGCACCGAACTGCAGCGCCGATTTCTGTTTGAACTCCACCGGATCGACGGCGATGATCTGCGCGGCGCCGTTGATCCGGGCGCCCTGGATCGCGCCCGTACCTATCCCGCCGACCCCGATCACCACGACGGTATCCCCGGCACGCATGTTGGACCGGTTGGCCACCGAGCCGTATCCGGTGGGAATGGCGCACGACAGCAGCGCGCTCGCCGCCAGCGGCAGGTGCGGGTCGATCTTGACGAGCGAATTCGTCGACACCACAGTATGTTCGGCGAACGCGCCGACCTTGGCGAGGTGGCCCAGATTCCGGCCGTCGGCGGTGTGGTGGCGGAACGTGCCGTCGGTGGGCATCCCGGGGATCATGGTGCCGACGCCGACGTCACAGAGGTATTCGATTCCGCTTGCGCACCAGCGGCATTGGCCGCACACCGCGACGAACGACATCACGACGTGGTCGCCCGGCGCGAAATCGGTGACGCCGTCGGCGACCTCGCGCACGATGCCGGCGCCCTCGTGGCCACCGACCGTCGGGAACATGGTTGGCAGCCCGAGGGACCGCATCACCTCGTTGGGCGCCGACATGTCGCCTTTGAGGATGTGGTCGTCGGAGTGGCATAGCCCCGCGGCGCCCATCTGGACCAAGACTTCCCCGGCGCGGGGCGGGTCCAGCTCGAATTCCTCGACAGACCAAAGGCCGCCGACGTCGTGCAGGATCGCGGCGCGACTTCTCATGCGGCCGGGGTGAACGTGACCGGTAGCTTGTTGGGTGACCGGAAGGTGAGCCCGACGATCTTCGATTCCTCGCCGGTTCCGTCGTCGGGAACGAAGGCCAAGTCCTTGACCCGGTCGAACAGGCTGTTCAGCATGACCCGCGTCTCCAGCCGGGCCAGGTGCATGCCGAGGCACATGTGGATGCCGCCGGCGAACGCGATGTGGGCCTGCCGGGGCCGGCGGACGTCAAAGACGTTGGGATTTGTCCAGCGGCTTTCGTCGCGGTTCGCCGAGCCCATACACATGTCGATCTGCGCGCCGGCCGGGATTGTCTTGCCGCCGATTTCGACCTCCCGGGTGGTGGAGCGCGTGACCATGGTCAACGGGGTTTCGAACCGCAGGCCCTCTTCGATCGCGCTGGGGATCAGTGCGCGGTCGCGATAGACCAAGTCCAGCTGCTCGGGGTGGGTCAGCAGCAGGTACAGCAGATTGCCCGACGAGCGATAGGTGGTCTCCAGCCCGGCGGGCAGCAGCAGGCGCAAGAACGCGATGATGGCCTCGTCGGTGAGCTTCTCACCGTCGATCTCGGCGGCAACCAGGTCGCCGATGATGTCGTTGGTGATCTTGCGGCGCCGCTGCTCGACCTGTTCGAGGAAGTAGCCCTGCAACTCCGCCGCCGCGCTCAGCCCGGCCGCGATGTCGGTCGGGATCGAGATGAGGTCCAGCGACAACCGCCGGAAGAAGTCGAGATCTTCAGGCGGGAGACCGAGCAGCTTGGAGATGATCCGGGTCGGAAACTCGAAGGTCACCGCCTGCACCAGGTCGGCGTGGCCGTGGTTTTTGATCTCGTCGACCAGCTGATCGCAGACCGGCCCGATGACCGACGGCTCCCAGCGTTCCAGCGCGGTGGTCCGGAAGGCCTTGGCCACCAGGTTGCGGTGATCGTGGTGTTCCTTGCCGCCCATGGCCAGGATGGTGTGGCCCATCACCAGGCCGATGGTCTTGTCGTAGTTGGCCGAAGTGAAGGTCCGGTCGTCGCGGAAGGCCTGAAAGACGCCGTCGTAGCCGAACAACACCCACTCGTCTTCCGGGCGCAGTTCCTCCGGCATTTGCGAGTGATCCGCCAGGGTCCCGTGCCATACCGGATCGGTGCGCCGCATGTATTCGAAGAAGGGGTAGGGGCTGGTTTCACCGGTGACGTCGAGCGTGACGGGCTGTCCACTGGGGTCGAGGTGGTCGGTGTTGAGCGTCATCAGCGCTACTCCTGAGCAGCGGTATCGGGGGCATGGGCGGTTGGAATGTCGCTATCATAGTATAAATAGCAACGAAGCCCAACGGGTTGTGGTGGTTACCGTAACCGATTCAGTATGGGTAGCGCGGTAGGTAGAGGCGGTGATTTTCGGGTGCCCCAGCGGCGATTCGTGTGCTCCCTCGATGAGCTTCCACCCGGCGGCATGAAGCTCGTCGACGTCGGCAAGTTCGGCGTCGGCGTGTACAACGTGCACGGCGAGCTGTACGCGATCGTGAACTACTGTTCGCACGAAGGCGCGCCACTGTGCCTGGGCCTGATCGGCGGCACCAACGAACCGGCGCCCGAAGCGCCCGACGGCATACGCCGGGTCCGCGACGGCCAGATCGTCCGATGCCCTTGGCACAACTGGGAATTCGACGTCACCACGGGTCAAAACGTGGCCGATCCGCAGCGCCGTGTCCGCACCTACCCGGTCGATGTCACCGATGGGCGGGTGTATCTCACAGCATGAGCCCACCAATCATTGATGCCAATGTCCAACCGCACTTCCGGTACAACGCCGAGATTCGGCGATACCTCCCGGCCGCCCACAAGCTGCGGTCGATCCCCGACGTCGAGCAGCAGTGGTACCAGGCGCCCGGCGGCGACTACCGCCAAGACCTCTACGGCGAGCACTACCCGGGGTCGGATCCCGAGACCGTCGGCCGCCACCTTTTCGAAGACATGGGAGTGGACTATGCGGTGCTGAACCCGCTGACCCGCGGCAACATCGCCGATTACCTGCTCAACAGCAGGATCTGCGCCGCGGTCAACGACTGGCTGCTGGATCGCTGGCTGGAACCAGACACCACCAACCGTTTTCGAGGCACCATCCGGGTCAACCCCGAAGACCCCAAAGGCGCGGTCGCCGAGATCGAGCGCCTCGCCGGTCACCCCAAGCTGGTGCAGGTGGGCGTTCCGATGCAGTCACGTGAGCCGTACGGCAAGCCGGTGTTCGAGCCCATCTGGGAGGCCGCGGCCGCGCACGGACTGCCGGTGGCGGTGCACATCAACGGCGGCAACGGCGTCGACCATCCCCCCACGTTCGCCGGCCACGCGGACACCTACCCCGGATACGCCGGGTTCATGCCGCTGAACTACTTCGTGCACCTGGCCACCCTCATCGTCGAGGGCGTATTCGGCCGCCACCCCGGCGTGACCTTCGTCTTCGCCGACGGCGGCTACGACATCCTCACCCCGCTGATATGGCGGCTCGATACCTTCTGGCTGTCGATGCGAGACCAGACCCCGTGGGTGGACCGCTATCCCAGTGAGTACCTGCCCGGCCACGTCCGGTTCTGCTCGTCGGCGTTCGACGGGCCGCTGGAAACCGAGAAGACCAAGCGCTGGATGGACTTCACCGGGAAGGACGATCTGTTGATGTACGGGTCGAGCTATCCGCACTGGTCCACAACGTCGCCGCAATCGGCGACCGAGGGCATGGACACCACACAACGCGAGAAGGTGTTGTGGCGAAACGCCAGTGAGCTTTACGGGCTTAAGGAGGCCGTGTCATGACGACGACGGAACAACTCGACCCGCAGACGGCGCAAGAAATCGCGGTCACCGTCGTCGACACCGACGTGCACCCGCTGCCGGTCTCGGCCGACGTGCTGAAGTCCTACGCGCCCGCCGAATGGGTGGACAAGATCTGGCCGACCGGAAATGCCGTCAGCCCGGTGCCGCACTTCTACGACACCCCGGACTCGTACAAGACGATGTCGTTGCGCATGGACGCCGCCCCGCCCGACGGGGGAGTGGCCGGCAGCGACCCCGACTTTGCCGCCAAGCAGTTGCTGCTCGACGCGGGCGTCAGCATCGCGACGCTGGAGCCGATGTGCGACGCCCAGTTGCCGCAGGCCGAACACGTGCTGAAGTCGACCCATAACGACTGGCTCGCCGACGTCTGGCTGGGCAAGCACAACTGGCACGGCCGGTGGCGCGGGTCGATCAGCGTGAGCGCGCAGACGCCGGAGCTGGCCGCGCGCGAAGTGGAGCGGTGGGCCGGGCACCCCTTCATGGCCCAAGTGCTGATGACGCCGCAGACACGTGGAATCCCTTTCGGCAACCCGCATTTCGACCCGCTCTACGAGGCCGCCTCGCGCAACGGGCTCCCGGTGGCCACGCACCTGATGGGTCAGACGCCGTTCGAATTGATACCGCTGTACCCGGTGGGCAACCCCGCGCACTGGCACGACTTCTTCGCATCCTGGCCGCTGCTCTACGTCTCACACCTGATGAGCCTGGTGTTCGACGGCGCGTTCGATCGCCATCCCGACCTGCGGGTGGTTTTCGTCGAGGGCGGCTTCACCTGGGCGACGCCGGTGATGTCGCGGATGGACCGGATCTGGGAGGCCCGCCGCGGCGACCTGCCGCACGTGCGTCGCCGCCCGTCGGACTATGTGCGCGAACACGTCCGGTTCACCACCCAGCCGCTGGAAGACGTCGACACCGTCCAGTTCCGCGAGTACCTCGAGATGATGGACCTCGGCGACAATCTCATGTTCTCGACGGACTACCCGCACTGGAGTTACGACGCTCCGACCTACGCCATCAACCGGTTCCCCGCCGATCAGCGCGAGCGGATCATGCGCAGCAACGCGACGGCGCTGTACGGTTTGCCATCGACCGTCAAGGCCCTCCCCGGAGAACAGTGACGCGGGTGGCTGACCTGGAGAGCGCATGACACAGACGAATCTGGCGCGGCCGCAAGGTCTCAACCGGATCGACCCGGTGCTCCGCGAGGCCGCGATCGAGCTGGGCGTCGTCGAATTCCGCGCCGAGACGCTGCCGTCGGAGCGCGAACGCGCGAACCTGCTGGCCGCCCAGCGGGCCGCGGCGGTCGACACCGACGGCGTCGCGGTGGAATCGCGCTCCATCGTCGGACCGGACGGCGACCGGCTTGGGCTTCGCCTGTATCGCGGCCGCTCCGGATCGCCGGCGCCGCTGGTGGTCTACGCCCATGGCGGCGGTTTCGTGACGGGCAACCTGGACACCGATCACGGGCAGTGCGTGGAGCTTGCGCGCTCCGCCGGCTGCCTGCTGATATCGGTCGACTACCGGCTCGCGCCGGAACATCCGTGCCCCGCGGCGCCGGGCGACGTGGAAGCGGCCATGCGCTATGTCGTCGACAATGCCGCCGAGCTGGACGCCGACACCAGCCGCATCGCGGTGATGGGTCGCGACGCGGGAGCGGCTCTGGTCGCGGGCCTGACCCAGCGCATGTTCGACGAGGAGGGCCCGTCGATCCTGGTGCAGGTCCTGCACCAGCCGATGCTCGATTCCGATGCCACGCCGTCGAGGCGCGAGTTCCAGCGCACACCGGGGCTCAACGGTCCCGCCGTGAGCCGGGCGTGGGGCCACTACCTTGGCCACGCGGCCGCGAACGGTCAGCTCGTCCCCGCGCACCGCGCGAACCTGGAGGGCCTACCCCCCACGTTCGTCAGTTGCTCGGAGATCGACCCGTGCCGTGACGAAGCCATCGACTATGCCAACCGGCTGCTGCATGCCTACGTCCACACCGAATTGCACGTCATCGCAGCGACTTTCAACGGCTTCGATTCGCTGGTTCCCGATTGGATTGTGTCCCAAGAAAACCGGGTGCTGCACGCGCAAACGCTGCGCCGCGTGTTCGCCATGTAGCGCTCGAAAGCCTAGACCGGGGAGAATTTGGTGATCAGCCAGCTTGCGTTGATCCGGGACAGGTGCACCACCAAGCTGTTGACGGCCACGGACGGTTGCGGACTGTCCTTGGTCGTGGTGACCTGATCGACGAAGACCAGAACGACGGCGGAATCGGGATGTAGCTCTGAGACCGCCGCACCCGATACCTTGGCCGTGGTTTTCATCGACTTCTGCTTGGCCATCGGAGCCACGGTCTGCTGGCTGAATTGGTCGAAGTAAGAGAGGAAATCGCCGGCGAGGTGCGATCGGGCCTCGGCGAAGTCCTTGTCGAGCGAGTCGGCCGAATACGACAGCACTGCCACCGTTCCGTCGGTGGCGGCGCCGACCACCGCTCTGGAGACGCTGGCGTCGGTCTGTTGGTCGGGCCGGTACTGCTTGAAGTACAGCCAGGTTGCCACCGCGCCGGAGATCAGCATGAGCACGACCAGGACCGCGAAAATGGCTTTGCGCAACCTTGGTGGCAGGCGACGCCGGGGGCGCTCGTCGTCGGCGGGGGTGTCGCCCTCCGCCTCGTCGTCGAGCGCCTCTTGGGCCAGTGGGTCGTCGCCTTCGGCGGTGGGTTCGGTTGCGTCCGAAGCGGTCTCGTCCGAAGCGGTCTCGTCCGCAGCGTCGGTTGTGTCGCGTACATCGTCGGTCACGGCACGTACTCAACTTTCGACATCTTGTACTTTCCCCCGACATCGTCAATGGTCACCCTGAGCCGCCACATTCGGGGTGGTTCGTCCTTGCCGGGTGGTGAATTGGTGATTTGCGAGGTCGCCGAGACCAGCACCACCGCCGAATTCCCGTTTATGGACTCGAGGGCGGCCGCGTTCACCTTTCCCTCGGTGACCGCTTTGGACTGCGTAACCACCGATATGAATTCGTTGGCCTGGTGCTGGAAGTCATCTTTGAATTGACCGGTGGAGTTGTCGATCACCCGCTGGACGTCGTCCTTGGCCTTGTTGAAGTCGAGCGAGATCATGTAGGTGACGTCCTGCTTGGCCCCGGCGACGAACGCCGCTTCCCGCTGCCGGTGCTTGGTGGTGTCGCGGTGCTGGAGCGTCATGTAGACACTGACACCGATGAAGGCGCAGGTCAGGACGAACGCGGTCACCGCGGCAATTGCGGGCAGCCGGCGTCGTAATGCGGTCGGCTCGGCGGCCTGCGCGTCCTCGGACTCGTAGTAATGCTCGTAGTAGTCCTGGTCGTAGTCCTCGTCGTAATGCTCGGTCGCCGTCTCGTCGTAGTCCTCGTCCTCGTAATCCTCGTCCTCGTAGTCCTCGTCGTCCCCGAGCACCACGGCGGGGTCGGGCAGACCCAGGGCTTCACGCCGCAGCCGCGCCGCGCGGGCGCGGGCCTGCGCCGCGGCGGCGGGCGCTTCGGCCGCGGCGGCTTCGGCCTCGACTTCTTCGAGCAACGCCCGAGTGTCGGCCTCCGACGCGGCCGAATCGTCGTGCGGGGCGTCGGCGTCAGGCATCGCGTTTACCGCTCGTCACCATCATTATCGACTGAACTCCGGTATCTCTTACCGTATTGCCCATTGCTAACATCAGAGTCCCCAGCGAACTCCGACGAGAACCGATCAGGCGGATGATCACCCACCCCTACCTCTAAGGACCCCTTCCGGCATCATGACCGCTGTCGACTCTCCCGAAAAGATACTATTCGCTTCGACCACTCAGGCCTTTCTGCAAAAAGAAGCGCCGCTGCGCCGTGTCCGGGAGCTGCACGCCGCCGGGCTGGCTTTTGATCCGACCTGGTGGCAGCGTGCCGCCGAACTGGGGTGGACGGCTCTGCTGGTTCCCGAGGATTTGGGCGGCGGCAGCGTCTCCGGCAGCGGTGTCGAGGACCTGGCCATGGTCGCCGAACAGCTGGGCAAGACGGTGGCGCCCGGACCGCTGTATCCCGTCAGCGTCGTGCTCTCGGCGCTGGTCGACTGTGCGGACCCGCGATCGCACGCCGACACCATCGAGTCGCTGGTCTCCGGTGAAACGGTTGCGTCATGGGCGGTTTCGGAGCCGGGCCGGGGCTGGGCGCCGCTGGAAGCGTCGGTGACGGCCACCCAAACCGATGCCGGCTTCCGGATCGATGGCGCCAAGGACCGGGTCGAGGCCGGCGCCCAGAGCGCGGTGCTGCTGGTGGTGGCGCGATGTGGTGACGAGATCCGTCAGTTTTTGGTCCCGACGGACGCGCCGGGGGTCCGCATTGTGCCGCAGCAGTCGGTGGACCTGGTCAAGCAATACGCGCGGGTGGATTTCGACGGCGTGGTCGTGGACCGCTCGGCGGCCGTCGGAACCGCGGCCGAGACCCCCGGCCTGATCGATCGGCAGAGCCAGATCGCCCAGGTGCTGCAGTGCGCCGAGGTGGTCGGCATCCTGCAGACGGTGTTCGACTTCACCACCGCCTGGGCGCTGGACCGGCACACCTTCGGCCGCCCCCTGGCCTCCTACCAGGTGCTCAAACACGGGTTCGCCGATATGAAGCTGTGGCTGGAAGCGTGCCGCGCCACCACCGCCGCGGCGGTCGCCGATTTCGCCACCCGCGCGCCGGGAGCCGGCCTGTCGGCCAGCATCGCCAAGTCCTACGTCGGTGAGATGGGCGGGCGCATCGTTCAGGCCTGCGTCCAGATGCACGGCGGCATCGGCGTCACCTGGGAACACGACCTGCACCTCTATCTGAGGCGAGTTACGTTGTACCGCTCAATGTTTGGTACTCCCGAGGAGCACAACCTCAGGGTGTACGAGTCGGAGAAGTCGGCCCGGTCAATGGCGGGCGCCAGATGACGCCCGGCGAATCCGTTGCGGAGTTCGCCGCCCGGGCCCGGGCGTGGCTCGCGGACAACATGCCCGCCGTCGACCCCGAATCGCCGCCGCCAGCCCCACGCGATGAGGAACGGTCATGGAAAAGGGCCCGAGAGCTGCAAAAGCGGCTCTACGCAGGGGGATTCGCCGGGATCTGCTTCCCGCGCGAGTGCGGCGGCCTAGGTCTGGATTACGCATACCAGAAGGCCTTCGACGCCGAATCCCTCGGCTACGAAATGCCGTTGATCCTCAACACCCCGACATTCACCATCTGCTGCGCCACGCTGCTCGACACGGGCAGCGAGGAGCAGAAGAAGCAGCACATCGCCGCCGCCCTGCGCGGCGATGAGGTGCTGGTGCAGCTGCTTTCCGAACCCAGCGGCGGATCGGATCTGGCCGGTGTCATCACCCGCGCCGAACGCCGCGGCGACCGCTGGGTGATCAACGGCGCCAAGACATGGAGCACCAGCGCGTTCGCCGCCGACTACGGGCTGTGTCTGGCCCGGACCGACTGGGATGTGCCCAAGCACGAGGGCCTGACCATGTTCCTGGTGCCCATCGCGCATCCGGGAATCACGTTGCGGCGCATCACCATGCTGAGCGGTTCCACCGAGTTCTGCGAGGAGTTCCTGGACGAGGTGGACGTCGGCGACGACGCGGTCGTCGGCGAGGTCAACGGTGGTTGGGCGGTGGCCTCGCGCCAGCTGTATCACGAGCGGCGGGCGGTGGGGCAGGGCTCGGAGTTCGCTAGTGGCAGCGGAAGCGAGGGCGGCAGCACGAAACCCGTTGACTACGTAGCCCTTACGGAAAAGACCGGCCAGGCCGACAACGAACGCGTGCATGAGATGGCCGGCCGGGTGCTGGTGCGGCGCGCGGTCGCCGAGCAGCTGATCGATCACGTGTACCGAAATGTCCGTGACGGCGTGCTGCCGCCCGCCGCCGGAACGCTCATCAGGCTATTCCACTCCGAGACCGTGACCCTGGATATGGATACGGCGCTGGCGATCGCCGGAAGTGCCGGTGTGGTGGGCGAAATCGGCGAGGGCCTCGAGGCGGGGCTGCGGTTTCTGTCTCGGCAGAACGTCGCCATCGGCGGCGGCACCACGGAGATGGCCCGCAACGTCATCGGCGAGCGGGTGCTGGGTTTCCCACGCGAGTACGCCGCCGACCGCGGTGTGCCGTTCAATCGGGTGCGCCACGGCCGCGGCCAGGGCGCCGGGCCTTCGGCCTAGTCTTCGGCGAAGGGGTTCGCGGTGTCGCCGCCGTCGTGGCTGTTGAAGGGCATCTGAACCAGTGACAAGACGTGATGCGCCGCGCTCCCGGGCGGCGCTATCAGCACACATTCGCCGCCCTGTCTGCGGGCCCGGTCGCGTGCGGCGGCCAGCGCGCTGACGCCCGCCGATCCGAGGTGGGTGACGCCGCTCAGGTCGATCGTCAATGGTGCTATGCCGGAACGGCTTTCGACCGCAATGTGGCGGTCCAAAGTGGACGCGGTGGTGGCGTCGACGTCACCGATGACGAGGATGCGCCCTTCGTCGCTGAGCAGGGAGACGAATTCGGATTTGGGGGGCCGTCGATGGGACCGGCCGATGACCGTATCGGTAACGAAGTTGGCCGGTCGCGACAGGCGGTGCGTGAGCGAGGCCGTCGTCCCGCCGGCATCATGCGTGACCTGCGCCTCGGACACCAACGCCTCGGCCATCGCAAGGCCGCGGCCCCGGCCGCACTCTCCGTCGCGGTAGTCCTTCCACCGCCCGCGGTCGATCACCGAGGCGTGCAGGCTGCCGTCACCGGTCAGTGCCGCCTCGAGCACCACCCCGTCGGAGACCTCCGCCGCGTACCCGTGCTCGACCGCGTTTTCGACGTACTCGGAGACCGCGTGCACGACGTTACAGATGTCGTCGGCGTCGGCGCCGATGTCGGAGAGCCATTTGCGCAGCCGGGCGCGAACCGTGCGTGCAGCCTGGATCGTCGCATCCACCGTGATGCGCAGCGGTGGCGGCGGCGTGCGCCGTTGCGCCGCAAGCAATGTGACGTCATCTTGGTAGCCGCTCGACCGGAGCAGCAATTCCAGTGTCTCCGAACAGAGGCGGTCGATCGGCCGGCCCGGCGCGTCGATGACGAAGCCGCCGCTGCCGGCGGCGATATTCGCCGCCAATTCGGCGAATTCCGCGGTGCTGGAGCCCAATGGGCGGCCGGGACGCTCGATCAGGCCGTCGGAATACAGCAGGACCGCGTCGCCCACGTCAAGCACCTCGGTGCGCACCGGAAATCCGGTGCCGCTGCCGAGCGGACCGGCGCCGGACGGTTCGGTGTACCGCGCGTTCGCGTCGGCGCTGACCAGCAGCGGCGGCGGGTGTCCGGCTGTGCAGTATTGGAATTCGCCCGTGGCGAAGTCGAGCGAACCGATGCACACGGTGGCCGACTTCGAACCCGGCACCTGTTCGTGGAACCGGTCGAGCGCCTCGAGCGCTTCGACGATGGTGTAGCCCGCCGAAACTTGCATCCGTAACGCCGTGCGCAACTGCGACATCACGGCCGCGGCTTCGACGCCATGGCCGACCACGTCACCGACGATCAGGACCAGCCGGTCTCCCAGGGCGAGCGCGTCGAACCAGTCGCCTCCGGCCGCCGTGTCCTCCGCGGCGACGAGATATTCCGCGGCGATGTCGGCGCCGGGCACGACGGGTACGGACGGGGCCAGCAGCGCTTGCTGCATGACGATGGCCGAATCGCGGACGTTGCGGTACCGCGCGGACAGCTCCTCCATGCGCGCCTCCGCGGCCGCTCGGGCCTGCACCCGGCTGGTGACATCGTCGAAGAGGATCTGGACACCCTCGACCGACCCGTCCTTCCGGCGGCGCGGCGTGACGACAAAGTCGAAGAAGCGTTCCTCGATGCCCGAACCGCCAAAGTCGGCCTGAAGGCGCCACTCGCTACCCGATTGTGGTTCGCCGGTCTCGTACACCCGGTCGAACATCTCGTAGACCAGCTGGCTCTCCAGCTCGGGGAAGACCTCGCGGGCAAGCTTTCCCACCGGGTTGCCCGTCGGATTGAAGCGGCGGTATGCGGCGTTGACCGCGACAAAGCGATGGTCGGGTCCCTGCAGGCCGACCAGCATCGCCGGGACGTTTTCGAAGGTGCGGCGCACATCGTCGGCCGCGCCCACGGTTTGGTCCCAGTCGTTTTCGGCGACCATCCGGCCGTCCCCCCTCGCGGAACGCATCTATGCAGTCACATAACCGGCCCAAATGCATGGCGTACGCACGCACCGCTGCCCAGATTATCAACAGGTGACATGACGTGTCGGTATCTTTGTCCCATCAACCGTCACCGGCTCCGGGCACGGACCAACGCGCCGTCGCCGCTTGCCGTTTCGAGCGGGGCGCGAGACCGGCGAGGACCACCGACTCGTGGGCATTCCCCCGGCCCGGCAACCGCGCCGGGGCCGACTTGCCTGCAGCCTGAACGGCTATCGAAGGAAGTCGATCAGGCCGAGACCGGTTTCTTGGCAGGCTGGGACACCTTCATCAGCTTCATCAGGTTGCCGCCCATGATCTTTGCGACGTCTTCCTGCTCGAAGTCGGTGAGCTCGTCGACGAAGGAGATGGGGTCCTTCAGGCCTTCGGGGTGCGGCCAGTCGGAGCCGAACAGCACCCGGTCCGTACCCACCATCTGCACGATCTCGGTGAACCGGTCCTCCCAGAACGGGGTGATGTAGACGCAGCGCTTGAACGCCTCGATCGGGTCCTCGCTGAACGACTGCGGCATCTTCTTGTAGACGCCCTTGAGGCCCTTGAACAGGTCCGGCACCCAGTCCGCGCCGTTTTCGATGGACAGGATCCGCAGCTCCGGGTTGCGGGACAGGGCGCCGTGGCACACCAGCGCGCCCATCGCGTCCAGGATCGGCCGATGGCCCATCACAAAGCTGCGGAAGGCCGTCGGCTTGAACGGCAGGAACTCGTCGCCGGGCTCCCACACGTTGGCGAACTCGGAGTAACCGCTGTCCGAGGCGTGCATCGAGACGGGAAGCTCGGCGTTGACGCAGGCCTGCCAGAACGGGTCGAACTCCTCGAGGCCGAACGACCGGCTGCCACGGTAGCCCGGCACCGGGGCCGGCCGGACCAGCACGGTGCGGGCGCCGCGCTCCAGGCACCATTCGAGTTCTTCGAGCGCGCGCTCGACGATGGGCAGGGTGATGACCGGGGTGGCGAAGATGCGGTCCTTGTAGTTGAACGACCACTGCTCGTACATCCACTGGTTGAGCGCGTGGATGACGTCGTGGGTCATCTCCGGGTCGTCCTTCATGCGCTCCTCGACGAGGCTGGCCAGCGTCGGGAACATCAGGGCGTAGTCGATGCCGAGTTCGTCCATCATTTCCAGCCGTGGGCCCGGTTCGCGGAAGGCGGGGATGGCCTTCATCGGCTCGCCCAGGATCTCGCGGTAGGTCTTGCCTTGCGCGCCGTTGCGGAAGTAGTCCTCCTGGGCGCCCGGCTTGGCGACCTTTTCGAAGGTCGGGTTGGGAATGTACTCGCTGATGTGGCCGCGCACCACGATCTTGGTGCGACCCCGGACCTGGACGTAGTCGATCACGTTCTTGCGCTTCTCCGGCAGGAACTTGGTCAGCGCCTCCTGCGGCTCGTACATGTGGTTGTCGGCGTCGAACACGGGGAACGGAAGTTCGCGAGAAGGCATGGCGATCTCCTTGGGGAAGTTTTGGGTTCTCTGTGGGTGGTAATGACGTTACCACTTTTGCACCGCGAGGTGTACCGGCCTACGGCTCTCCCGGCAGGCCGGTCGGTGTCGTTCCGTTGATGACTGCGAAATTCACGGTCGCCGTCGCCGCCAGTTCTTCGCCGTCGCCGTATATGTCGACCTGCATGACCATCGCCCGCCGGCCGGATCGCAGCATCCGGGGCACGGCCAGCGCGGAGCCCTGCCGGATCGGCCGCAGGTATCGGATGAATAGGTCAGCGGTGGTCATGGTGGTGCCCGGCTGCAGATACTCCAGCCCGAATTGCCCCCCCGCCACGTCGACGAGCGTGGCGATCAAGCCGCCCTGAAGCGCGCCGGACGTGTTGACCACATGGGGGCTGACCGGCATGGTCATCGCGAATTCGCCGTTGTGGGTGCCCGGGCGCATGCCGATCTGGGCGAACAGTTCGGCCAGCGACGGCGTGGCCGATTCACCGTCGGTGTCCCGGATGCCCAGCGCGCGGCAGCAGAAGTCATACAGCTGGCCGGCGTCGATCGGCCCGCCGTTCAATTCCGTGCCGAGCCAATGCAATCGCTGCGCGCCCACGACCGTCTGCATGACGATCGCGGCGGCGGCCCCGACATCGAGGCCGGGATTGAAGACGCCCTCGGTGATGCCTTGCCCGACGATGTCGCGAATCAGTTGGTGCATGGGGGAGAGCACCCGCGCGTATTCGCGGGGGCGGGTCTCGGCGAGGTATTGGTTGTAGAGGCCCAGTGCACGATTGAGGCTGTCCTGGGTGCTTGATTCCGGCTGCTCGCTGACCCGCTCGATCAGCAGCTTCAGCGCGGCGGTGCTGTCCAGGCCGGTGATCTCGGCGCGCCAGGCCCCAACCGACTGCGCGATGGTCCGGTCGAACAGCGCGAGCAGCAATTCGTCCTTGCTGCTGAAGTGCTGGTAGAACGCTCGCAGCGAGGTCTTCGAGCGTGCGACGACCTCCTGCACAGTGAAGTCGGTGCGTCCGGTTTCGCCGAGTATCGCGACTGCCGTCTTGATGAAGCGCTCGGCGCGCGTCACTTCAGCTTCCTCGCCGGGATCGCCCATGAGAATGAGGTTACCGCGCTTCCTTACAAATCCGTGAAGCTCGTATGTCATCAGTGAATTCTCAGGAACGCAGTACCGCCGGTACGCATAGCCCGGCGGATGTGTGGGTACGTGGTCGGTGAACAGTTGTATGCCTCCAAGTACGACGCTGAGCGGTGTTTCGCTCTTGGGTCGACTGTTCGTTTCAGAAGAAGGAAGGAACCGACGGCGCGTAGTCCGTCGGCGGGAGGAGCTCCTGATGCCAGAGATCCAACTTCACCACGAGGGACACCCCAAATACCGACGGATGGTCCGGTTCGACTGGTCGGAAACCCCGCTGCACTGGGTGCCTGACGACCCGTTCTCGACGCACATGATCAACGTCCTGCACCTGCTGCTGCCCGAGGGAGAGCGGCACTTCATCAAGGCCGTCCTCGAAGCTTCGTCGCTGGTCGACGACCCGGAGTTGGAGGCGGCGATCAAGCCGTTCATTCAGCAGGAATCCTGGCACGCCTGGGCGCACCAAATAGTGCTGGACCACCTGGCCGCGCAGGGCATCGACACCAAGCCGTTCACCGACAAGCTCGGAAGACTGTTGTCGGTGCAGCTCGGTGATCCGCCCAAGTTCTTTCCGCCCGCGTTGCGGCGGTGGTGGCTGTATCGGCGTCTGGCCGATGTGGCCGCACTGGAACACTTCACCGCGATGCTGGGCCAGTGGGTGCTGACGAACCGAGGGCTGGATTACGCGGGGGCCGATCCGATGATGCTGGATCTGCTGCGCTGGCACGGTGCCGAGGAGGTCGAGCACCGTTCGCTGGTCTTCGACGTCTATCAGCACGTCTGCGGCAGCTACTGGATCAGGGCGATCTCGATGTTTCTCACCGCGCCGCTGTTCATCGCCTGGTGGGTCGCGGGAGCTCGGTACCTGATGGCTCAGGACCCGACGATCGATCAAAAGTGGCGCTGGCGGGACTGGCTGTGGTCCGCGCGCGAGTACCGGTTGCCCGGCCCGTGGAAGCTTCTGGTGACGACGCCCGTGCGGTACATGCGTCCGAACCATCATCCCAACGACGAGGCGTCCACGCAGATGGCGGTCGACTACCTGAACTACTCGCCGGTGGCGAAGGCGGCCCAGGAGCGGGCGCGCGCCCAAGCCAAGTCGGGCGGACCCGACGGTTCCCGCGGGGTTTCCGGGGTAGCAGCGGAAAGGGCTGAGGTTCGATGAAGGTTTCGGTGGATCTGGACACCTGCGACGGCAACGGCGTTTGCATGAGCATCTGTCACGAGGTGTTCGACGTACGAGAAGACGGACTGCACCTGCTCCAAGCCGAGCCGCGAGAGGAGTTGCGCCAGCAGCTGATCGGCGCCGAGGTGTCCTGCCCCACGCAGGCGATCAAGGTGGAGGGCTGAGCCGATGCCGAGTCGCCAGCTGAAAGAAGTTGTGGTGGTCGGTGCCGGCGTGGCGGGCACCCGGGCGGCGGAGACCCTGCGACAGGAGGGCTACGACGGTGACCTGACCATCGTGGGTTCCGAGCGGCACGCCCCCTATCACCGGCCGCCGCTGTCGAAGAAATTGCTCACCGGCGAGGTGCACCGGGCGGGCGTCGATCTGGCGCCGCAGTTCGAGACCGAGGCGCGCGTGCTGCGCGCGGCATCGGCGATCAAGTTGGACATGTCCGCGCGTGTGGTTCACGTCCGGGACGAAGACCAGGATCTGGCCGTGCGATTCGACGGACTGGTGATCGCCAGCGGCGCGGTTCCACGCCAATGGCCGGGCGGCCCGGTGCCCGACGGGGTGCTGCTGCTGCGCACGGTGGAGGACTGCCTGGCGATCCGGCAACGGCTGGGCTCGCGCCCGCGGGTCGTCGTGGTCGGCGGTGGGTTCATCGGCGCCGAGGTCGCCGCGAGTTGCCGGTCGCTGGGCCTGGACGTGGTGTTGATCGAGAAGACGGCCAGCCCGCTGCTGGCCGCGCTGGGCAACGAGTTGGCGCCGCGCTGGGCGGACCTGCATCGCGGGCACGGCGTCGACCTGCGGGTCGGCGTGGGCGTCGACGCCTTCATCGGCTCCGTCGACAAGGGCCGGGTGGAGGCGGTGCGGCTCACCGATGGATCGCAGGTTCCCGCGGATCTCGTCATCGTCGGCCTGGGCGTGACTCCAGCGACCGACTGGCTCGACGGCTCGGGAATCCGCGTGGACGATGGGGTGCTCTGCGATGCCACAGGCGCTGCGGAAGGCAGCACCGAAGATGCCACAGTGGTGGCCGCCGGGGATGTGGCGCGCTGGTGGCATCCGCTGTATGAGCGGCACCTGCGCACCGAGCACTGGGACGACGCGGGGCGCCAGGGCGCGGCCGCCGCGCGGACGCTGTTGGCCGGGCCCGACGATGCCCAGGCCTACGACGACATCCCCTATTTCTGGTCCGACCAGTACGACGTCAAGGTGCAAATGCTCGGGGTGCCAACCGATTACGATGCGCTCGAAGTGATCGAGGGCGATCGGGACGGCTGGGAGTTTGTCGCGGCGTACGGGCGTGGCGGCCGGACCATCGCGGTGCTGGGAACGATTTCCGGCCGGGTCCACGCCTATCGCGACGCCATCGCGAAGCGTGCCGAGTTTCCGCCGACGCCGCCGGATTAACGCGAGCTTTGCTGCGACCTACCCGCCGCGGGCCGCGATCATCGCCGACCGGTTGACCTTGGTAGCCGCGGTGCGGGGAATCGCGTCGACGAACTCGACGGTCTTGGGTGCCTTGTAGTGGGCGAGCCGGCTCTTGGCGTAGTCGATCACCTGGTCCTCGGTGAGTGCCACTTCGCCGGCGAGCTCGACGACGGCGTGCACCCGGCGGCCCCATTGCGGGTCGGAGAGTCCGATGACCACCACGTCGGCAATGCCGGGGTGGCCGGCGAGCGCGGACTCGACCTCGGCCGGGAAGACGTTGGCTCCGCCGGTGACGATCATGTCGACGCGGCGGTCGATGATGTAGAGGTACCCGTCCTCGTCCAGGTAGCCGATGTCGCCGGCGGACCGAAAGCCGTCCTCGGTCGACGGCAGCGGCGGCGCACCGCCCAGGTACTTCGATCCCGCGCTCATCGGTGCGCGCAGGTAGATCTCGCCGTGCTCACCGGGGCCGAGAGGCGTCCCGTCGGCGTCCAGGATCCGGATCTCGGTGTCCCGGAAGCCGCGGCCCACGCTGCCCGGGTGGGCCAGCCACTCGTCGCCGCGCAACGCGGTCAGCCCGAGGTTCTCGGTCATCCCGTACGCGGTGACGATCTTCTCCGGGCTGAGCAGCTCGAACCAGGTATGCATGAGTGACGGCGGCATCACGGCGGCGCCCTGCAGGATGAAGACGACGCTGGACAGGTCTCGCTGCCGGACGTCAGGCCGGGCCGCGATGCGCGACAGCATCGTGGGGGTGGCCGTGAAGTTGGTGATCCGGAAGCGTTCGATCACATCCAGAACCAGTGCCGCATCAAACTTTTCGAGCACAACGAGATGGTCGCCGGCGAGCAGGAAGAAGAAGGTGGCGAACCCGTTGGTGTGATACATCGGCGCGGGCACCATGATCGTCTGCGGCTGGGCCACCGGCGTCCAGTTCGACAGGAACGGCTCGCCATGCTGAGGCGTCCACAGCGACGGCGCCAGGCTGAGGATCACCTTCGGCACGCCGGTCGACCCGCTGCTGCAGATCCCGTTGGCGTTGGGGGAAACCGCGGCCGGGAGCGGACTTTCGGACTCGCCGGCCGCGCGCGCCTCCAAGTCCCACCGGCTGATTTCGTCAACGACCACCGCCGGGTTGATCACCTCGCGCACCCGGTTGCGCTCCCACTCGGGCAGATCCCAGTGCATCGGAACCGGAACCGCGCCGATCTTCCAGCACCCCAACGCGGCGAGCATCAGGTGACGCGAATTCGGGATGGCAAGCGCGACAAGGGAACCCGTTCCGGCGCCGCTGGCGGCCAGCGCCCGCCCCCACTGATTGGCGCGGGCGTCGAGCTCACCAAAGGTCAGCGAGTCCGCGGTGCCATCCAGCGCGACGATGGTCACGGCCAAGTCGTCAGGCCGTCGTTCGGCGAGCTCCTGGAGCTTGATCCCGAACGGGATTCCTTCGTCGAGCGGATCGGGCGCCACCCCCGGGGCAACTGGTTGGGTGCTCAATTGCGCCGCTCCTCCTCATCGCTCCGCTCTGCATCGTCGCCGGCGCGGCTCATGCCGGGACCGGCCCGGAAAACAGCGTCTCCAGGTGGCCGTCGCGGACGTCGGGGACCAGCCGCAGCGCGAGCGCCTCGGCGCTCATCGGCAACCGGATCAGCGGCTGGGTGTGCCGATCGAGCACGCTGATGTCGGACTCGTCGCAGAATCCCAGGGCGCCCAGCAACTGATGAGAGGTCCGCAGCACCTGCCGGGCGGTGTCGGCCGCCTTGTACCTGAGGACGAGCGCGTCGGCCGAATGCACCTGAATGGGCAGCGATTCCGGCCGGCAGATGGTGTACTTCGCGAGTTCGTACAGCCCGCGCACCGCGACCGTGGCGTCCGCGACGGCGAACCTGACGGCCTGGAAGTCGGCCAGCGGCTTGCCGAACTGAATCCGGGCGCGCACGTGTTCGGTGACGATGTGCAACGACTGTCGCATCGCTCCCAGAATCCGCCATGATCCCAGCACGAGATGAAGGTTAACGTCGGCGGCCGGGACGCTTCCCTCGGGTGCGCTCAAAGTGGCCGGAACCAGGAACGGCCCCAGTTTGGCGTTCGTTCGCGCCGCTGGTTGCGGGTGGTAGCGGTTGCCGTCGAGGTCGGCGGCGACCCAGTCACCAGCAAGGTCGCCGTGGTCGATGCGCGGCGCCGCGGGGTTGACCAGGGCCAGCCGGGCGCCGTCGATCGCCAGTAACTCCTCGACGACGGGATACGGCAGCGCCGCGGCGCCGGCGGCCTGGCACAGCACCGCGGCGGCCAGCAAGTCGTCGGGCGCCGACCGGACGTCCAGCTCGAAAGCGCCGAGCTCGGCCAGGGCGGTGCGCGCCGCGCTCCGGACGTCGTCGTCGGTCTCGGCGCGCAGCGCCGCCGGTGGCCCGCCCAGCCGGGCGAACCGCTTGGTGGCGACGGCGGCAAAGTCGCTGATGTCTTGTGGCAGTTCGGTTTTCACCGGTGTTCCCCCAGGACGTCGCGGGCCACCAGCATGCGCTGCACCTCGATGGTGCCCGATGCCACGGTGGCCGCTTGTGCGTAGCGCCAATGGTCTTCGATCGCCCCGTGCAGCGGCGCCGACACTCCGCTGTCCAGCGCCGCCGGGCCGAGCACGTCGAACAGCAGCTCGGCGACCTGTTGATCGCAAGTGGTGGTGGCGATGCGGGCGGCGCTGGCCGCCGCACCGGCCGACGGATCGTCCTGCAGCGAGATGGCCCGATATGCCAGCAGCCGGGCCACCCGCAGGTCGGCGAGCGTCCGCACCCAGCGGGCGCGGATGCTCTCGGGCAGCAGATCCCAGTCGTCGCCGAGCTGGGTTCGCATCCGGTCGAGCAAGGATTCACAGCGCGCGTAGCGTGCGATGCCCACCCGCTCGAATGCCAGCGCTTCGCGCATCACCCGCCAGCCGTCGCCGACCTCGCCGAGGACGTCCCCGGGGAACGCCTGCACATCGTCCAAGAACATTTCGTTGAGGTGATGTGGTCCCAGCATCGACGGAATGGGCCGCACGGTGAACCCGGGACGGTCCATCGGAATCAGAAAGAGTGTGAGCCGCTTGGGCTTTGGCGCCTCGGGATCGGTGCACGCCGCCAGCACGCACCAGGATGCCATGAGCGCGTACGACGTCCACACCTTCTGGCCGGTGATGCGCCAGCCGTCCCCGTCGGACACGGCGCGGGTGCGCAGCGACGCCAGGTCCGTCCCGGCTTCGGGCTCGGAAAAGCCTTGGCACCAAATCACGTCCCCGGACGCGATGGCCGCCAGGTGCTGCGCCTTCTGTTCGGCCGTGCCGTAGCGCATCAACGCCGGGCCCACCCAGTTGATGCCCATGTACTGCGGGCCGCGGGGCTCGTGCTGGGCCCACATCTCCTCGCGCAGCACGGTCTGCTGCCAGACCGAACCACCGCCGCCGCCATGCTCTTTGGGCCACGCCAGCGCCAGCAGTCCCTCGGCGGCCAGCAACTTGCAGAACGTCTCGGTGGTGGCCAGGTCGCGCGGATCGTCCGTGCAGGCGCCAAGGAAGTCGGCGGGAATATGGTTGGATATCAACTCGCGCAAATGCTTTCGGAGTTGTCCGGCGTCCTCGCCGAGGTCATAATCCATCATCGTCATCCCTTCGGCAGCCCGAGCAGCCGCTCGGCGATGATATTGCGCTGGACTTCCGATGTTCCGCCGTAGATGGTCGCGGCGAGCGCATCCTGGCGTTCGAAGAGCAGGTCGGGATCGCTGACACTATCCTGTCCTTTGGCGACGGCGGCGAGTTCCCAAACCCGTTGCAGGGTCACCGATCCGAGCAGCTTGAGGATGTCAGCTTCGGGGCTGGGCCGCCCGGCCAGCTCGTTGCCCAGGGCGCGGTATCCGGTGGCCCGCAGCGCCTCGGCGTCGGCGAGGAGCGAGCCGAGTTCGGCGCAGATGTCGTCGGTCGGAAGCGCGCTGCGTACCGCGTCCAGTCCGCGCTTGATCTCGACCCAGTTCATGATCCAGATCATCTGGCGTTCGTGCTGCAGCGAGGACAAGGCGACGTTCCAGCCGCCGTTGAGCGGCCCGAGCAGGTTGTCCGCCGGCACTTCGACGTCGTCGAGGAAGACCTCGCAGAACGTTTCGTCGGACACCGACGCCATGCGGATGGGTTCGACCCGCACGCCGGGCGAGTGCAGGTCGAGGATCAGACAGGAAATGCCGCGATGTTTCGGCGCCGCGGGATCGGTGCGGACATACAGCGTGCACCACCGCGATTCGTGGGCCTGGGTGGTCCAGATCTTGTGGCCGTTCACCCGGAACACGTCGCCAGTAGGGCCACAGCGCTCGGCGCGGGTGCGCAGGCCGGCGAAATCCGAACCGGCCTCCGGTTCGGACATGCCCAAAGCCCACCATTCGTCGCCGCGCAGCAGCGGCACCAGCAGCCGGTCGATCTGGGCGGGGGTGCCGAACTGACGGATGCCGGGCGCGGCGACGTTGGGACCGGCGATGTTGGGCAGCTTGGGCGCGGACCGCATCGCCGCCTCGAGTCGTACCTCCATCGCGTCGCGCAACCCCAGCGACCGGCCGCCGTGCTCGCGGGGCCAGGTCGGCTGTATCCAGCCGGCTTCGAAGGCGGCACGCTGGTAATCGCGCCGCAGCGAGAGGTCCCAGCGGTACTCCCGATACTTCTCGTAGTAGTCGTTGGGCAGGAATTCGGTGAGCCACGCGCCGAATTCCTCGACTTGTGTAGCGACGTGGGCCGTCATCCCGCGCCTCCTGCGAATCGGCGGCCCACCTCGTGGTAGAGCGCGCGGCTGTCGCCCAGCATCGCGGCGCCCTGCCAGGCGCGCCGGACGTAAAGGTGGGCGTCGTGCTCCCAGGTCTGGCCCAGGGCGCCGTGCACCTGTACCGCGGTGCGCGCGCAACTGACCGCCGCGTCGCCGGCCGCCGCCTTGGCCAGCGCCGCCGCGGTCCACGCTGCGGCGGGTGTGGCTTCGGGATCGGCCAGCTGGGCCGCCGCCGCCGCGTAGGTGAGGCTGCGGGCGCGTTCCACGCTGACATGGTTGTCGGCCAGCGCATGCTTGATCCCCTGGAAGGCGCCGATGGGCGCGCCGAACTGGCGGCGCGCCTTCGCGTGCTCGACGGAGAGGCGCAAGGCCGCGCCCGCCACGCCGACCAGGTCCGCGGCTGCGGCCACCAGCGGCGACGTCAGCGCCGATTCGACGCCTCCGCTTTTCACGGGCGCGGTGACCAGCGGTTCGGCGTCGATCTCGACGTCGGCCACCGGTTGCGCCGGGTCGGTCGACTCGCACGCCAGCGCGGTCACCCCGCTGGCACTGCCGCAGCGCGCGACCGCGACCACGACGCTGTCGTCGGATCGGGCCAGCGTGACGATCAGTTCCGCGCGGGACAGGTTGGGGACCGCCACCGCCCGGCCGCGCAGGCGCCCCCCGCGCAACGTCATCGGTGCGCCGGGCAGCCGAGATTTTCGTGGGTGGACCGCCAGGGTGGCGACGACGCCGCCGGCGATGTCGGTCAGCACCGAGTCGAGGCCGCCGGCCCGCAAGGCGCCCGCGGCCAGACCGACGCTGCTCAGCATCGGGATGGGCGCGATGGCCGCGCCGCATTCCTCGAGAACCACGGCCAGCTCGACGGGTCCGTAGTCGCCGTCGGGCGCCGCGAGCTCCGTCCAGCCGAGGTCGACGACCGTCTTCCACAGGGTGCGCCAGCGCTCGGGGTCGGTGATCGCCTGGCGGGCGGCGTCGGGCGGGCATTCGGTGCGCAGGATGTCGCGCACGGTGGCGCGCAGCGACAGCTGCTCCGAACTCAGACCGATGTCCATAAGACCCCTAACATAATAAAAATAGTAAACTAGCGACCCCGTTGCAATCGGCGCGAGCACAGGTGGTCTGCATGGTCGAGTGGTATCTGTTCCTTCCGCAGGTGCGGCTGTCGGCCGCCGACATCGCCGAGCGGGCCCGCCACGCCGAGGCCAGCGGTTTCGACGGCATGGCGTTCATTGACCACTTGGAGGCGCCCGGGCGGCCCGGCGAAAGCATCTGGGAGGCAATGGGGATCGCGACGTGGGTGGCGGCCAAGACCGAGCGGTTACGGATCGGCCATCTGGTGTTGTGCGACGCCTTCCGGCACCCCGCCGTGCTCGCCAAGCAAGCCGTCACGCTCTCCGACGCGTCGGGCGGCAGGTTCGAGCTGGGCCTCGGTGCGGGCTCCTGGCCGGACGAGTTCGCCCGCTTCGACGTCGGCCGGCAGGATGCGCTGGCCAGGGTCGAGCAACTTGGCCGCCACCTCGAGCTGATCAGACAGTACTGGGGCGACGAAGAGGGCGGCGCCGACCCGCAGGCCCCACGCCGGTCCCATCCGATACCGCTGGTCCTGGGCGGGACCGGGCCCCGGATGATGGAACTCGTTCGCAGACACGCGGATTGGTGGAACCTGCCGGCCAACCAGATCGACAAGTTGCCCAAGCTGGCCCCGGCCGCGGGCACGGCCCGGGTGTCGATTCAGCAGATGGTGGGTTTGGTCCGGTCCGGTGGTGACCCGCACACCGTCCGCGAGGTGAGCACCCGCCGGTTCGGCAACCTGGGGTCCGGATTGATCTGCGGCGCCGCCGACGAGTTGGTCGAGCACTTCACCGCCCTTACCGCCCAGCGCGTCGAGCGGTTCTACGTGTGGTTCGCCGATTTCGCCGTCCCGGATTCCCTGCACGAGTTCGGCGAATCGGTGATCAAGGCGTTCCCTGGCGCCGCCGACGGGCCTCCGTAGGCACGACCGGCGGCCGGGCGAAGGGCCCGCGCTGCACGGCGCTGAGCCGGATTTCCGGCAGATCGACCGACGAGTCCACCGTGTCCAGCCAGGCGACGGCCTCGGCGACGTCGGACACCTGTATCGCGTACATCTCGAAGGGAACGTCCTGCAGCATGCCGGTTTCCACCGGGCCGGGTGTGACGATGTGCACGCTGATGCCGTCGCGGTCGACTTCGAGCGCAAGGGCGCGCGCGAACGCGTTCATGCCGGCCTTCGACGCGGAGTACGCGGTCCGGGCCGGCATCGGCTCGTGCGCCGCCGACGACGAGATGAATACCAACCGCGAGCCCGCGCGCATCCGTGGCAACGCGGCGGCGGTCACCACGAAGCACGAATCCAGATTGGCCGCCATGATGATCCGCCACTGGTCGAAGGTCTGCTTGCGGGCGTAGGTTCCGCCCAGCGTGCCGGCCGCGTGAACGACGAGGTCTATCGTCTCCAAAGCGCTTATGGCGTCAGGGAATCCGTCCGGATCGGACGCATCGGCCACGATGTGACGCGCACCGATCTCGTCGGCCGCCGCACGCAGCGGGCCCTCGCGCCGGGCCGTCAGCACCACGTTGTAGCCGAGCTCGCTCAGCTTGCGCCCGCACCCCTTTCCGATGCCGCCGCTGCCGCCGGTAACCAATGCGGTTCGCATCGACGTCAAAGGCGTCAAGAGCGCCGCATATCCCGCGGGCGCGCCAAAGCCTGCGGCGACAGCGCATGGATGCGCTGACCGGGCTGACCCATCAGCACGTAGGTCTGGGTGTCGGCGAGGTGGCGGCCCGCGATGCGGCGAGCCCGGTCGACGTCGCCCTCCGCGATGGTCTCGGTGAGCTTGGTATGTGTGTTGAGCACCGCACGGCGTTGCGTCAACGAGGGGTAGGTGCCGCGTGCCGCGCTCTCGTCGGCCCACTGCCGTTCGTGGCTGGTCCACAGCGTCTCCAGGCTCCCCACCACGGCGATGATGGTGTGGTTACCGCAGCCGCGGACCACGAGATCGTGGAATTCGCGACCGATTTCGGTGAAGAGCCGGCCGTCCTCGAGGTTCTCGGCCATGGACTCGTTGACCTGCTTGAGCTCGGGAACCAGGGTGTCCGCCCGGTCGGGACGCTGAGCGGCCAGCGCGGCGCAGGCGGGCTCGAGTTCCTGCAACGCCATGCCAAGGTCGGCGACCGCCACCGACTCGCTCTGCAGTAGCAGGCCGAGCATGTAGGCCGCGCTGGTCTTGGCCGGCGCGTGCACGACGGCGCCGCCGCGATTGCCCCGCCGGACCGAAACCAACCCCTCGGTTTCCAGGATCCGCAGCGCTTCCCGCAGCGAGACCAGGCTGACGTTGAACTGTTCGACGAGCACCTCCTGGCGGGGCAGAAGATCGCCGTCGGCGAGCTCGCCGTCGATGATCTGGCGGCGCAACTCGTCGGCTACGATTTCGGCGATCCTCGGCGCCGACAATCGGCGGCGGGCGTCGGGGCCAATTCCCAGGGCGGTCATCCAATCCTCATGAATCACAACAGCAGAGAGCGCGCGGACCCGGCCGCGTGCTCGACTGGCTTAGCTATTTTAGCAGTAATGGTATAAATAGCCGGGTGAGCCGCGGATCCGACACCCGGCCGACACCGTTGCGAGATCTGCGTGTCGTCGAGATCAGCGACCGGATAGCGGGTAGCTATTGCGGCAAGTTGCTGGTCGATGCCGGAGCGCAGGTCCGCAAAATCGAGCCGCGGCAAGGGGATTGGCTGCGGCGGTACTCGGCCACGTGTGCGCCGGTGCCCGATGGCACTCCGTCGCCGCTCTTCAGCTACCTCAACGCGGGCAAGCAGAGCCTGGCCATCGCCGAAGGTGCTGAAGATTTGGCGCAATACCGCGCCATGCTGGCCGGCGCGGACGTGATCATCGTCACCGCCGGGCGGGAGCGGGCGGCGGCACTGGGCGTCGATCCGCAGCGGCTGCTCGCGGACTCGCCGCGCGCGATCGTCGTCAGCATCTCCGACTTCGGCTGGACCGGACCGTATGCCGGGCGCGCCGCCAGCGAGTTCACGCTGCAGGCGTGGGCGGGCTCGCCCGGCTTTCGGGGCGATCCAGCGGGGCCGCCGGCCGGGTTGTTCCCGGGGCCGGGGGGGGGGGGGGGGGGGCGGGGGGGGTTTGGGGGGGGGGGGGGGGGGGCCCCCGGGCGCGCCGGCGGCGGGGGGGGCCTCCCCGGGGGCCCGCCGGGGCGGGCCCGCCCGGCGCCCCCCCGGGGGGGGGGGCCCCCCGGCCCCGGGGGGGGGGGCGGGGCCCGCCGCGGGGCCCCGATG